>NZ_JBXASO010000019.1:0-49847 GCF_058809375.1 Brevundimonas sp. GW821-FHT10E09 | reverse complement strand
GTGACGTCCATCCCGAACCTCAAAAGGGGGTCCCTATTGCACGCCGATAGGGGGTCCCTTTTAGACGCCGATTGACAAACAGTGGAAGGAGCGCGCGCTGAACCACGCGTTCGACCGCGTCATCGAAGCCTTGTCGGCCAAAGGAAAAATTCGACCTCAACTTACCATTCACGGCCTTCGACATTCACGAGGCATTGAACTGGCACACGCCGGTTCGTCCGACGCAGAAATTATGGCTCAGCTTGAGCACAAGAGCGAGCGTGCTGCGCGAATCTATCGCTCTCAGGCAAGCCGGCGACTGACGGCGGACTCTGGCCAGGATCGTATTGACGAAAAGATTCGCCTGCGCGCGTTGAAAAATGGCGGCATGCGCACCGAGGTCACGCTGTAACACCATCTGTAAATTGTCTGTAACAACCTCAACGACTACAGCATAGCGATCAGCTAACTCGTTGAAAAATATGGCGCACCCGGAGCGATTCGAACGCCCGACCCCCAGATTCGTAGTCTGGTGCTCTATCCAGCTGAGCTACGGGTGCGGCTGCCTTGCGGCGAGGGCGGGTCTTTAGCCGTAGAAACCGGCGGGCGCAAGCGGCGGAATGCAGTTTCTGCGTGGTCGGCGGTTGGCGCGGACGCCGGGACGGCCTAGGTCGGGAGACGACGTCCTCCCTCGTCCGGATTTTCTCATGCATTTCATCCGCCGTCGTCTCGCCGTCCTGCTCATTCCCATTGTCATCGCCGGCTGCCAGACGGCGGGCGGGGGCGCTCCGACAGCGGCCGAGACACCGGTTCAGGGTCAGGCGACGACGCCGGAGGCCGGGACGCCTGCGCGCGGCCCCTTCGTGGCGGCGGCCAATCCGCTGGCGGTCGAGGCGGGGATGAAGGTGCTGCGGCGCGGCGGGTCGGCGGTGGACGCCGCTGTCGCCGTACAGGCGGTCCTGGGCCTGGTGGAGCCCCAGTCGTCGGGTCTGGGCGGCGGGGCCTTCCTGATGAGCTATGAGGCGGCGACCGGACAGGTGACGGCCTATGACGGCCGCGAGACGGCGCCGGCCTCGGCCACGCCCGAACTGTTCTATGAGGACGGCAAGCCGCTGGCCTTCATCGACGCCCTGTTGTCGGGGCGCTCGACCGGGGCGCCGGGCGCGGTGGCCATGCTGGCCATGGCGCAGAAGGATCACGGCCGGCTGGAATGGCGCGACCTGTTCGGCGAGGCCGAACGCCTGGCGCGCGACGGCTTCGTGGTCAGCCCGCGCCTGGCCGGCATGATCAACGGCCCCGCGCCCCAGGCGAGAACCCGGTGGGCCAAAGCCTATTTCACCCGGCCGGACGGCGAACCCTATCGGGCCGGCGACGTGATGCGGAACCCCGCCTATGCCCGAACCGTGGCGGCCCTGGCGAACGAAGGGCCGGGCGTTCTGTACGGCGGCCGCATCGGGCGCGAGATCTCCCAAACAGTGGCCGAGGCGCCGCGCCCCGGCGGCCTGACCGAGACGGACATCGCCGCCTATCGCCCGTTGCGTCGCGACGCCCTGTGCCGTCCGTACCGGATCTATGTCGTCTGCGTGCCCCCGCCGCCGTCCAGCGGGGTGGCCCTGCTGCAGTTCCTGGCCATGGCCGAGCAGACGCCCGACATCCGAAAGGGCCCCGACAGCCCGGCCGCCTGGGTCGCCTTCGGCCGGCTGCAGCGTCTGATGTACGCCGACCGCGACCGCTATGTGGGGGATGCGGACTTCGTCGGCGTGCCGATCGCCGGCCTGCTGGATCCGGACTATGTCGCCGCGCGCGCGGCCCTGGCGCCGACCCTGAACGGTCCCGCGACGCCCGGCGCCCCCACGGGCTCGCCCCCGCGCGGCGCGGACCGCACGGCCGAGCCCGGCGGCACCTCGCACATGGTCGTCGTCGATGCGGAGGGGAACGCGGTCAGCATGACGACCACGGTCGAGAGCATCTTCGGCAACGGCCGGATGGTCGAGGGTTTCTTCCTGAACAATCAGCTGACCGACTTCTCCTTCACCCCGAGCGAGGACGGCCATCCCGCGGCCAATGCGGTGGCGGCGGGCAAGCGGCCGCGGTCGTCGATGACGCCGGTGCTGATCCTGGACCGTCAGGGCCGTCTGGTCGGGGCCATCGGCTCGCCGGGCGGGTCCAGTATCCTGGCCTATGTCGCCAAGGCCCTGATCGGGGTGATCGACTGGGGCCTGCCGATGCAGGAGGCTGTCGCCCTGCCCAATCTGGTGGTGCGCGGCGAGATGGTCGGCGCCGATACGGCCCTGATCGCGCCGGACATCCGCGACGCCCTGGGGGCGGCGGGCATGAGCCTCAGACCCAATGCAACCGAGACCTCGGGCCTGCATGGAGCGATGTGGCGCGACGGCCGGTGGGACGGCGGCGCGGATCCGAGGCGAGAGGGCGTGGCGGTGTCGGAGGTTCGCTGATGCGCGACGACCCGAAGGTGCGGGTCAGCGGCGCGGCTTGATCGACAGCTGGAAGGCGATCAGGCCCTCGTCCAGATCGGTGTCGAGGCCGTTCATGCCGCGCAGCCCCTTGCCGGCGTCGATCTCGCGATAGACCAGACCGACGGAGGTCTGGACGTCGCCCCGGCGATAGGCCACGCCGACCGAGGCGTCGCCCAGGAAGCCGCCTCGATCCTGGGTATAGCCGGAGCGGGCGTAGTCGCCGTCGCGGGTGCGGGCGAAATTATAGCCGACCGCCCGGCCGGACCCGGCGGCGTAGAGATACCACCGGGGACGCTCGCCGAAGCGCGCGGTTCCGTCGGGGGCGAGACGATCCAGGCCTTCGCCGATCTTCAGGGTGGCCCCGGCCTCCGCCGATCCGCCGTCGCTGCCCAGGCCGAAACCGGCGTGGGGCGTCAGACTGACTTCCAGGCCGGACGGCGTGTGTCCGACGGCGCCGCGGAAGCCGCGAACATAGCGCAGGTCATAGGCTTCCGCGTCCAGCTCGGCCCGGTCGATCGGCGTGACCGGCAGGGGCGAGCCGTCGGCGCGACGCAATCGCCCGGCGGTTTCCAGCGTGACCCGGTCGGTGAAAGCCTTGCGGTCGATCCAGATGTCACTGCGGGTGGCGGCTGCCAGACCCTCGGTTTCGGCCGGCCGCAGGGGCGCGCTCATCTCGATTTCGGATCCGAAGCGGGCGTCGGGCGTGACGCGGAACCCGCCTTGCTCATTGAGGCGCGCGGTCAGGGTTTGAGCCGTCGCGTGAGTTTCGTCGAAGGCGCCGGGGATCCAGGCCTGGGCGCGCGAGTCGGCGAACCCGGCTGCCGCCAGGACGATTCCCACTCCAACGCTCCACACCACAACGCGCATTCGGTCTCCCCACCGTCCGCTGTTCTCCAGCTTGCACCAGGTGCAACCAGACTCCAACAGACATTTTCAAGACACTGTTTCGTCCCTTTTGAACGACGCTGCGGCGCCGGAGTTCCAGTCGTGAAAAAGGGCCCCGCCTGCGCGGAGCCCTTTCAGGTCTGGCGTCCGACCGCCTACTGGCAGGCCAGGCACTCGTCGTAGTCGGTCTTGGGCATGGAGAAGAGGTCGGGCTGGTTCGGATCGATGACCGCCTCGGCCTTGTCCTCGGCGCCGGCGAAGGCGGCGCGCTGCACCGACTTGGAGCGCAGATAGTACAGGGACTTCACGCCGCGTTCCCAGGCGGACCAGTGCAGCATGTGCAGGTCCCATTTGTTGACGTCGCCCGGGATGAACAGGTTCAGCGACTGGGCCTGGCAGATTTCCGGGGCGCGGTCGGCGGCCAGTTCCACCACCCAGCGCTGGTCCAGTTCGAAGGCGGTCTTGTAGATGCCCTTCTCGTCCTCGTTCAGGGCGTCCAGGTGCTGGACCGAGCCCTCGTGCTCGAGGATCGAGTTCCAGACCGCTTCGGTGTTGATCCCCTTTTCGTCGAGCAGGCGCTCCAGATAGGGGTTCTTGACCGCGAACGAGCCCGACAGGGTCTTGTGGGTGTAGATATTGGCCGGGATCGGCTCGATGCCCGCCGACGTCCCGCCGCAGATGATCGAGATCGAGGCGGTCGGGGCGATGGCCAGCTTGTGGCTGAACCGCTCCATAACGCCGCGCTCCTCGGCGTCCAGGCAGGGGCCCTTCTCTTCGGCCAGCAGGCGGCTGGCCTTGTCGGCCTCGCGACGCAGGTGCTTGAACAGGCGCATGTTCCACGACTTGGCCATGGCGCTTTCGAAGGCGACGCCCTGGCCTTGCAGGAAGGAGTGGAAGCCCATCAGGCCCAGGCCGACCGAACGTTCGCGCTTGGCCGAATAGACGGCGGCCTTCATTTCCGGCGGGGCGCGGCGGATGAAGTCCTCCAGGACGTTGTCCAGGAAGCGCATGATGTCTTCGATGAACTTGGGCTCTTCGCGCCACTCCAGGAAGGTCTCGGCATTGACCGACGACAGGCAGCAGACGGCGGTCCGGTCCACGCCCAGGTGGTCGCGGCCGGTGTGCAGCATGATCTCGGCGCACAGGTTCGACTGTTTGACCTTCAGGCCCAGGTCGCGCTGGTGCGGCGCCATCTGGCGGTTCACCGTGTCGGAGAAGATCATATAGGGCTCGCCGGTCTGCATCCGGATGTCGAGCAGCTTGGTCCACAGCGAGCGGGCGTCGACGGTCTTGATGACCGCGCCGTCCTTGGGGGACTTCAGGTCGAATGTGGCGCCGGTCTTCACCGCCTCCATGAATTCGTCCGTGACATTGACGCCGTGGTGCAGATTCAGGGACTTGCGATTGAAGTCGCCCGAGGGTTTGCGGATCTCGAGGAACTCCTCGATCTCGGGGTGATGGATGTCCAGATAGACGGCGGCCGAGCCGCGACGCAGCGAGCCCTGGCTGATCGCCAGGGTCAGCGAGTCCATCACGCGGATGAAGGGGATGATGCCCGAGGTCTTGCCCGCGCCCTTGACCTTCTCGCCGATGGAGCGGACGCCGCCCCAGTAGGTGCCGATGCCGCCGCCGTTCGAGGCCAGGGCGACGTTTTCGTTCCAGACGCTCTGGATGCCGTCCAGGCTGTCGCCGACCGCGTTCAGGAAGCAGGAGATCGGCAGGCCGCGATCCGCGCCGCCGTTCGACAGGACCGGGGTCGCGGGCATGAACCACAGGCGGCTCATATAGTCGTACAGGCGCTGGGCGTGGTCGGCGTCGTCCGAGAAGGCGGTCGAGACGCGGGCGAACATGTCCTGATAGCTCTCGCCCGCCAGCAGGTAGCGGTCTTCCAGCGTCTTCTTGCCGAAGTCGGTCAGCAGGGCGTCGCGCGAACGATCCACCTGGACCGATTTCACGACAGTCAGATGGGGCTTCTCGAGGGTCGCGTTCGTCACAACACCTTGGAATTCCGTCGTCTTCAAAGCCTCGCCGCCAGCCATGGTCATCTGCGTCCTGAACAATAAACAGCCTAGAGCCACCTGCGCCGTGACCACATCATCTAGTGGTCTCAACGCTCCCTGAGCCCACATATAGGGCGCACATGCCTAATAACCCGTCAACGTCTTGACGGTCGCTTTGTAAGCGAATCGGTCGGACAACTCGTCCACGCCTGGGGAAAATCCAGCAAGCAAGCCAGCAAACCCCTCCCAGGCCTTCGCAGTTGCGATATCACGAACGCGTGATCGGAACATAGGGCGAGCTTGGCCGTTTGGCCCGTCCATGACCGTTTCAGATTTCCGTCCCTTTTTGATACGCGCCCTGACGGTTGCGCGAACAGAGATCGCCGCTCTGACGGCCCTGTTCGTCGCCGCGATCGGCGTCATGACCTTCGTCGAGATCGCCGACGACATGACGGAGGCCGACGGCCAGGCCTTCGACCATCAGGTTCTGGCCCTGCTGCGCCCCTATGCCGACGATCCCGGCCGGCCCTGGGGGCCGTGGTGGCTGAAGGAGGCGGCGGCCGACATCACCTCGCTGGGCGGCATATCGGTGCTGGGCCTGTTCGCCCTGATCGTCATCGTCTTCCTGTTGAGCCAGAGGAAATGGCTGTCGTCCGTCCTGCTGGCCCTGGGCCTGATCGGCGGCGTGATGCTCAGCGAGGGGCTGAAGGCGGTGTTCGAGCGCGAACGCCCGCCCCAGGCCCTGCAGGCGGTCGAGACGATCAACGCCAGCTTCCCCTCCGGCCACGCCCTGCTGGCGACGGTCTTCTATCTCAGCGTCGCGGTCATGCTGACGCGGGCCTTTCCGCGCCAGAGGTTCAAGATCTTCGTCCTGGGGGTCGGCATTCTGATGGCCCTGCTGGTGGGGCTGACCCGCATCTATCTGGGCGCCCACTGGGCGACGGACGTCTTCGCCGGCTGGGCCGTGGGCTCGGCCTGGGCCATGGTCCTGTGGCTGGTCGCCTATGGGATCGCGCGCTGGCAGAAGCGTCATCAGGCGCCCCTGCAGGACGAGCCGTCGCCGATGGAGCCTGAAACCGGGGACGACCCGACCAAAGTCTAGCCCCGCCCTGGCGTCGGACGCAGGATAGTCTGTCTTGAGACGCCGCCTCGATCTGAACAGAGCGGCGCGCAGACGGGAGAGACGCCATGGACCACGCCGCCCTCTATGCCGAACGGCTGAAAACACCGGACCCGGCTGCGGCCCTGATTCGGTCGGGCGCCAAGGTCGCCATGGGCCTGGGCGTGTCCCAGCCCCCGGCCCTGCTCAAGGCCCTGGCCGAACGCGCCGAGCGCGGCGAGGTCAAGGACGTGAACCTCTATTATCTGCTCTCCACCGCCATCGCCGGCGAGACGGTGCTGCGCTACGAGCTGATGGACCGGATCCGGCCGTGGAGCCTGTTCCACAGCGCCGTCGAACGCCGGCTGGAGCAGCGCGCCTTCGAGGAGGGGCGGCCCAATCCGGTCCAGTTCATCCCGACCGGCTTCCAGCAGTCGCCGCGCCTGCTGTGCGACGAAGTCGGGGTGGATGCGCTGGTCTGCACCGTCTCGCCGATGGACGCCGACGGATTCTTCTCGTTCGGGACGAACACGGACTACGCCAAGCCGGTGTCGGACACGGCCCGCACCATCGTGGTCGAGGTCAATCCGCACATGCCGCGCGTGTTCGGCGACTGCACCGTCCATGTCTCCAGGGTCGCCGGGATTGTGGAACACGCCGCCCCCCTGCTGGTCGTGCCCAGGGCCGAGCCCCAGCCGGCCGACCTCGCCATCGGCCGGATCATCGCCGATCTGGTCGAGGACGGGGCGACGCTGCAGATGGGGATCGGCGCCCTGCCCAACGCCGTCTGCGACGCCCTGAAGGACCACCGCGACCTGGGCGTCCATACAGAAATGCTGACGCCGGGCCTGGTCGAGCTGATGCAGGCCGGGGTGGCCAACCACGCCCGCAAGACCCTGCACCCCGGGGTCGGCGTCTTCGCCTTCTCGATGGGCGACCAGAACACCTACGACTTCCTGGACGGCAACCGCGGGCTTGAGGCCCATCCCGTCTCCTATGTGAACGATCCGGCCGTGATCGCGCGCAACGCCAAGATGGTCTCGGTCAACGCCACGCTTCAGATCGACCTGAGCGGCGCCTGCTGTTCGGAGTTTCTGAACGGCCGCCAGTTCACCGCCTCGGGCGGACAGCTGGACTTCGTGCGCGGGGCCTATGGCTCCGAAGGGGGCAAGTCGATCATCGCCTGCCATGCGACGGCGGCCAGGGGGACCTGTTCGCGCATCGTCGCCCGGCTGGACGGCCCCGTCACCACGCCCCGCAACGACGTCCATATCATCGTCACCGAACACGGCTGGACCAACCTGAAAGGCAAGTCGACCAGCGAGCGGGCCCGCGCCCTGATCGCCCTGGCCGCGCCCGAGTTCCGCGACGACCTGACGGCCGAGGCTGGGCGGCAGGGTCTGATCTGAGGCAAATCTTGCGAGTCGTTATCGACTTTTCATTTCCGGCCGCGCGTCCTAAACCCCGGCCCGTCATCGGGGAGTAGCCGCCCGCAACAATCAGCGGGGCTCGCGTCAACATGCTTCCTCTCCCGGAGAGGATGGCGCGGGAACGGTCCGGGACCCTTTTGGGTCCGGATCACGGCAAGACCGGCGGCTTTCGCAGGGATGTCCACGCGGGGCCCGGCTGCGAACGCCACAGGTCCGTCCGCCGAGGCTCCCGCGCACACAGGTTCCTTCTTGGAAGCCTTTCTGATCTCGACCGGCCTGGTCTCCATCGCGGAGATCGGGGACAAGACCATGTTGTTGTCCATCGTCATGGCGGCGACCTGGCGACGGCCCACGCCCATCATCCTGGGCATTCTCGCCGCCACCCTGCTGAACCACGCCTTCGCGGCCCTGGCCGGCACGGTTCTGGCCCATTTCATCACCGGCGACTGGATGCGCTGGATCGTCGGCGTCGCCTTCCTGGGCTTCGCCGCCTGGGCCCTGATCCCCGACACCCTGGACGAACAGAAGGGCGAGGTTCAGCGCGGCTTCTGGGCCATCTTCTGGACCACCGCCTCGGCCTTTTTCCTGATCGAGATGGGCGACAAGACCCAGGTCGCCACCGCCATGCTGGCCGCCCGGTTCGAGAACCTGCCCCTGGTCGTGGCCGGATCGACCCTGGGCATGATGCTGGTCAACGGCCCCGCCGTCCTGCTGGGCGAGACGGCGGCGAAGAAACTGCCGCTGAAATGGATTCGGCTGGCCGCCGCTGTGGGCTTCGCGGCCACGGGCCTCTGGATCCTGTTCGCCCCCTAGGGGCTGCTCCCCGAGGCTCGCAATCTGTTCGGCCTGGCCTTACCAAGAGGCCATGCGCCGTCCCATCCGTCCCCTGCTTGCGCTCCTCGCGCTCGCTCTGCTGAGCCTCCCCGCCGGCGCAAAAGCCGCCTCACGCGCCTATGCCGTGGACGGCGATTGCGGCGGGCGACCCGCGACCACGGTGCGGATGGCGCCGGGCTATTGTCTGGGCCTGATCTGGCAGGGCGCGGGGACTGACGGACCCCGCATGCCGCGCGGCCTGCTGCCCCTGCCCGGCGGAGACTGGCTCGTCACCGACCTGGGCGGGTGGGAGCCGGGACGCGGCGCCGTCTGGCGGCTGTCGTTCGGCGCCGACGGGACGGCGCGCTGGCGCAGGCTCGCCCAGGGGCTGTCCATGCCGCACACGGTGGCGCGGGGACCGGACGGACGGATCTATGTGTCCGAGATGAACCGCATCCTGACCCTGGACCCTGACGCGGCCGATCCGGCGGCGACGGTGCGGACCGTGATCGGCGACCTGCCGGACAACCGGCTGCACGACAATCGCCACCCCCTGTCCAGCTTCGTCTTCGACGGCGACGGCGCTCTGCTGGTCAATGTCGGGGCGCCCAGCGACCGTTGTCTGGACGCGCGGGGTCGGCCGCGAACTGACGCCAAGGGCGCCTGCGCCGACAGCGCCGCGACGGCCCAGGTGCGGCGGCACGCCTATCTGGGCGCCGGCCGGTGGGCGCAGGACAGCACCGTCTTCGCCTCGGGCTTGCGCAACTCCATCGCCCTGGTGCGGCATCGGTCGGGCACGATCCTTCAGGGCGAGAACTCGGTCGACCTGACCACGCCCGACCATCCCTATGACGAGATCAACGTCCTGCGTCAGGGCGGCCATTACGGCTGGCCCTATTGCGTCGACCTGACGACGCCCCTGCCGGGCTGGAGCGCGGCCCAGGCCCGCTGCGACCGGCGTGACCGGCCGGTCGCCCTCTTGCCGCCGCACGCCGCGCCGCTGGACCTGATCTATTACGAAGGGGCGATGTTTCCCGAACTGCGCGGCCGGCTGCTGATGAGCTGGCACGGCTATCGTCGCGCCGCTGGACGGATCGTGGCGGCCGAGACCGACGCGCAAGGCCGCCCTCTGACCGACATCGGCGGACGCTACGCCATCTACCCGCGCGGCGCCCTGCCCTATCCGGCCGGGGCGCCCAGCGTGCGCGGCAAGGTGCTGACGCCGGGTTGGGACGCGGTCGCGGGTCGCCAGCCGCGCGGATCGCCCGTGGTTCTGGCGGTCGCCGCCGACGGGTCGATCTGGGCACGGACGACCGCAGCCGGGCGATCCTCAGGATCGCCCGGTCGGAGATCGCCGACTAGGCCGAAACCGGGTGCCTACTTCGGAAGCGTCAAAGCCAGATGCTGCAACAGCATGATGGTCTTGGCGTCGCGGATGCGGCCGTCGGCGATCATGGCCAGGGCCTCGTCCAGCGTTGGCTCCAGCACCTCGATGTCCTCGCCCTCGTCCGGATGGCCGCCGCCGTCGCCGATCTTCATCGACGGATCGTACTCGGCGACGAAGAAGTGCAGGATTTCGGTGACGGAGCCGGGGCTCATGAAGGCCTCGAACACCTTGCGCACCGCGCCGAGCCGATAGCCCAGCTCTTCCTCGACCTCGGCGCGGATCCGCACCTCGGGCTCGGCGTCGTCCAGCAGGCCGGCCGCCGCCTCGATCAGCAGGTCGTCATAGCCGTTCAGATAGGCCGGCAACCGGAACTGCCGCACCAGCAGCACGGTGCGCGCCGCCGGATTATAGGGCAGCAGCACCGCCCCATTGCCCCGGTCGTAGTGTTCCCGCTCCTGGGTCTGCCAGCGTCCGTCGCGCCGTTTCCAGTCGAACCGGGTCGTCTTCAGCACATACCAGTTGTCCGAGAGAAGCCGGGTCTCGTGGATCCTGAGACGGTCCTTGACGGTCATCGGCTTGCCTCGGGCGGTCTGGCGCTAGGCCTTGCGGGCGTCACGCTTGGCCAGGACGCGCAGGCGGAGCGCATTCAGCTTGATGAAGCCGGCCGCGTCCTTGTGGTCATAGGCCTGGACGCCTTCCTCGAAGGTGACGAGGTCCTGATCATACAGGCTGTAGGGGCTCTCGCGGCCGATGACCGAGACATTGCCCTTGTACAGCTTGACCTTGACCGTGCCCGAGACTTTCTCCTGGCTCTTGTCGATGGCGGCCTGCAGCATCTCGCGCTCGGGCGAGAACCAGAAGCCGTTGTAGATCAGCTCGGCGTATTTCGGCATCAGCTGGTCCTTCAGGTGCATGGAGCCGCCGTCCAGGGTGATGCTTTCGATGCCGCGGTGGGCCGCGATCAGGATGGTCCCGCCGGGGGTCTCATAGACGCCGCGCGACTTCATGCCGACGAAACGGTTCTCGACCAGGTCCAGACGGCCGATGCCGTTGTCGTGGCCGTACTGGTTCAGGGCGGTCAGGATCGTGGCCGGCGACATGGCCTCGCCGTTGATCGAGACGGCGTCGCCCTTCTCGAAACCGATTTCGATGACGGTCGCCACATCCGGCGCGTCCTCCGGCGAGATGGTGCGCTGGTGGACGAACTCGGGGGCCTCGACGGCCGGGTCTTCCAGCACCTTGCCCTCGGAGGACGAGTGCAGAAGGTTGGCGTCGACCGAGAAGGGCGCCTCGCCGCGCTTGTCCTTGGCGATCGGGATCTGGTTCTTCTCGGCGAAGTCCAGCAGGGCCTCGCGGCTGCGGAACTCCCACTCGCGCCAGGGGGCGATGACGCGGATGTCCGGTTCCAGGGCGTAGTAGCCCAGCTCGAACCGGACCTGGTCATTGCCCTTGCCGGTCGCGCCGTGACAGACGGCGTCGGCGCCGACCTGACGGGCGATCTCGATCTGGCGCTTGGAGATCAGCGGACGGGCGATCGAGGTGCCCAGCAGATAGTCGCCCTCATACTGGGCGTTGGCGCGGAACATCGGGAAGACGAAGTCGCGCACGAACTCCTCGCGCAGGTCGTCGATGAAGATGTTCTCGGGCTTGATGCCCAGCTTCAACGCCTTCTCGCGCGCCGGGCCCAGCTCTTCGCCCTGGCCCAGGTCGGCGGTGAAGGTCACGACCTCGGCGTTATATTCGGTCTGGAGCCATTTCAGGATGATCGAGGTGTCCAGCCCGCCCGAATAGGCGAGGACGACTTTCTTCACGGGCTTGTCGGCGGGGGCGGACATGGCGGCTCTTTCGATAAACTCGGCAGCAGGGATCGGGGAGTTGAGGCGCGCATAAGACCGGGGGTCCGGGGATGCAACCTTTTCCGGGGCTCGTGCGCGCGAACATGAAGCTTTGTTCATGTTCAATGGGTCGCGTTGCCAGCGGATCGACCGTCGTTATGGTCCGATCCAGCTGCAATCAAGGATGTCATCCCATGCGTCGTGCCGGTTCTCTTGTCGCCGCGGCCGCCCTGCTGGCGGTCTCCAACCCGGTCTGGGCCTCCGTCGCGCCCGCCCAGGCTCCCTCTCAGGCCTCCGCCCCCGCCTTCCAGGCCGCGCCGGTGTCCGAACTGGTCGCCGAAGTCGATATTCCCTACACCAAATTCACCCTCGACAACGGCCTGACCGTCCTGGTCCACGAGGATCACAAGGCCCCGGTCGTGGCGGTGTCGGTCTGGTACAATGTCGGCTCCAAGGACGAGCCGGCCGGCAAGACCGGCTTCGCCCACCTGTTCGAACACCTGATGTTCGGCGGCTCCGAGAATGCGCCGGGCAGCTATTTCACCCCGATGCGCAACATGGGCGCGACGGACATGAACGGCACCACCTGGTTCGACCGCACCAACTATTTCGAGACCGTCCCGACCCCGGCGCTGGAACAGGCCCTGTTCATGGAAAGCGACCGCATGGGCTATATGCTGGGCGCCATCTCCCAGGAGACGCTCG
Organism: Brevundimonas sp. GW821-FHT10E09; assembly: GCF_058809375.1. Lineage (NCBI taxonomy): Bacteria > Pseudomonadati > Pseudomonadota > Alphaproteobacteria > Caulobacterales > Caulobacteraceae > Brevundimonas > Brevundimonas sp. GW821-FHT10E09. The sequence goes on along the minus strand of NZ_JBXASO010000019.1, from coordinate 37,237 downwards.
ATCTGCAGCGCGGCGTCGTCCAGAACGAGAAGCGCCAGGGCGACAACCAGCCCTACGGCCTGAACCAGTACAAGCAGCTGGAGGCCCTGTTCCCCGAAGGCCACCCCTATCGTCACTCGACCATCGGCTCGATGGCCGATCTGGATGCGGCGTCGATGGAGACGGTCCGCGACTGGTTCCGCTCCAACTATGGCCCCAACAATTCGGTGCTGGTCCTGGCCGGCGACATCACGCCCGCCAAGGCGCGTGAACTGACCGAGAAATATTTCGGCCCCATCCCGCGCGGTCCGGTCAACACCCCGGCCCAGGCCTCTGTGCCGACCCTGGCGGCCCCGATCAGCGAGACCACCCGCGACCGCGTCTCGAACGCCCGCGTCGAGATCAGCTGGGCCGTGCCCGGCATGCTGGATGCGGACGCCGTGCCCCTCAGCGTCGGCGCCTCGGTGCTGGGCGGCCTGGCCAGCTCGCGCCTGGACAACGAACTGGTGCGTGGCGAGCAGAGCGCCGTCTCGGTCAGCGCCTCGAACGGCGCCTTCCACCGCGTCGGCATGTTCGACATCACCCTCGATGTGAAACCGGGCCAGGATCCCGCCGCCGTCGAGGCCCGCGCCCGTGAGATCCTGAACGGCCTGATCGCCGACGGCCCGACCGCGGCCGAGGTGGAACGGGTCAAGACCCAGTATGTCTCGCGCACCGTCCAGGGGCTGGAACAGGTCGGCGGCTTCGGCGGCAAGGCCGTCGCCCTGGCCGAGGGCCAGCTCTACGCCGGCGATCCGGAACACTACAAGAAGGAGCTCCAGGCCTATGCGGCGGTCACCCCGGCCCAGGTCCAGGCGGCGATGCAGAAATGGCTGACCCGTCCGGCCTATACGCTGACGACCCTGCCGGGCGAACGCGAAGCCTATCAGGAGGCGGCCGAGGCGCCGTCGGGGGCCAACCACACCCCGGCCCCGCCGATCGAGCGCGTGGCCCGCATGCCCAAGCCCGAGATCGCCGCCGTCGCCAACGTCGACTTCCCGGCGGTCCAGCGCACCCGCCTGTCGAACGGCGTCGAGGTGGTCTACGCCCAGCGTGACGCGGTGCCGGCGACCAAGATCGCCATCGACTTCGACGCCGGCCTGGCCGCCGACGACGCGTCGAAACTGGGTCTGCAAAGCCTGATGCTGGACCTGATGGACGAGGGCACCCGCACCCTGAATGCGACCCAGCTGGCCGAGGCCCAGGAGACCCTGGGCGCCACCATCTCGACCGGCGCCTCGATGGACCGATCGGTGGTCCAGCTCTCGGCCGTGACGCCGAACCTGCAGCCGTCGGTGGCCCTGCTGGCCGATGTGGTCAAGACCCCGGCCTTCGCCGCGTCCGAGCTGGAGCGTCTGCGCGCCACCCGCCTGTCGCGCATCGCCGCCGAACGGACCCAGCCGGCCGCCCTGGCCAGCCGCGCCCTGCCGGAACTGATCTACGGCGCGTCCAGCCCCTATGGTCGCCCCTTCAGCGGCAATGGCGATGAAGCCAGCGTCAAGTCGATCACCGAAGCCGACATCCGCGCCGACTACGCCGAATGGATCCGGCCCGACAACGCCAAGATCTTCGTGGTCTCGGACAAGCCCCTGTCGGAGATCACCCCGGTTCTGGAGGCCGAGTTCGGCCGCTGGACCGCCCCGGCCGTCGCCAAGGGCGTGAAGGACTTCTCCGGTTCGATCCCCGCCACCACGTCCAGGATCGTGCTGATCGACCGGCCGCAATCGCCCCAGTCCTACATCATGGGCGGCGAGGTTCTGGCGGCGCAGGGCACCGACGACCTGCTGGTGTTCAACGCCGCGAACAACGTGCTGGGCAACGACTTCCTGTCGCGCATCAACTCGGATCTGCGTGAAACCAAGGGCTGGTCCTATGGGGTCAACGCCTCGGTCGCCGGCTTCGCCGGACGCGTCCCCTATCTGGTCACCGCCCCGGTCCAGGCCGACCAGACCGGCCCCGCCATCGCCGCGCTGAACACTCAGTTCAACGACTTCCTCAAGGGCGGCAAGGGCGTGACCCCCACTGAGCTGGAACGCACCGTCAACGGCAACACCCGCCGCCTGGCCGGCAGCTACGAGACCTCGGCCGCCGTCCTGGGCGCCATGCGGACCAATGACCTGCTGGGTCGTCCGGACGACTATCCGGAAACCGTCGCCGCCCGCACCAACGCCCTGACGGCGGCTGAGCTGGACGCCGCCGCCCAGGCGGCGCTCGACCCGTCGCGCTTCGTCTGGGTGGTCGTCGGCGACGCCTCGGTGGTCAAGCCGCAGCTCGACGCGCTTGGCCTGCCCGTCGAAGTCCGCTCGGCGGCTCCTGCCGCCCAATAGGGCGGGCGACAGGCTGAAACGATTGAGGCCCGGAGAGCGATCTCCGGGCCTTTCTTTCGTGATCCTCCGGCAAGCCGCGTCTTGGGGCGCAGGCCGCGGCCCAGCGGCGCGCGTGAGCGAACCAGTCGCGCCCGCAATGTGAAACCAGAAGGCGGAAATCGACAGGCTGAGCCTTCGCCCATGTCGCCCGGCGGCATTCGAAATGCGCTGCGGAAAGTCGCTGCGAACTGATCTGTGTCAAGGCCGCTCGTACGGCAAGCGCCCACAGCGACGGGGTCGGCGACGACATCGCGCAAGGCGGGCTTCCGTTATGGCCATCAAGATATCGATCCTGAGCGAGACCCGGAACGGCCAAGGCCGGGCCGTGACGACGCCCCCCGCCGGACCGGCGCAGGTCGGCGATCTCCCTCTCGGCGGCTGACGGTCCCTCCGACACATTTGCATCGCATTGAGAAGAGAACCGATCGTGGCCTATCAAACGACAAATCCATTTACGGGCGAAGTGCTCAAGACCTTCCCCGACGCGACGGACGCGGAGGTGTCTCAAGCGATCGAGCACGCGCACGCCGCGTTCCTGGCCTGGCGCGAAACGGCTTTCACCGAGCGCGCCAGAGTGATGCGGAACGCCGCCAGCCTCCTGCGACAGGACGTCGACACCTTCGCCGCGATCCTGACCACCGAGATGGGCAAGCTGCTGTCCGAGGCGAAGGCCGAGGTCGAGCTTTCGGCGCAGATTTTCGACTACTACGCCGCCAACCCCGAAAATCTGCTGGCCGACGAAATCCTGCCCGTCGCCCATCCGGCCGAGGGCGAGGCGCGGGTGACGCACGAACCGCTCGGCGTGCTGCTGTGCATCGAACCCTGGAACTTCCCCTACTATCAGATCGCCCGGATCATCGCGCCGCAACTGTCGGCCGGGAACACCATGCTGCTCAAGCATGCCTCCAACGTCCCCCAGAGCGCCGAGGCTTTCGAGACGCTGATGAAGGCGGCCGGCCTTCCCGAGGGCGCTTTCAAGAACCTGTTCGCCACGCGCTCGCAGATCGAGTTCATCCTCAATGATCCTCGCGTTCAGGGCGTGGCCCTGACCGGTTCGGAAGCCGCCGGATCGGTCGTCGCGGCCCAGGCCGGCAAGGCCTTGAAGAAGTCGACCCTGGAGCTGGGGGGCGCGGACGCCTTTGTCGTTCTGGCCGACGCCGATCTTCAGAAGACCGTCGACTGGGCGGTGTTTGGACGCCACTGGAACGGCGGACAGGTCTGCGTGTCGTCCAAACGGATGATCATCGTCGATGAGATCTATGACGCGTTTCTCGACCTTTACCGCCAGGGCGTGGCGGCCTTGGTCGCAGGAGATCCCTTCGACCCCCAGACCACCCTCGCGCCGCTGTCCTCTCAGGGCGCCGCCAATGAGGTGAAGGAGAAGATCGCCGAAGCGGTCAAGCTGGGCGCCAAGGCGGAAGCCGTTGGACCAGCCGCGCCTGACCGGGGCGCCTTCGTGCAGCCGACCATTCTGACCGAAGTCGGTGACGACAACCCGGCGCGGCACTGGGAGTTTTTCGGGCCGGTCTCAATGCTGTTTCGAGCCAAGGACGAAGCCGACGCCATACGCATCGCCAACGACTCCCCGTTCGGGCTCGGCGGCTCGGTCTTTACCAGCGATCCCGCCCATGGCGCCGAGGTCGCCCGGAAGATTTCCACGGGCATGGTGTTCGTCAACCATCCAACCATGGTCAAGGCCGACCTGCCGTTCGGGGGCGTGCGGCGCTCCGGCTATGGGCGCGAACTCATCGGCTTGGGCATCAAGGAATTCGTCAACCACAAGCTTATCGACGTCGTCGACATAGACGCGCCGTTCTAGCGCACTGAGACCACCGGAAAGGACGTCGCCATGTACTACAGCAGCGGAAATTACGAAGCCTTCGCCAGGCCTCGCAAGCCCGAAGGCATAGAGAACAAGACGGCGTTCTTCGTCGGCTCGGGCCTGGCCAGTCTGGCCGGCGCGGCCTTCCTGATCCGCGACGGGCACATGTCCGGCGACAGGATCACCATCCTTGAACGACTGGCGCTGCCGGGTGGCGCGCTGGACGGGATCAAGGATCCGGAGAAGGGTTTCGTGATCCGCGGCGGTCGCGAGATGGAAGAACACTTCGAGTGCCTCTGGGACCTCTATCGCTCGATCCCCTCGCTTGAGGTCGAGGGGGCCAGCGTGCTCGATGAATTCTACTGGCTGGACAAGGACGACCCGAACTTCTCCCTGCAGCGCGCGACCCAGAACCAGGGCCGGCCCATTGAGGATGTCGCTCTCCTCACCCTGAACGACAGGGCGCAGAAGGACCTCATCACCCTCTTCCTGGCGACCCGCGAGGAGATGGAGAACCGGCGCATCAACGAGGTGATGGGCGAGGACTTCCTGAAGAGCAATTTCTGGCTCTACTGGCGCACGATGTTCGCCTTCGAGGAATGGCACTCGGCGCTGGAGATGAAGCTCTATGTCCACCGCTTCATCCACCACATCGGCGGCCTGGCCGATTTCAGCGCCCTGAAGTTCACCCGCCACAATCAGTATGAATCGCTGGTGGAGCCGCTTTACAAGTGGCTGACGGATCACGGCGTCACGTTCCGATACGGCGTGGAGGTCACCGACGTCGACTTCGACATCACGCCCGGGCGTAAACAGGCCACCCGCATCCACTGGCTGCAGGACGGCGCGGTCGGCGGCGTGGATCTTGGCCCCGACGATCTGGTCTTCATGACCATCGGCTCCCTGACCGAGAACTCCGATAATGGCGACCATCACACGCCCGCCCGGCTGAACGAGGGTCCCGCTCCGGCCTGGGATCTCTGGCGCAATATCGCCGCCAAGGACCCCGCCTTCGGTCGCCCGGACGTCTTCGGCGCCCATATCGCCCAGACCAAGTGGGAATCGGCGACGATCACGACGCTGGACCCCCGCATCCCCGCCTACATCCAGAAGATCGCCAAACGCGACCCATTCAGCGGCACGGTCGTCACCGGCGGCATCGTCACCGTCAAGGATTCCAGCTGGTTGATGAGCTGGACCGTCAGCCGCCACCCGCACTTCAAGCAACAGCCGAAAGACCAGGTGGTCATCTGGGTCTATTCGCTGTTCGTCGACACCCCCGGGGATTTCGTCAAGAAGCCGATGCAGGACTGCACGGGCGAGGAAATCACCCAGGAATTGCTCTATCACCTCGGCGTGCCGGTCGAGGACATCGCCGACCTGGCCGCGACAGGCGCCAGGGCCGTGCCGGTGATGATGCCCTACATCACGGCCTTCTTCATGCCGCGGCAGGCGGGGGATCGTCCGGACGTCGTGCCCCAGGGCGCGGTCAATTTCGCCTTCATCGGACAGTTCGCCGAGTCGGCCGAGCGCGACTGCATCTTCACCACCGAATATTCGGTGCGCACGCCGATGGAGGCTGTCTATACGCTGCTGAATGTGGAGCGCGGCGTTCCCGAGGTCTTCAACTCGACCTATGACGTGCGCAAGCTGCTGGCCGCCGTCGGGCACGTTCGTGACGGCAAGGCCCTCGATATTCCCGGACCGGCGTTCATCCGCGATTTTCTGCTGAAGAGGATCGACGCCACCGAGGTCGGCGAGCTTCTTCGGGACGCGCATCTGATTTCACAGTGAGGCAGGCCCCGGCCTCGCCCCTGGCGTCGCGCCAGGGGCGAGGCTTGCGATCGCCGACATGAATATCCGCTTGGGGTCTTGCGCAGCCCTCGACGCAGGCGCCGACGCCGGACTTTTCACCGCCTGGCCTTGCCGATCCCGGTGGATTGCCGCCGGAGGATGACGACCGGCGTCAGTCGATCGTCGCGCCGGTGGTGCGCATGATCTCGGCGCGCAGTTCGGGCAGGCCCAGGCCCTTTTCCGACGAGGTCAGGGCCACGACCGGGAAGGCGGCGGGGCGTTTGGAGATGGCCTTCAGCGTCGCTTCCTGAACGGCCTCGCCTTCGCCCTTCTTCAGCTTGTCGGCCTTGGTCAGGACGATCTGATAGCTGACGGCGGCGAGGTCTAGGGCGTCCAGCGCCTCCTTGTCCACGCTCTTCAGGCCGTGGCGGCTGTCGATCAGCAGATAGACCCGCTTCAGCGTCACCCGCCCGCGCAGATAGTCGCGACCCAGGTCCTGGAACTTGCGCACCGTCGTCTTGGAAGCCTTGGCCCAGCCGTAGCCGGGCAGGTCGACCAGACGCATCCGGCCGTCCAGGTCGAAGAAATTGACCTCGCGCGTCCGCCCCGGCTCGTTCGAGGCGCGGGCCAGCTTGTGCATGCCGACCAGGCCGTTGATCAGGCTGGACTTGCCGACGTTCGAGCGGCCGGCGAAGGCGATCTCGGGCAGGTCGGGATCGGGCAGTTGCTCGATCTTGGCGGCGCCCATGATGAAGGTCGCCGGCCGCGCGAACAGGATCCGCGCGGCCTCGATCTCTTCGGGGGTGAACTCGGTTTCGTCGATCACGCGGCCTTCGTCTTCCGGATGCGCGCGATGAAGTCGTCGATCGGGTTCTCCGCCTTGTAGCGGTGCATGATGTAATACTGCTGCAGGATGGTCAGGATGTTCGACCAGGCCCAGTAGACCAGCAGACCCGCCGCGAACGGGGCCATGATGAAGGTGAAGACCAGCGGCATGAATTGGAAGATCTGGCGCTGGACCGGATCGGCCGCCGGCGGGTTCATCGCCGTCTGCAGCCACATGGTCAGGCCATAGGCCACCGCCAGCAGACCGATGCCCAGCGGCCCGACCAGCAGCCCGCCCAGCAGGGGCAGGGTCGCCGGATTCCAGGGGATCAGACCGAACAGGTTCCACACCACCGAGGGGTCGCGCGCCGACAGGTCGTGGATGAAGCCCAGGAAGGGCTGGTGACGCATTTCGATGGTGACGGTCAGCACCTTGTACAGGGCGTAGAAGACCGGGATCTGCAGCAGAAGCGGAAGACAGCCGGCGACCGGATTGATCTTCTCCTTCTGATACAGGGCCATCGTCTCCTGCTGCTGCTTCTGCGGATCGTCTTTGAACTTCTTCTTGATCTCCTCCATCTTGGGCTGGAGGTTCCGCATCTTGGACATGCTGGCGTAGGCGTTGTTGGCCAGCGGGAACATGACCAGCTTGACGATGACGGTCAGGGCCAGAATGGCGACGCCGAAGCTGCCGACCAGGCCATAGACGTTCTCCAGGATCCAGAAGATCGGGCGCGTCAGGAACCAGAACATGCCCCAGTCGATCGCATAGACGAAACGCGGCAGGTGCAGGGTCTCTTCATAGGTCTTCAGCACCTCGGCCCGCTTGACGCCGGCGAACAGGCGCTGGGTCTCGGTCGCGGTTCCACCGGGCTGGATGGTGCGGGCCGCGCCCAGGATATTGGCTTCCAGCTGCTGGCCGCCGTTGACGTCGCGGACGCGGAATTCGGTCTCGACCGCCTCGTTCTGCTGGGGCAGCAGGGCCGCCAGCCAGTATTTGTCGGTGATGCCCAGCCAGCCGCCGGTCGAGGCGTTCTCGATGCGGGGCTCCTTCAGCCAGTCCTTGTACTTCTTCTGCTCGGTCCGATAGTCGCCCGGCTTGCCGAAGGTGCCGATGGCGCCCTCGTGGACGATATGGGACGAACCGGCCAGCGGCGGCACGCCCTGGCGCTGGACGCTGCCGTAGGGGGCGATGGTGATGGACTGGGTTCCCAGGTTCTGGACCGTGTCCAGGATCGAGAAGACATAGCGGTCGTCGACCGACACCAGGCGGGTGAAGCGCAGGCCCTGGCCGTTGTCCCAGGTCAGGGTGACGGGCGTCGTCGGGGTCAGGGTCGAACCGGCGGTCAGGCGCCAGACGGTGTTGGGTCCGGGAACCCCGCCGACCACATTGGGGCCGGTCCAGCCGAACTGGGCGAAATAGGCGTTCTGCATGCCCTGCGGGCGGAACAGTTCGACCGGCTCGGGCTTGTCCTGCGTTTCCTTGTAATCGGTCAGGAACAGGTCGTCGATCCGACCACCCTGCAGCGACAGCGACCCCTTCAGGGTGCCCGACTGGATCGGCACGCGCGCGGCGGTGCTCAGCGCCTGGCTGCGGTCGGTGACGAAGGTCGGCCCCTGCGGGCTCAAGGCCGTGCGGGCGGCGTTCTCGGCCGTCTGGGACTGTTCAGCCTGGGCTTGCTGCTGGACGGCGCGGCGCTCGGCCTGCGGCCGCAGCACGGCGAACCAGTAGACCCCCAGGATCAGGGCCGAGCACACGATGAAGATGATCGTGTTGCGCGAGTTCTCGTTTGTCATGGATTCGGGCGGTCCTGGCCGGAGGGGGCGCGGGCGGGCGAAGGCCGATCAGCCTTCGGTGTCGCCAGCCTTGTAAGCGTCGATTTCACGTCGTCAAGCAGACGGTCCCACGCGCGCTCGGTCGTGCCCATGCGGGCGATGAAGACATAGTCGCTCCCGGGCAGGCCATGAACGGGCAACATGGCCCGCGCCGCCTCGCGCAGACGGCGTTTGGCGCGGTTGCGCACCACGGCGCCGCCGATCTTGCGGGTGGCGGTGAAACCCACGCCGATATGCGGCGATCCGTCGCCGCGTTCCAGCCTCTGGATCACCACGCCGCCGCGCGCCTCGGAAACGCCTTTGGCGGCCGCCAGGAACTGGGGCCGCCGCAACAGACGTTTGATCTGTAAAGGGTCGCTCATGCGTCCTTGGCTCCGGACGCGAGAGCCGCTTACGCCGTCAGGCGCTTGCGGCCCTTGGCGCGACGGCGCGCAACAATCTTCTGGCCGTTCTTGGTGGCCATCCGGCTGCGGAAGCCGTGACGGCGCTTGCGCACGAGTCGCGACGGCTGATAGGTCCGCTTCACGGTCGGCTCCTGACGTTAAAAGGTTGGGCGACGGGGCAAGAGGCGTCCGTCGCAGGAAGGGCGGGCGTATAAGTCGCATGACCGCGCGAGTCAACGCTCGGTCGGCAATTCGGGAATGACGAGCGTATGGCGAAACGAACGGCGAAGGACTGGGCCCTGCGGTTGGCGCCGCTGGCGGTCATCGCCGGCCTGGTGGTCGTTTTCTTCGCCCTGGGCTGGAACCGCTATCTGTCGATGGATCTGATCCGCGAGCACGGGCTGAACCTTCGGGCCTATGCCCAGGCCCATTGGTGGATCGCCCTGGCCGCCTTCGTCGCCGTCTACGCCGTGGCCACCGCCTCGACCATTCCCGGCCCGGTCTTCCTGACCCTGCTGGGCGGCATGATGTTCGGCCCCTATGTGGGCGCCCTGGCCCAGGCGAGCGGGGCCACCATAGGCTCGGTCGTCATCTATTCCGTCTATCGCACCTCGATCGGCACCTGGCTGCGCGCCAAGTTCGAGGCCGACGCCGGCTTCATGGATCGGGTGGCCAAGGGCATCGACCGCAACGCCTTCACCACCCTGTTCACCCTGCGCGTGATCCCCAGCGTGCCCTTCGTCCTGGTCAACGCCACGGCGGGCATGATGGCGGTGCCGCTGCGGCCCTATGTGATCGCCACCTTCATCGGCCTGCTGCCGTCGACCTTCATCTACACCTGGATCGGATCGCAACTGGGCGGCCTGCTGCGGGCCGGGGTGCGCCCGGACCTGCCGATGCTGCTTCACCAGTTCTTCTGGCCGCTGATGGGGGTAGCCTTCCTGTCCCTGCTGTTGCCCATCGGCATCAAACTGATCCAGATGGTCCGCGCCCGACGTGCGGAGACCGCCCCGACATGAGCCCCCTGTTCGACAAGGCGGCGGCGATGCTGAAACTATCGCCCGAGGCGGTGGAGACCTGGCGCGAGCGTTTGCGGCCCCGCGCGCCGGACGGCCTGTCGGCGCGGCTGCTGCTGCTGACCGTGGCCTTCACCCTGGCGGTCGAGGCCCTGATCATGGGGCCCAACCTGGCCGCCTTCCACGAACGCTGGCTGCGTGACCGGCTGCAGGCGGCCGAACTGGCCTCGGTCGGGGTCGAGGCCCTGCCCTATAGCGCGGTCGAGGACGACACGGCGGCCGAGCTGATGCGGATCGGCGGCGTCCAGGCCGTGGCCCTGACCGAACAGGGGGTGCGGCGGCTGCTGCTCCAGGCCCCCAATCTGCCGCGGGCCCCCGAACTGATCGACCTGCGCCAGCAGAACAGCTGGGCGCGGCTGACCGACCCCTGGCGCACCCTGTTCGGCCATCCGGACCGGTCGCTGCGGGTCCAGGCCAAGCCCCGCTATCGCTCGGGCGACTTCATCGAGATCGTCACCCCGGCCCAGCCGTTGAAGCTGGAACTGAAGTCCTTCCTGCTGAACAGTCTTCTGGTGTCGCTGCTGGTGTCGGTGACGGCGGGCGCCCTGCTGTATGGCGGCCTGGCCCTGCTGGTGCTGCGCCCCCTGCGGCGCGTCACCCGATCAATGGAGCGGTTCGCCGCCGATCCCGAGAGCGAGGCCGAGCCCCCCTCCGACCGGCATGACGAGATCGGCCGGGTCGAGCGCGAACTGTCGCGGATGCAGGAGGAGGTGCGTCAGTCCCTGCGCTCGCGCGCCCGTCTGGTCGCCCTGGGCGAGGCGGTGGCCAAGATCAACCACGACCTGCGCAACATGCTGACCTCGGCCCAGATGGCCTCGGAGCGGCTGGCCACCTCGGCCGACCCCCAGGTGGCCAAGGCCCTGCCCCGGCTGGAGCGGGCGCTGAGCCGCGCCGCCGGTTTGTCGCGCAATGTGCTGGAGTATGGCCGCAGCGAGGAGCCGGCGCCGCAGAAGACCCGCGTGGTCCTGACCAAGGCCCTGACCGTGGCGGCCGAGGACGCGGGGCTGGAGCCGGACGGCGTGCGGCTGGTCAAGCAACTGCCCGCCCGGTTCGCGGTCGAGGCCGACCCGGACCAGCTCTATCGCATACTGGTCAATCTGATGCGCAACGCCCGCCAGGCCATCGAGGCCGACGGGGGACGTCCGCCGGAGCGGCGCGGCCGGGGGGCCGTCACCGTCAGCGCCTTCGGCGAGGACGGGGTCTGCGTGGTCCGCATCGCCGACGACGGGCCGGGTATTCCGCCGCGTCTGGCCGAGCGTCTGTTCGAACCCTTCGTCAGCTCCAAGAGTTCGGACGGATCGGGCCTGGGCCTGACCATATCGCGCGAACTGGCGGCCCTGCACGGCGGCGACCTGAGGCTGGTCCCCGGCGAAGGCGCCAATGAGGTAAGCGGGGCGGTGTTCGAGCTGCGCCTGCCCGCCTAGAGCTTCAGATCCGGCGCCTATTCCAGACCGTCGTCCGAGACGATGAAGGCGCGGTTCGCCGCCTTGGCCTGGGCGGCCAACTCATCCTGCACCAGATGCCAGCGCCGCAGCCGTTCATAGTCGATGGCGTGCTCGGGCGAGGCGTCCAGCCAGTGGCGGAAATCCTCGATCTGCAGCCGCGCGTTCGGCGCGGCCGGATCGGGCAGGGCGGGTACGTTCGGCAGTTGACGCGCGACGTCGGCGGGGATCGGATAGTCTCCGGACGAGGTGCTTAGGATCATGAGGTCTGCTCGGTGTCGGGCTGGGCGATCGGAACGACCGCGACCATGACGTGAAGCGGCGCCGCGCGCCACCTTTTCGTCACGACTGCGTTATTGCGGATCGACGCCGTTACGGCGAAGGTCGGGCGACGAGCCTTGAGCGAAGGATAGCTGCATGACCATCCGAATGTCCCTGTTCGGCGCCCTGCTGGCGACGATCGCCCTGACCGGCGCGGCTCAGGCCCGGACGGCGCCGCAGACGGCCCCGGATCCCTATAGCGCGCCGGACCCCTATCGCGATCAGCGCGCCCTGCCCGACCCCCATGACCCCGCCGCGCGCGAGGCGCTGCTGCGGGCGAAGGGCGAAGCCTACCACCGGGCTGAGGATTCCCGACAGACCGAGGAAGAATTGCGTCTCACCCGAGCGCTGAACGACGAGATCGCCGCCCAGAACGCCCTGGCCGACAAGGCGGACGAGGCCGCCCGGCTGGACTATGACGCCGCCGTGGCCCGTCATCAGATCGAGGTGCGTCAAGCCGAGGAACAGGCGCGAGCCGCCGCCGAGGCGACCCGCGCGGCCCAGGACCAGTACGACCGCGACTATGCGGCCTGGCGCGAACAGGTGCGGCTGTGCCAGTCGGGTTTCCGCGAGGCCTGCACGGCCCGACCCGCCTGGGTCAGGCCGCAGCCGTAGCCAACCGGGCTCAGCCCGCGACCAGGCTCATGTCGCGGCGGGCCATCATCCGGTCGAACTCGGTCCAGACGCCGTCCGAACCGTGCCAATTGCCCTGCGTCGCGGCCTTCGAATATTCGGTGGCGCGGGCCTCGAAGAAGTTGGCGTGTTCGACGCCCGACAGCAGGGACTGCAGCCAGGGCAGCGGGTTTTCCTTGACCCCATAGACTTCCGGCAGCTTCAACTGGCGCAGGCGCCAGTCGGCGATGAAGCGGATATACTGCTTGATGTCCTCGGGCGTCATGCCGTCGACCGCGCCCATTTCGAAGGCCAGGTCGATGAACCTGTCCTCCATGTTCACCACGGTCTTGCAGCAGTCGACGATGTCGTCGGCCACGGCCTTGGTGACGGCCCCCGTCTCCTTGTTGAAGGCGTGGTACAGCTTGATGATGCCCTCGCAGTGCAGGCTCTCGTCGCGCACCGACCAGGACACGATCTGGCCCATGCCCTTCATCTTGTTCATGCGCGGGAAGTTCATCAGCATGGCGAAGCTGGCGAACAGCTGAACCCCTTCCGAGAAGCCGCCGAACATGGCGAGCGTCCGGCAGATGTCGGCGTCTGAATCCACGCCGAACTGGCCCATATAGTCGTGCTTGTCCCGCATGGCCTCGTATTCCATGAAGGCGCCGAACTCGCTCTCGGGCATGCCGATGGTCTCGAGCAGCAGGGCGTAGGCCGCGATATGGATGGTCTCCATATTGCCGAAGGCGGCCAGCATCATCTTCACCTCGGTCGGTTTGAACACCCGGCCGTAGCGTTCCATGTAGTTGTCCTGAACCTCGATGTCCGCCTGGGTGAAGAAGCGGAAGATCTGGGTCAGCAGGTTGCGTTCGTTGTCGTTCAGGGTCGAGGCCCAGTCCTTGACGTCCTCGCCCAGCGGCACCTCTTCCGGCATCCAGTGGACCTGCTGCTGCTTCTTCCACATGTCGAACGCCCACGGATAGCGGAACGGCTTGTAGGCGGCGGAGGGGGTCAGAAGACCGGCGCGGTCGGCGCGGATGATCGGGGGGGTGGCGTTCATCGAACTGGACCTGAAAAGAGCGATTCCGGAGAGGGGCTCACCATGCGACTCGGCGTGCCCGGCGCCAAGTCGGAAATCACCTATTTGGTGATCACAAATTGTCCTACCCGCTACATCTTGTGGTTTGGATTGAGGAAACTGGGGACGGCCCTGGGGATGGTCCGCCGACCGTCCCTGCCGGCGAATGCAGCCTCTGGAATTCATGGCGCCGAACTGTGAGGCGAAAATTTCGCCGGCAGACGCGGGACGTTTTCAGACGGCCACGAATCCTCCGTCGACCAACAGCTCTTCGCCGCCAACGAAGCTGCTTTCATCCGAGGCCAGGAACAGCACCGCCTTGGCGATTTCCTCGGTCTGGGCGAGCCTGCCGAACGGAATGGTCTGCAGCATCCACTGTTCAGCGCCCTCGTTGTTCTGGAGGTAGGTCTGCATCGCAGGGGTCAGGACCATGCCGGGCGAAACGACATTCACGCGAACGCCAAGGCTTTTCAGATCGGTCGTCCAGGTTCGGGCGAAAGAGCGGATCGCCGCTTTTGTCGCGCTGTATATGGACAGATCGGCAAAGCCCTTGCTCCCGGCGCCGGACCCCGCCAACACCACGGCGCCGCCAGCGGACATCAGGGGCAGAGCCTTTTGCACGGTGAACACCGTACCCTTGACGTTGATGCCGAAGACGCGGTCGAAATGATCCTCGTCAATGCCGCCGACGGGCGCGGATTCTGACACCCCGGCGTTTGCGAACACGACGTCCACGCGGCCGTGATCGCCCCCTATCTGCGCGTACAGCCGATCAAGGTCGGCGAGATTGCTGACATCGCCCTGAACCCCAACGGCGCCGTCGCCGATTTCCTCGACCGCGTCGTCCAGCCGGTCTCGCCGGCGACCGGTGATATAGACGTGGGCGCCTTCTGCGGCGAAAGCCTTGGCCGTCGTCAGGCCTATTCCCTCCGTTCCGCCCGTTATCACCACGACCTTGTCGTCAAATCGCTTCGCCATGTTTCCGACCGCCTTCAGTAAGTGGAGGATTGCTCCATTTTCTATATGGAGACATCCTCCATTTGACAAGCATTGCGAGCAACCGAACTTGACTGAAGACGCCCCCTTGCGGGCCGACGCCCGACGAAACAGGGATCAAATCCTCGCCGCTGCGGAGGCGGTGTTTCTGGAGCGCGGCGCCCGCGTTTCGTTGGAAGACGTCGCCAAGCGCGCGGGCGTCGGAATCGGAACCCTCTATCGCCGCTTTCCAACCCGGGAAGACCTATTGGCCGCGACCTACAGCGCCAGATTCCTGGCCTTTGCCGAGACCACGCGGAATCGAGGGGAGAAGATAGGTCCGCTGGACGCCCTGCGGACCTATCTTCAAGACCTTGTTCGATACACGAACATGTATCGCGGGGTCGCAGCTTCGCTTGGGACCGTGCTCCAGATCGGAACGCCCGGATGTCGCGCGACAAGCGAAGAAGGCGCCCGGCTCCTGACGCGTGGTCAGACGGTCGGCGCTATTCGACCGGACATCCGCTTTGACGATCTGGTCTGCATAGCGACGGCGATCTCGCTCGCGACCGAGCAAGACAGCGCGCCGCAAGCGCGCATCGCTCATCTGGCCGGCGTGTTCATCAATGGGATCGCTTGCCCTCAAGCCCCTGTGGAGCGACCGACTTCCGTTTGACGCCGGCTGATCGAAGGTCGAGTCCGCGATAGGGTCGCGCGCTCGCTCACCTCCCTGTCGGCGAAGGCCGACGGGGAGGACAGGCGGGAGCGTCAGCGAGCGCCAGGAGGGGGCGACTCGGTGTCAGACGCTCTTGAGGTCATCCCCACCGCCGGAGTCGCCCCCGCCTGGTCGCAAGTGCGACCTGTCCTCCCCACGCGCCTTCGCGCGCGGAGAGGTGACGCCGGCCTATACCGTTCGTCATCCGGTCTATAGATTTTCTGCGCTCTACTCACAGGAAACATGGCCCCTTCCGCGCATTGACCCGCCGCATCTTCGCCCTGATATGGCCATGACCGCGAGGCGCTCCCCCTGACCGCGCGGTCGGAGACGACGATGTCCAAAGTCCTGACACAGGCCGGCCCTTATCGGCGCGGCGGACGATGTAGCGGCTGAAGCCGCCCGATCCGTCACATCCAACCCCCTAGGCCGGACGTCGAAGACGCCGGCTCCGCGCGCCCGTGCGCGCCAAGACACAATCATCAGGAAATCTCTCAAATGCGCACCGCCTTCCGAGCCGCCTCGCCGGCGCTTCTCGCCACCGTCTCCGCCGTCGCCCTGCTGAGCGCCGCGCCCGCCTTCGCTCAAGAGGCCCCGGATGAGGCCGCGACCGTGGACGAGATCGTCGTCACCGGCACCCGCGTGCCCAACCGCTCGCGTCTCGACACCCTGGCGCCGGTCGACGTGGTCTCGGCCCAGAGCCTGCAGAACCGGGGCACGACCGAGTTCGCGACGGCCCTGGCCCAGTCGGTGCCGTCCCTGACCTTCCCGCGCCCCTCGGCCAATGACGGCAGCGACTCGATCCGCCCGGCCACCCTGCGCGGCCTGTCGCCCGACCAGACCCTGGTCCTGGTCAACGGCACGCGCCGCCACGCCTCGGCCCTGGTCAACACCAACGGCGTCGTCGGCCGGGGCTCGGCCGCCGTGGACCTGAACGCCATTCCGACCGCGGCCCTGGACCGGGTCGAGGTGCTGCGCGACGGGGCCTCGGCCCAGTACGGCTCGGACGCCATCGCCGGGGTGGTGAACCTGCGGCTGAAGGAAGCCTCCAGCGGCGGCGGCGCCAGCCTCACCTACGGCCAGTACCTGACCAAGGTGAAGACCGCGCGCGGCGAGCGCGACGAGGAGGACGGAGCCACCACCACCGCCTCGGCCTGGCAGGGGTTCGCCCTGGGCGACGACGGCTTCCTGACCCTGTCGGCGGAATATCTGAACCGCGAGTCGACCAACCGTTCAGACTATGATCCCCGCGCGGCCGCCAACGGCGCCGTGACCGCCCGGTTCGGCGATCCGGACGTCGAGCAGTGGACCGTCTTCGCCAACGCTGGCAAGGGTCTGGGGAACGGCTGGGAGGCCTATGGCTGGGCCGGCTATCAGGACCGCGACAGCTCCGGCGCCGCCTTCCCGCGCCTGCGCGACAACGTCAACAATGTCGCGGTCCTCTATCCGAACGGCTTCCTGCCCAAGGTCGCCGTCAATTCGAAGGACGCCTCCCTGGCCGGGGGCCTGCGCGGCGTCATCGCCGGATGGGACGCCGACGTCAGCCTGGTCTATGGCCGCAACGCGCTCGATTTCCGCACCGAGGATTCGCTGAACTCGACCTATGGGGCGGCGTCGCTGACCAGTTTCGATTCCGGCAGCCTGATCTATGACCAGCTGGTGCTGGGCGCCGACTTCAGCCGGCAGTTCGAGGCCGGCCTGGCGGGCGGTCCGCTGAACCTGGCCTGGGGCCTGGAGCAGCGCTGGGAGAATTATCAGATCGAGGCGGGCCAGGCCGAGAGCTACAATCGCGGACCGCTGAACTTCAGCCCCGTGACCCCGACCGTGGCCCTGTCCGGCGGGGCCCAGGGCTTCCCCGGCTTCCAGCCGTCGAACGCAGTGGACGTGGATCGCGATAATTTCGCCGCCTACGCCGATATCGAACTGCCGATCACCGACAAGCTGACGCTCGCCGGCGCGGTGCGGTTCGAGGACTATTCCGACTTCGGCGACACCCAGACGGGCAAGCTGTCGGGCCGGTATGACTTCACGCCCAACTTCGCCCTGCGCGGTTCGATCTCGACCGGCTTCCGCGCCCCGTCGCTGCAACAGTCCTATTTCACCTCGACCTCGTCGGTGATCCAGGACGGGGCGGTGGTGGAGACCGGGACCTTCCCGTCGGTCAGCCCGGTGGGGACGGCCCTGGGCGGGCGGCCGCTGAAGCCCGAGACCTCGACCAATTATTCGCTGGGCGCCGTGGTGCGGCTGGGGGCCTTCGACCTGACGGTGGACGCCTACAAGATCGAGATCGAGGACCAGATCGTCCTGTCCGAGCTGATCCGCGACCCCGCCCTGCTGACCCCGCTGGGGGTCCAGGCGGCGCGCTTCTTCCTGAACGGGGTCTCGACCACGACCGAGGGGGTGGACGTGGTGGGCCGCTATCGCCTGCCGACCGAGACCGTCGGCGATTTCGACTTCACCGTGGCGGCCAACTTCAACGACGTCTCGCTGGACACCGACCTGGCGCCCGGCCTGTTCGGCCGCCAGCGCATCCTGACGATCGAGGAGGGCACGCCGGACGTGAAGGTCTCGGCCGGGGCCGACTGGCGGCTGCAGAAGTGGGGCGCGACCCTGCGGGCCACCTATTACGGCGACGTGCTGCAACCGGGGTCGGTCGCGGCCAACGACTATCGCACGGGCGAGAAGACGGTGATCGATCTGGAGGGCCGGTATCAGCTGACCGACCGGGTCGGGCTGGCGGTCGGGGCGGACAATCTGTTCGACGAATACCCGGACGCGACCCCGGCCTCGCTGAACTCGAACGGGGTGCTGGGCTATCCCTACAACTCGCCGTTCGGCTTCAACGGCCGGTTCGTCTACGCCCGGGTCAATCTGACCTGGTAGGCGGGCCTGGGCCGACCCTAGGCAGCTCGGACGTCGTCGATCCGGTGCTCGGCGGCGTCCATGGCCTGGTCCATGGCCGCATAGAGACGGGCCTGGGTGACAGGCTTGGCCACATGAGCGTCCATGCCGGCGGACAGGCAGCGCGCCACGTCCTCCGGCATGGCCTCGGCGGTCACGGCCAGGATGGCGGTTCCGGCCGCCGGCCCCTCCAGCGCGCGTATGGCCCGGGTGGCGGCGACGCCGTCCATCACCGGCATGCGGATGTCCATCAGCACCAGGTCGAAATCGCCCGTCCGCACGGCCTCGACCGCCTCGCGCCCGTCGCAGGCCTCGGCGGTCTCGCAATCGACGGCCTGCAGCATGATCCGCAGCAGATCGCGGTTGGCGGGATGGTCGTCGACGACCAGGACCCGCATGCGTCGCGCCTCCAGCGGAGGCGTCTCGACCGCAGGGGCGGCCGCGGCCGCCACGGCCTTGGCCGGGATTTCCACCGTGAATGTCGTCCCCCTGTGGGGCGTGCTTTCGACGGTCACGGTTCCGCCCAGCCGGTCGATGTGGTTCTTGGCCAGGGCCAGACCGACGCCGGCCCCCTCATGGGCGCGGCTGGTGGTGACGTCCGCCTGTTCGAACAGGCTGAATATTCCGGCGAGAACCTCCTCGGTCATGCCGCAACCGGTGTCATTGATCGCGAAACGCAGTCGGTCGCCCACCCGCTCCACCCCGATGCGCACCCCGCCCTTGCCGGTGAACTTCACGGCGTTGCTGCCCAGGTGGTGCAGAATCTGACGCAGCCGTCGCCCGTCGGTCAGGACCAGCCCCTCCGTACCGGGAGCGAAGCCTACAGCGAAGTTCAGGCCCCGGACGGCGGCCCATTCGCGCGCCGGCCCGACGGCCTCGTCGATCAGGGTGGAGAGGTCCTCCGGCTTCAGGTCGAGCGCAGAACAGCCGTTCGACACCTCCAGCAAATCCTCGATCAGGCGCAGCATGGCCTCGCCGCACTGATGCACGGCCTCGACCTGACGTCGGCCCTCGGCGTCCAGTTCGGGATGTCGCGACAGCAGATCCGCATAGCCGGTGATCCCGGTCAGGGGCGTGCGCATCTCGTGGCTCATCATGGCCAGGAACCGGGACTTGGCCGCGTCCGCCTGCTCAGCGCGTTTCAAGGCGGCCAAGGCGGCTTCGGTGCGGACGTTCAGGCGGGCGACAAGGCGACGCCGTTCGGTCGACAGGGCGGTGATCGGCAGGGCCGTGATCACCACGGTCAGGAGAAACAGATGAAGCACGTTCATCTGCCGCATGACGGCGGGCACGCCCTCCAGAGCCGGGTCGAAGACCAGCCGCGTCAGAATCACGGGTCCATGGCCGGTGACGGTGGCGCCGGCCCCGATGACCGAGACCAGGATCACCGCCCCCGCCGTCCACGGCGGAGACAGGCGGAAGGCCAGCAGGATCAACGGCGGGAAGATGATGAACAGAATGGGCGCCTGGTTCTGACCAAAGGCCCACAGGGCTGCAACGGCCACCAGGCTCATCAGAATGACGAACTCGGAGCGCGACGCCAGGGCGTCCTTGCGGAAGCGGTGATTGCGCGCGACCAGCAACAGGGTCGGCGTGACGATCATCATCGCCAGCAGCTCCATGTCGAACAGGTGGCGCATGCGGAAGCCCAGACTTTCCAGCGGCGGCCGCCCGGCGATGACCGCGATCAGGCCCGCCAGCAGGGTGGTCACGGCGACGGCCGGAACCGCTGCCCCGACAGCGAACCGGAACAGGCGAAGCGGACGCCGCATATCGAGGGCCGCCCCGCAAAGGCGACGCGCCAGCAGGGCCGCGATCCCCACCTGCAGCAGGTTCAGGGCGACATTGGTCACCGCGAACAGGAGGATGTCGCCCCGAATGATATTGCTGGCCAGATTGATCAGGACGCAGCCGACCATGACCCCCATGGCCTTGTCCCGGCGCAATTGCAGCACCGCCGCCAGCAGCACGGCGTTGGCGGGCCACATCACGGTGGCGTGCAGGGCCGCGATGCTCCACTGGCCCAGCAACTGACTGGCGATGAACAGCAATACATAGAGCCAGGGCGGCGGGCCTGCCTCCCGACCGGCGTCATGGCGGAAAAACCGCCAGCGCCCACGCCCCAGACTCGATCTGCTCCGACCCATACCGGCAGGCTGGGCCAAAGCCCTTAGAATTCCATTGTTTAAAATCTAGGTAGAATTGCGCACCCGGAGGATCCCGACAAGTAACGGCCAAGGTTCAGGCGTTTTCAGAGATCCGCCCGCTCTTTCCCCCGTTGCAGTTCGGCGGCGGCAAGCCTTATCGTGTTCTGGGTCTGGCGCGGGAACGGCTTGCCGGCGCCCTTGTCGGAACAATTGTGCGGCGACCTGCCGCCTTCGAGGCCCGCGCCGAGGCCTTCGGCAAGAGCATGGAAGCCATGTCCGCCGAGATGGAGGCCGCCGCGACCCAGGCGGACAAGGCCAAGGCCGCGACCGACCTCGCGGCCATCCAGGCGCGTTACGATTCGGAGGCCGCGTCCTTCGCCGCCGAGGTTCAGACCTTCGCCCTCGCCCAGGGCGCGCCGGCCGAACAGGTCGCTGCGGCTGTGGAGCGGATCAAGTCCGTTCCGGCCATGGTCCGCGCCGAGATCGCCGCGAAGACCGCCCCTGCGCCGCAGTAGCGCCGCGTCTTACCGCGATTTCACTTGAGGCGGGGCGGCCTTGGGCGGAGTTTGCACGGGTCACCAACGGGGAAGCTCCCATGATCCGCGCGCTCAGCCTGACGGCCGCCCTGGCCCTTCTGCCCCTCTCCTCGGCGCTCGCCCAGAATGCGGCGTCCAAGAATGCGGCGTCCCAGAATGCGGCGTCCCAGGCGGCGCCGGCCCGGGGCGTGGCTCCCGACCCCGACTCCGCCGAAGCGCGGCTCGAAGCCGCCGCCGACGCCTTTGAGGCGCGGATGGAGGCTTTCGGCAAACGGGCCGAGGCCATTTCCGAAGACCCGAATCTGAGCGAGAGCGCCCGCGGCCAGAGCATCGCCGCCCTCTGGTCCGCCTATGCGCCGGACGTCGCCGCCTTCACCGCCGAAGCCACCCGACACGCGTCCGAACTGGCCGCCGAGGCGTTGAAGGACATCGACGTCGACGCCCTGGTCGAAGACGCCCTGAACGACCCCGAGGTCAAACGCGCGATGGAAGAGGGGATGCAACAGGGCGTCGCCGCCGGAACCGGCATCGCCCGCAACAGCGCCTGGACCAATCCCGATCCCGAACAGATGGTGACCTATGGTCTGATCGCCCAGTACGCGATGGACCAGGCGGCGGACGCCGTGGTCGCGGAGGAAGAGGCGGAGGATGTGGCGCCCATCGCGCCGCCTGAACCGCCGCAAGCCCCCCAGCCGCCGGCGACCTGACCCGGTTTCGCCGTCCGCGTCTGATGAAGGCGTCGCCCGGCCTTGACCGCCGCCGCCATTACAGCGACATCGCGCCGCATGTCCGCCCTGCCCGTCGATCCGCACCTCTATTCGACCTTCCTGGGCGTCATGGTGGTGATGGCCATCACCCCCGGCCCCGCCAATCTGTTCGCGGTCGCCACCGGGGTGGAAAAGGGCCGGGCCTCGGCCCTGGTCGGGGTGGTGGGCATGAACTGCGCCACCCTGGTCTGGTTCGCCGCCGCCGCCCTGGGCCTGGGCGCCCTGGTCAAGGCCTTCCCCGACGCCTTCCACCTGATCGCCATAGGGGGCGCCCTCTATGTCGCCTGGCTGGGCGTCAAGGCCCTGCGCGGCGCCATGCAGAACACCGCCCCGACCGATCCCCAGCAGCCCGATCACGCCGTCGCTGTGCGCAAGGGCCGCAGCGCCTTCATCGACGGGTTCGCGGTCCAGATCGCCAATCCCAAGGCCATCCTGTTCTTCACCGCCGTCCTGCCGCCGTTTCTGGACGTCGAGCGGCCTGTCGCGCCGCAGCTGGCCCTGTTCGCCCTGGCCGTCATCGGCATGGATATGATGTCGATGAGCGCCTACGCCCTGTCCGGCGCCGCCTTGTCGCAACGGATGCAGCAACCCCGGTTCCGGCGCGGTTTCGGCCTGTTCGTCGGCGTCCTTTTGCTGACGGCGGCGGTACTGATCGTATTGCGGCTCTAGACGCAGCCCGGCTTCGTCCTAGATTGGTGGGGAACATGGCCGTTCATGCGCCGTTCAGCCGCCAGCGCGCCCGAATGGGCGATCAAGGAGTCGATTCATGAAAGCCCTATCCAGAAAGACGCCGGCGCTCAGAGCCCTGGCGATGACGGCTGTCGCGGGACTGGCCCTGGCCGCCTGCGCCACCGCCACCCCCTATCAACCCGCCGGCTTCAACGGCGAGCGGGGCGGCTATGCCGAACAGCGGGTCGAGAACAACCGCTATCGCGTCAGCTTCGCCGGAAACTCGGTGACCTCGCGCGAACAGGTCGAGATGTCCCTGCTGCTGCGTTCGGCCGAACTGACGGTCGAGAGCGGCTATGACTGGTTCGCCACCGTCAACCGCGCCACCGACCGCGACACCCGCTACGTCACCACGCCGGACCCCTTCTACAGCCGCTACAACAGCTTCTACGGTCCCTACTGGGGTCCGTCCTGGCGCTATTACCGCGGCGGTTTCTGGAGCCCCTGGGACAGCTGGAGCAACGACTTCGACACGCGTCAGATCGACCGCTACGAAGCCAACGCCGAGATCATCATGGGCCGCGGTCCCAAGCCCGCCGGCGACCCCAACGCCTTCGACGCCCGCGAAGTGATCCAGAACCTCTCCTCGCGCGTCACCCGGCCGCCGCTGCGCTGAGGCGCAGACGAGCGCAAAACAGGAAAGGCCCGGAACTGCGGTTCCGGGCCTTTGTCGGATGGAGAGGCGAGTGGCATGTTGGCGAACTGACGAAGCCTACGTTTATGTTTCAGTCGCTTCGCCTCGCTCGCCTCCGCGAGACGGCGGAAAAAGAACGAACAAAGAACGAAGAATCAGGGCTAGTTTCTGGTGGCGACCCGTTCGCGCGGGCCGCCACCTAACCTGAAAACCGCCGTGCGGGGCGATCCCCAGTTTGCGTTTAGAGGCCACCCTGGATCGGTGGCGTGGTCAGCTCGCTCGGCTTCGCTAGCGATGGAGCCCATGAACAATAGCAACACAGTGACGATCGATGTATCAGCCATCATGCCCGAAATGGCGGTGACCTTCCTCACCGTTAACGCCATCATCAACGCCTTGAGATCACGTGACCCTGAACTTGGGTGCATGGTTGCAGACCTTCTTCGGTCGTGCGCCGCCGACGTGAACAATCCCCTAATCGCGGCGAAGCTGATGGAGTTTGCCGGTGTTGCTGACCATGGGGTGGAAAGAGGCGGAATGATCCCGTCCGACCAGCACGGCTGATAGCGCTCATTGCAGGATAGACTTCTTGATCCTCAGCCCTTGTCATCGTTCTCTAGCGCGAGCTTCGGCTCGCGCCCCTTTTTCGTGGGCTCATGTTTTTTGGCGGCGTCGCCAGCATCCGCTTAACAACGTTCAGCCATGGGATCGGGCGTTTCAGTCATGCCAAAAAGTCTCCAGACCGTCTCGGACGAGATGCTAATGGCGATAGGTCGCCTGATTATGACGGCCAGTGCCGTCGAGGCACAGGTAGGATTTCAAATCCTAAGAATGATAAGCCCTATAGAATATGTGATGGATCATGCTTGGCCGCTCGTTGCCGGCATGGATTTTAAGGTCAAGCTCAGCCAGATCAGAACACTTATTGCGGCCTACCCAGAACCTGCACGACTATACATCGTCGAGTGCTGCGACGAACTCCAAACCTACTACTCTCGCCGAAATGATGTTGCGCATCGCTTCATTGTCCCTAGTCGTCGCGGAAAGTACGCGCTCCACACAATGAAGGGCGAGGCGAAGACCGGCGTTCCAGCTAGCCCAATTGAAGTCGGCCCAGCCGAACTGGACGAATGGGGAAACCGTTTGCTCACCTGGTCGAACGAGCTTGAGCAAGCTCTCACGGACCTTGGATTTCCACTGTCAGGACCGACGCCAGAACACGTAGGAGAACGGCCAACCGAAGCTCAGACGGAGGCGCGACGTCCCAAATCCCGTGTTCCTCGCCCAACGCGTAAACGACCTCGACCCTAGCCATGAGGCTTTTCTCGCTTGGGAATGCCAGCCTGTCGGCTATGCTCCCGTCATAAATCTCCGGTATGCAAAGTGCAGAAATCGGAGCGTGCCTAAGCCGGATGCGGACAAGTTGAGGAAATGACGGACGGTGGCTACGCCTGCTGGTTCTGCGACCGGCCGATAGAGCGCACTGATCCCGGCGCCGTGCTGGTCCATGTTCGCGGCTTCTGGGCTTGGTACGACGGATCGAATGCTGACGACGACCCGGCGCAGGACGTTTACGCTCACTCCGCCTGTGCAAAGAACCGGCTGAAGGGAGCGACGATGACCTTGGACCCTTCCGTTTTCCTAGAGGATGACGCGTGACCTAAAGGCGGGTTTGTGAAAAACGCACATGCCAAAGGAAAAGGCCCGGAACTGCGGTTCCGGGCCTTTGTCGTTTCAGGGCGCGCCCGCCTATTTCATGGCCGCCAGGGCGTGGCCGGCGATCAGGGCGTCGGCCAGACCGTGCGGATTGCGGACATTGTAGTTCTCGGTCGTCACCACCACGACCGTGTCCAGGTCCGGAACGATCACCACCTTGTTGCCGCCGGTCCCCGCCATCGCCCAGGCGGGATGGGCCACGCCGTTGACCTGATAGGTCGGCAGCCAGACCAGATAGCCATAGTCGCCCCGTTCGGGATCGACCGTGGAATGCGGGGCGGTCATGGCCTTCGCAAAGGCCTCCGGCAGCACCTGACGCCCGTCCCAACGCCCCTGGTTCAGCAACAGCTGGCCCAGGGTCAGCAGGTCGCGGCTGCGCAGGCCTAGGCCGCCGCCGCCCTGGGCCAGACCCGTGGGCGAGGTCTGCCACTGCTCGCCCTCGATCCCCAGCGGGCCGAACAGGGCCTCGCGCGCAAAGGCCTGAAGCGGTTCGCCCGTCGCCGCCTGGACTACGGCGCCCAGGGTGGTCACGCCGGCAGTGCAATAGCTGAAGGCCCGGCCATAGGGCTGGTCCGCCGGTTTCGGAATCCAGGCGGGAAAGCCGCGGATCGGCAGGTCCAGGGCGAACTTGACCCAGTCCTCGATCAGATACATCCGCTCCTCGTTGCCGCGCGAGAAGGAATTGTCGTCGTCGCATTCCAGCAGCGAACTCATGGTCAGCAGGTCCTCGACCGTGATCGCGGCCTTGCGCGGGTCGGGATTGTCGAACGGCCCATGGTCGGCGACGAAGGGCAGGATCGGGGCGTCGACGCTGGCGATGTCGCCGCGCGCGACGGCGGCGCCGACCAGCATGGCGGTGACGGTCTTGGTCACGGAGCGGGTGTTGCGCCGGCTCTCGCGCCCGGCTTCGTCGAAATAAACCTCGTGCACCAGCCGACCGTGGCGGGCGATCAGGACGCTGGTGATCTTCTGGAAGGTCCCGGCGCGGACGGCGGTGTCCATGGCCGCCAGCCCCTCGGCGGAGACGTCCTGGCTTTCAGGCGCTGCGACGGGCCAGGCCGGTTCGGCCGCGACGGGGGACGAGACGAGAGCGAGCCCGAGGGCCGCGACAAGCAGGGAACGCATGACAATCCTTGAGAGAGGCGAGACCCGAGGTGTGGCAGGATGCGCGCGCCGGGTCTTGAACAGGTGAAACCGGCTCAGGCGAACAGGGCGCGATAGCGGCCGGGCGTCAGGCCGTAGATATGCCCGAACTCGCGGGTCAGATGGCTCTGGTCGGCATAGCCCCCCAGCGCGGCCAGTTCGGCCAGGTCCACGCCCCGCGCCAGTCGTCCGGCGGCCCGATCGGCCCGCGCCTGGCGAATGGCGGCCGCCGGCGAGCGGCCGAAATGGCGACGATAGCGGCGCGCCAGCGAGACGGCGTGGACCCCGACGATGCGGGCCACGGTCGCCACCTCCAGCCCCGGCTGATCGGCCAGGTCGTGCAGAACCTCATGGGCCCGCAGCAGCCACTCCGGCGCCGGATCCTCGTTCAGGTCGCCGGGGGTCAGCACCGTCGCCGCCAGATCCAGGGTCAGCCCCTCCATCACGACCGCGTCTCCGGCCGCGAACCGACCGGCCACCCCGATCAGACGTCGCGCCGCGCCTTCGGCCAGGGCGCCGCGCAACCGCATGGGGTCGCCGCGCCCGGCGCTTTTCGGGGGATCGAAACTGATGGACAGGAAGCGGCCGCCGGCCTCGGTGAAACAGTCGCGATGTTCGACGCCCGGCGGATTCCACACCAGGGCGCCGGGGCCGAAGGCGGCGCCCCTGGGCGTCAGGGGGTCGTGCGCCAGGCTGCAATAGCCGTCGTCGAGCGCCAGGATGAAATGGGCGTCGTCATGGGCGTGAGGCACGACGCTCTCGGGCGGACGGTCGGCGATCCACAGGCCGACGCGAAATCCCCCGGCCTCGACCGTCCGCGAGGCGGCGCCGAAGAAGTCGCCGGACGACAGATGTGGTCTGGCCATGAACCGATCCCCGCGCGGCCTCTCCCGCCACGCTTGGCATCATGCGCGGGACTGACGCAAAGAAAAAGGCCCGGAACCTGGGTTCCGGGCCTGTCTCTTTCGATGCTTGCGAACCCGGACCTAGTCCAGGGTGCGCTTGATCTCTTCGACCGTGAAGCACTCGATGTAGTCGCCTTCCTTGATATCCTGGAAGCCCTGGAACTGCATGCCGCATTCCTGGCCGGCCGTGACTTCGTTGACCTCGTCCTTGAAGCGTTTGAGCGTGTTGAGCACGCCCAGCTCCAGAACCACCACATCGTCGCGGATGATGCGGACGCGGGCGCCCTTGCGGACCACGCCTTCCGACACCCGGCAACCGGCGATCTTGCCGATCTTGGAGATGTCGAACACCTGCAGCACGGCGGCGTTGCCCAGGAAGGTTTCCCGTTGCAGCGGCGCCAGCATGCCGGACAGCACGCCCTTAATATCGTCCAGCAGGTCGTAGATGATCGAATAGTAGCGGATCTCGACGCCCTCGCGCTCGGCCAGATCACGCGCCTGTTTCGACGCACGGACGTTGAAGCCCAGGATCGGCGCGCCGGCCGACTTGGCCAGGTTGACGTCGCTCTCGGTGATGCCGCCGGCGCCGGAATAGACGGTGCGGGCGCGCACCTCGTCGGTGCTCATCTTGTCCAGCGAGCTGACGATGGCTTCGGCCGAACCCTGCACGTCCGCCTTGATGACGACCGGCAGTTCCGAGACCTTCTTGGACTGCAGGCGGGACATCATGTCGACCAGCGACACGGAACCGCCCGAGACCTGGGCCTTTTCGCGCTTCACCCGCTGACGGTATTCGGTCAGCTCGCGGGCGCGGGCTTCGGATTCCACCACGGCGAAGACGTCGCCCGGAGACGGGGCCTCGTCCAGGCCGAGGATCTCGACCGGGACGGACGGACCGGCTTCGGTCAGCTGCTCGTTGCGTTCGTTCAGCAGGGCGCGAACCTTGCCCCACGATCCGCCGGCCACGACGATATCGCCGCGCTTCAGCGTACCGCGCTTGACCAGGACGGTGCCGACGGGGCCGCGGCCCTTGTCCAGCTTGGCCTCGATGACCACGCCCTCGGCCGAGCGATCGGCGTTGGCGCGCAGATCCATGACCTCGGCCTGGACCAGGATGGCTTCCAGCAGGCCGTCGAGGTTCATCCGCTCCTTGGCCGAGACCTCGATGATCTGGGTCTCGCCGCCCAGGTTTTCGGCGATGACTTCGTGCTGCAGCAGCTCGTTGACGACCTTCTGAGACGTGGCCCCCGGCTTGTCCATCTTGTTGACCGCGACGATCAGCGGAGCCCCGGCCGCCTTGGCGTGCTGGATGGCCTCGATGGTCTGCGGCATGACGCCGTCGTCGGCAGCCACGACCAGCACCACGATGTCGGTCACATTGGCGCCGCGCGCCCGCATGGCCGAGAAGGCGGCGTGGCCCGGGGTGTCCAGGAAGGTGACCTTCTGGCCGTCGTCCAGGCGCACCTGATAGGCGCCGATATGCTGGGTGATGCCGCCGGCTTCGCCGCCCGCGACGTCGGTGGTGCGCAGGGCGTCCAGCAGCGAGGTCTTGCCGTGGTCGACGTGGCCCATGATGGCCACGACGGGGGCGCGGACATCGGCCGCTTCCGCGTCGTCGGCGTCGCCCAGGAAGCCGAATTCGATGTCGGATTCAGAGACGCGCTTGACCGCCATGCCGAACTCCTCGGCCACCAGTTCGGCGGTGTCGGAGTCGATCACGTCGTTGATCTTCATCATCAGGCCCTGTTTCATCAGGAATTTGATGATGTCGACGCCGCGCACGGCCATCCGGTTGGACAGCTCCTGCACGGTGATGATGTCAGGGATGACCACTTCGCGCGGACGGTTGGGCGCATCGGTCGATCCGCCCTTGCGCTTTTCCTTCTCGCGTTCGCGGGCGCGGCGGACCGAGGCCAGCGAGCGCATGCGCTCGGCGGCGTCGCCGTCGCCGACCACGGACTGGATGGTCATGCGGCCTTCGCGGCGCTTCGGCTCGCCGCGCGTGCGGCTGACCGCCTTGCCGGCGTCGGAGAAACGCTTCTCGCGATCGTCGTCGCGACCGACCGGACGGCCGAAGCCGGCGCCGGGGGCGCGGCTGGGGCGGGCCACTTCGGCCTGGGCCGGAGGGGCGTTGGGGGTCGGACGACCGCCAGGACCGGTGCGCGAGCCGCCGGGACGAGCGGCGCCGGGGGCGGGACGCGGGTTCAGGGCCGAATAGCGGACGGGTTCAGCCGGCTTGGCGCCTTGCGGACGACCTGCGCCGCCGGGACCCGGGCGGGCGCCCTGGGGACGGTCGGCTTGCGGACGGTCGGTCTGCGGGCGATCCGTATAGGACCGTTCGCCGCCGCCCATCGCCTGTTCACGGGCCGAACGACCGCCGAAGGCGGGACGCTCGGGGGCCGCGCGCTGCGGATTGCCGGGCTTGGGCACGCGCTGGCCGAAGTTGACCACCGGACGGGCCGGAGCCGCCGGACGGGCCGGAGCGGCGGGCGCCGGGGTCGCGGCGGCCGTCGGCGCAGGCGTCGTGGCAGGCGTCGGGGCGACCGGAGCCGGCGTCGGGGCTGCGGCGACGGGCGCAGCGGGTTTGGGCGCAGGCTTGACCGGCTGAGGCGCGGCGGCCGTCAGCTTGGCGGCCTGGGCGCGGGCGGCTTCGGCGGCGGCCTGAGCGGCGGCGGCCTCGTCGCGGGCCGCCTGGGCGGCGCGTTCCGTGGCGGCGGCGCGTTCGCGTTCGGCGGCTTCACGTGCGGCCTTCTCGGCGACGGCGGCGCGTTCACGCTCGGCGTTGGCCTGGGTCGCGACGGCGATGGCGCGACGACGGGCTTCCTGCTCCTCAGGCGACAGGGCGCCGCCGACGGGTTGCGACGTGCGCTGACCCTGCGGACGATTCTGCGACGACGACTGCTGCGGACGCGCCACGTCGAAGCCCTGCGGGCGTTGCGGCCCGCCGGCGCCGGGTCGACGCTTGGTCTCGACCACCACCGTCTTGGACCGCCCGTGGCTGAAGCTCTGCTTGACGGTCCCGGTCGGGACCGATCCCACAACGCGCGGCTTCAGGCTCAGCGGGGCGCGCGGCCCCGTCTGGGACGGCGTGCCGCCCTGATTGCCCTGGCTCGCACCTTGGCCCGAACCCTGGCCTTGGTTGGTCTTGTCGTTTTCGTCGCTCATCCGGTCGCTTTACTAGGGGCGGAAAATCCCGCCGTCGTCTCAATGCACATGAACGACCGTGAGCCCGTCTCCGCCCTTGGAGACAGGCCCTCGGCCGCCAAAATCCTCAGCTCGCCCCACCTTTATCAAGGTCAGTCGGGGTTGCTCCCGCCGATCCGTCCCCGTCCCTGGGAATATCCCAGTGAGCGGGGCGAAGCGGCCGAAATCCAGCCAGTCGTTCGACCTCCATGGTCCAACGCTCGGCCCTTCCGCCCGCAAGCAGGACGGCGTGTATCGCATTTTCCAGCCCAAGGGCCAAACTCAAATCGTCCACAGTGAACGCGCCGCAGACTTTCGCGGTCTGATGGCGGGCCAGGGCGAGGATTTTGCCACGCCCGTCGGCCGAGCCGTCGGCGGCCTCGATCACCCAGGCGACCTTGCCGGCCCGCAGATTGGCGGCGGACTTTTCGAAGCCAGAGATAAGCACGCCTTCGCGCCGGGCAAGACCCAGCTGGTCGAGACAGCGCCGGAACAGCAGCCGTTCGACGATATCGGCCAGGTCGGCCGGGGCGGTCAGTTTCATCTTGGCGGCGCGGGTGAAGCCGTTCTTCTTGACCGCCGTCTCGATCGACGTGCGGCTGGCTTCGACCCACAGGCCGCGGCCGGGCAGTTTCCTGCCCAGGTCGGGAACCACCTGGCCATCGGGCCCGGCGACGAAACGGATCAGGCGAGATTCGTCCATGACCTCGTGAGAGACGAGGTCCCGGCGTTCCCGATCAATCGTTGCGTCGCGCAAGCTCATATGTGGCCAGGTCTCCCATCACGCGTTCGACGGTTCGGAAGAGTCCTCGGCGAGGACCTCCGCATCGTCGGCAGTTGCGTCTGAACCGTCGGCGTCGACTTCGGTTTCAGCCGGCGCGTCGCCGAACACCTGGTCCGGGTCGTATTCGCCGTCGGCGAATTCTTCCTCTTCCTCTTCCGGCGCGGGCTGCGGCAGTTCCGAGGCGTCGATCCAGCCGGCGGCCACACGGGCCTGCAGGATCAGCATTTCGGCGTCTTCCTGGGCCAGGTTGAAGCTTTCCAGCACGCCCGGGACCTTGACCCGTTCGCCGTTCTTCACTTCGTAGCCGCCGCGGATCTCGTCGGTGGCCAGGTCGGCCAGGTCCTCGACGGTCTTGACCCCGCCCTCGCCCAGGGCGACGGCCATGGCCAGGGTCACGCCCGGCACCTGCAGCACGCCGTCCTCGACGCCCAGTTCGACGCGCTTGGCGTCCAGCTCGGCGGCCTTGCGGTCCAGGAAGTCGCGGGCGCGGGCTTGCAGTTCCTCGGCGGTCTCCTCGTCGAAACCTTCGATTTCCGAGACTTCATAGGGGTCGACATAGGCCAGGTCTTCGATCGTGGCGAAGCCTTCGGTGACCAGCAGTTGGGCGATGACCTCGTCCACGTCCAGGGCCTCCTGGAACAGGCCGGTGCGCTCGCTGAACTCGCGCTGGCGACGCTCAGAGTCCTGGGACTCGGTGATGATGTCGATCTGCCAGCCGGTCAGCTGGCTGGCCAGGCGCACGTTCTGGCCGCGACGGCCGATGGCCAGCGACAGCTGTTCGTCGGGCACGACCACTTCCACGCGGCCGGCTTCTTCGTCGAGCACGACCTTGGAGACTTCGGCCGGGGCCAGGGCGTTGACGATGAAGGTGGGCTCGTCCGGGTTCCACTGGATGATGTCGATCTTCTCGCCCTGCAGTTCGGCGACGACCGCCTGAACGCGCGAGCCGCGCATGCCGACGCAGGCGCCGACCGGATCGATCGAGCTGTCGTTCGACAGGACGGCCATCTTGGCGCGCGAGCCCGAGTCACGCGCGGCGGCGCGGATCTCGATCACGCCGTCATAGACTTCCGGCACTTCCTGGGCGAACAGCTTGGCCATGAAGCCCGGATGGGCGCGCGACAGCATGACCTGCGGGCCCTTGGCCTCGGGCCGGACGTCGTAGATGTAGGTGCGGATCCGGTCGCCGATGTTGAACACTTCGCGCGGGATGGACTGGTCGCGGCGCATGACGCCCTCGCCCCGGCCCAGGTCGACGATGGTGTTGCCGTATTCGACGCGCTTGACCGTGCCGTTGACGATCTCGCCGACGCGATCCTTGAACTCTTCATACTGGTTGGCGCGCTCGGCCTCGCGGACCTTTCCGGTCACGACCTGGCGGGCCATCTGGGTCTGGACGCGGCCGAACTCGAACGGCGGCAGGGTCTCGACATATTCCTTGCCGACCACGGCTTCCGGGTCGCGCTTCAGGGCGTCCTTCAGGCGCACCATGGCGCTGTCGTTGAACTCTTCCAGCTCGTCTTCCGGCT
Organism: Brevundimonas sp. GW821-FHT10E09; assembly: GCF_058809375.1. Lineage (NCBI taxonomy): Bacteria > Pseudomonadati > Pseudomonadota > Alphaproteobacteria > Caulobacterales > Caulobacteraceae > Brevundimonas > Brevundimonas sp. GW821-FHT10E09. The sequence continues at coordinate 4,997 of NZ_JBXASO010000019.1, read as the reverse complement.
GCCAGTCGTCCTCGACGATGGTGACGTGACGGGTCAGGGCCAGTTCGCCGGTCTTGTGGTCGATCTTGGCGCGGATGTCGTGGTGGGCGCCGTAACGCGACTTGGCGCCCTTCTGGATCGCTTCTTCAATCGCCTCGATGACGACTTCGCGTTCGATGTTCTTTTCGCGGGCCACGGCCTCGGCGATCTGCAGCAGTTCGAGGCGGTTGGCGGAAATACCGGTGACGGCCATCAGGCGTTGTCCTCAGAAGGGGTCGTGGTGTCGGTTGTGTCTTCGGCGGCTTCCCCTTCGGGCAGGCCGTCGTCTTCAGGTTCGCCGCGCGCGGCGCGAATGGCGGCGCCCCGTTTCATCAGGGCGTCGGTCAGGACCAGTTTCGCATCGCTCAACCAGTCGAAGGGGATCAGGGCGGTCTCTTCCTCGCCGTCCAGGTCGATCAGGACATTGCCGTCCTCATAGCCGGCCAGCACGCCCTTGAAGCGCTTGCGGCCCTCGATCATCCGGTCCGTCTCCAGCCGCGCCTCCTCGCCCTCGAACAGGTCGAAGTCGAGCGGACGGGTCAGGGGCCGGTCGATGCCGGGCGACGAGACCTCCAGCATATATTCGCCGGCGATGGGGTCGGCGGCGTCGAACACCTCCGACACGGCGCGGCTCAGCTTGGCGCACTGCTCGACCGAGATGTCGTGGTCGGACGGGCGTTCAGCCATGATCTGCAGACGCTGGCGCTTGGAGCCGGTCATCAGGCGGACGCGCACGATCTCGAGACCGAGCGACTCCGCAATGGGGTCGATCAGCTCGAGCAGTTGGCGGTCCTGGGCGGTTCTTGCGCGCAAGCGGCGATTATCCAAAACAAAAGCGGCGGTCCGTCCGGGCCGCCGCTTGGAACGACGCCGTTGGACGCCGGTCTAACGATGTGGAGGGCCATATAGGCGGTTCAGGATCGCTTGTCAGCCCCAATCGGCGCCCACCGGCCGCGACTGAGGCGGAAATAGAGGGCTCCGGCCAGAAACCCGCCCGTCAGAATGCCCGCCACGCTTGCCGCCAACATCATATCCCACGCGAAAGGGGCGCTCTCGGCGTCCGGCCCAAGCTGTGTTCGAAATCCCCATGGCGCGATCAAAAAACTCACGGTCGGCGCTAGGGAACGGCCGATCAGCGCAACAAGGACGTAGGCGCCCGCGCTTGCAGACCCTGCAAAGCCCCATGCCCACCAGGGCCGGGTCTGCACCCCACGCTCGGCCAGCCAGCATCCGGCACCGCCGAACAGCAGGGCGGGGACGACGCCCCACGCCGTCACAAGCAGGAAAAGAACGAAGAGGTTCAGTATGCCCCCGATGACGTCGATCGCCACCCCGCCGCCACCGCCGCCACCGCCGCCACCGACGGCGGCCGCCTGCGGAATAGAGACCAGCAACACGCAGGCGAAAAACGCGACCAGCGAAAGACCCGGCGCATAGAGGGCGCTGGCGACCAAATGGTCGATCTTTGGGGTGGGGCCGCTTCGCTTCACTTCCACTTCCACTTCCCCAAGCGCACTAGATGACCAGTCGGAGAATGCCCGCCCACTCCAGATTGCAACCCTGGATTCTAGATGAGGCTGAGCCGCCCCAGATAATCCATCTTGCTCAACGGCACGCCTTCCTTGCGCAGGATGGCGTAGGCGGTCGTGACGTGGAAATGGAAGTTCGGCAGGACGAAGCTGGTCAGATAGCCCAGGCCGTCGAAATTCATCTCGCGGCTAGGCGTCTTCAGCGTCACCGGCCGAGTCTCGGCCCCGGCGAAGGCGGCGGGGTCCACGCCCTCGATGAAGGCGAGGGTGCGGGCGATCCGGTCCTTCAGTTCGGCGAAGTTCGTCTCGTCATCCGCCATGGCCGGGTTGTCGACGCCGGCCAGCCGCGCCACGGCGCCCTTGGCCGAGTCCGACGCCAGCTGAACCTGGGCGGCCAGGGGGCGCATGTCCTCGTGAAGCCGGGCCTGGATCAGGACGGCTTCGTCAAACCCCTCCGCCAAGGCCTTGTCCAGAAGGCCGGACAGATTGGTCAGGCCGCGCACGAGGATGGGCGAGGCGACGTCGTAGATCGAGAGGGTCATTCCAGGGATCCGGCCAGGGCTTTGGTGAGGAGGCCATAGCTGGGCGGTTCATCGCCGCGGCGCCAGCCCCCCGCTCCACCTCCGGCCCTAGAATTCTTCCCAGCCCTCCGAAGCAGGTGCGGCCTGGGGTGCGGCCTCGACCTTCAGCGCCGCGCCGCCGCGACCGAGAGTCTTCAGGGCGGCGACCATATGGTTCGAACGGGCGGGAGCCGGGGCGCCGGGCCTCGACGCCGCGCGGGGCGCGGGCGCGGTGGCGAGGGCCGACGCGGTTTCGCCGACCTTGAACTGGGCCACCGAGGCCTGCAGGGTCTCGGCCTCCTGGGCCAGCGAATGGCTGGCGGCGGTCGACTGCTCGACCATGGCGGCGTTTTGCTGGGTGACCTGGTCCATCTGGTTCACCGCCGTATTGACCTGGGCCAGGCCGACGGCCTGTTCCTGGGCCGAGGCGGCGATCTCCGACACCAGGCCGTCGATCTCGGCGACCCGGTCCACGATCCGTTGCAGGGCCTCGCCGGTCTGACCGACCAGTTTCACGCCCGAACCGACCTGATGGGTCGAGGCCGAGATCAGGGTCTTGATCTCCTTCGCCGCCTCGGCCGAACGCTGGGCCAGGGCGCGGACTTCCGACGCCACCACGGCAAAGCCGCGACCGGCCTCGCCGGCTCGGGCCGCCTCGACCCCGGCGTTCAGGGCCAGCAGATTGGTCTGGAAGGCGATCTCGTCGATGACGCCGATGATCTGGTTGATCTGCGCCGAAGACCCCTCGATCGCGTGCATGGCCGAGACGGCGTCGCGGACGATGACGCCCGAGGTTTCGGCGTCGCCCTTGGCCGACTGGACCACGTCCGAGGCCTGGCGGGCGCCCGAGGCGGTCTTGTTCACCGTGGCGGTGATCTCGTCCAGGGCGGCGGCGGTTTCCTCCAGGCTGGCGGCCTGCTGTTCGGTGCGGCGCGACAGGTCGTCGGCGGCCTGCGAAATCTCGCCGGCGCCCGACCGGATGCCGGCCACATTGCCCAGGACCACGCCCATGGCCTGCTGCAACTGGGCGATGGCGGTGTTGAAATCGGTCTTCAGCTTGGCGTAGTCGCCGGGGAAATCATGAGTGATGCTGTAGGTCAGGTCGCCGCGCGTCAGGTGTTCCAGACCCTCGCCCAGGGCCGCGACCACGGTCGCCTGTTCGCGGGCCAGGGCGTCCGCCGCGCGCTGGTTGCGGGCCCGCTCCTCGTCCGACTGGTTGCGCAGGGCCGCGCCCTCGGCCTCCAGCTGCATCTTCTCGATGGCGGCGTCGCGGAAGGCGATCAGGGCGACGCCCATCTTGCCCAGTTCGTCCTTGCGTTGGGCGTGGGGCACGTCGATCGTGGTGTCGCCGGCCGACAGCCGCCCCATCCGGTCGCCCATGCCCGACAGGGCGCCGACGATGGACCGCGCCACGACAAGGCCGGCGGCCAGGGCGGCGATGGTCGCCACCGCGATGGCGATCAGGGTGGTCAGCGCCGCCGCATCGACCTTTTGCGAGGCCTGCGCCGACTCCTCGGCGGTCAGTTCGACCTTGGCGTTGGTGAAGGCGGTCAATTTCGGGATCAGATCCGCCATTCTGGCGTCCATCTCGGTCAGCACGGGGCGCCCCGCCACCGCGTCATTGGCCAGGCCCAGCTCGACGGACCGCGCGGCCAGGGCGCGGACTTCGTTCAAGGGGCCGCGGAAGCCCTCGATCTCGTCCTTCCAGTGCGGCGCGATGGATTCCGCCTCCGCCAGCAAGGTCTCGATCGTCTCGATTTCCACCTTCGTCTGATCGGCCGCCTGGCGCGCCTCGGCCGAGGCCCCGTCATAGACGAAGACCTTGTAGGTGTCGTAGCCCAGGCCCTGAAGGGTCCGGTTGACCCGGATCATCCTCACCAGGGCGACGTTGTCCACATCGACCAGCCGGCTGTAGTCGGCGTCGATCTTCTTCATCTCCCAGGCGCTGTAGGCGGCGCCCCCCAGCCCCACCAGGGCCAGCAGGACCAGGGGCACGATGATCTTCACGGCGATCTTCGTATCGGACAGGATCTTGTTCAAGGCCATCTCCAGGCGCCAAAGCACGGACAGGATTCAAGGATCTTGAACCCTGGCTTCAGGCGCTCCGCTGGGCTTGCGGTCCCGGAAGAACGGACACTCCAGTCCCCAGAAGCGACACAGGGGTGAAACCTGAAACCTGTGCGACTGTGGCGTCCCGGATCGGGACGAATCGTAAACGCGGCGTTAGGGCAAACTACATATACCGCCGATCCCTCAGCGGCGGCCTGCGCCTACGGCGTCAGAACTCTTCCCAACCTTCGGCCTCGACCTGAGGCTTGGGCGCCGCGCCGCCACGACCGACGGTCTTCAGCGCCTGAACCAATTGGCGGGCCGGCGCCGCGCGGGCCGGCGTCGGCGCGGCGACCGGCGTGGCGCCGCTCGTCCCGACCTTGAACTGGGCGACCGAGGCTTGCAGAGACTGGGCTTCCTGCGACAGCGAATGGCTGGCGGCGGTCGACTGTTCGACCATCGCGGCGTTTTGCTGCGTCACCTGGTCCATCTGGTTCACGGCCGTATTGACCTCGGCCAGGCCGATGGCCTGTTCCTGGGCCGAGGCGGCGATTTCCGACACCAGGCCGTCGATCTCGGCGACACGGTCCACGATCCGCTGCAGGGCCTCGCCGGTCTGACCGACCAGTTTGACGCCCGAGCCGACCTGGTGGGTCGAGGTCGAGATCAGGGTCTTGATTTCTTTCGCCGCCTCGGCCGACCGCTGGGCCAGGGCCCGGACTTCGGAGGCCACGACCGCAAAGCCGCGACCGGCTTCGCCGGCGCGCGCCGCCTCGACCCCGGCGTTCAGGGCCAGCAGATTGGTCTGGAAGGCGATCTCGTCGATGACGCCGATGATCTG
>NZ_JBXASO010000018.1:0-57757 GCF_058809375.1 Brevundimonas sp. GW821-FHT10E09 | reverse complement strand
GACCTCAGGAATGAGGGGTCCTTATTCGACGCCGATCACACCGCTAACGGGGTCCCTTTTCCACGCCGATCCACACCCTCCAGGGTCGCGAAGGTTGTTCACCACAAGGCCTTGGGCATCGACCAAATGCCTGCCTTCATGGCCAGGCTTGCTGACGAAAAAGGGACAGGCGCGCGGGCGCTTGAGTTCACCATTCTCACCGCAGCGCGCTCGGGCGAGGTGCGGGGCGCCAGATGGTCCGAGATCGATCTTCCGGCCGCCCTGTGGGTCGTGCCGGGTGAGCGGATGAAGGCGGGGCGGCCGCATCGTGTGCCGCTTTCGTCAGGCGCGCTCGCGCTTCTCGCTGCGACGCGGCGGAATCCGGACACTGATCTGGTCTTCGCCAATATCGATGGCGAGGCGCTCTCGAACATGACTCTTGCTTCCGTGCTTCGCCGCATGAAGGTCGAAGCCGTGCCGCACGGCTTCCGGTCGACGTTCAGGGATTGGGTGTCGGAGAAGACCGCGCATCCTCAAGAAGCCGCCGAGATGGCGTTGGCGCACACTGTGAGCAGCAAGGTTGAGGCGGCCTATCGTCGTGGAGACATGATGGCGAAGCGATTTCGGCTGATGGAGGACTGGGCGGAGTTCTGCCTAGGTTAGCCCTGTGGTTAGCATTCGCGCCTGTCTGTTCTTGTTGCTGTTCCGGGCGGATATCAATCGCAGTCGCCTCGGAACTGCCTAGCCGCTGAATGAGGGGGGCATCTAGCTTGAGCCGAGCTCTTCGATGACCGGACACCGGACTCGTCTTCCGTCGCCGCAGTCGGAGACCGTCTGTTTCAACAAGGCTTGAAGGCGTTGCAGGTCGGCGATCTTCGCTTCGATGCTGACAAGGTGGTCCTGAGCCATGTCGCGCACTTCGCTGCAGGATTGGGCCGTCGGCTCGCATAGAGCGATCAGCCGACGAATGGCGTCTATGCCGAACCCGAGTTCGCGCGATCGGCGGATGAATCTCAGTCGCTGGGCGTGTTCAGGCTCGTAGCAGCGATGTCCGCCCTGGGTTCGGGCCGGCGCAGGCATCAGCCCGATACGTTCATAGTAGCGCACGGTCTCCAGGTTCACCCCGGCGCTGAGCGCCAGGCGCCCGATGGTCAAATCCTGTCTGGACACGCTCTTGATCCCGTAGTGGCTACGGGTTGTAGGCTGTATCAGAAGTCAGACAGGATAGCCCATGGCGACCGACCCAAACCGCGCCCGCATTCCCGAAGTCGCCGTCAGCGCCTCAGCGGCGGTCGGCGGGTTCGCTTCCCTTCTTGCATGGGCGGCCTGCTGCGTCCTGCCGCTGGTGCTATCGATCGCGGGCGTATCTTTCGCGGGCGTCGCCGTGTTCGCCGGGGCGCGCCATTGGCTGACCCCGATCGCCGCCGCGGTTCTGGCCGTCGGGTGGCTGCTGCACTGGCGCCGCTCTCGGATGTGCCGACGCGATACGGCCTGCGGACGACCTTCACCGCTGGCCTTCTGGCTGCTTGTCGTCGCCACGCTGCTGATCGTGCTTTCTCTCGCCTGGGAGCCCTATGTCGAGCCCTGGCTCCTGCCCCAACTGGCGGCCGTCAAATGAAGGCGCCCGTCCTGCTCCAGTCCACGCTGACCTGTCCGCATTGCGGTCATGTCGCGACTGAAACCATGCCCACCGACGCCTGCATCTGGTTCTACGACTGCCTCGGCTGCGGCGTGAAGCTGAAGCCCTTGCCCGGCGATTGCTGCGTCTTCTGTTCCTACGCCGATGTGCCCTGTCCGCCGATCCAGGAGGATGGCAAGGGCTGCTGCGGCTAGGAATATTGCATCTGACCGAAGCCCCGCGTCGCCAGGCCAGGTGAACGCGGGGCGTCGATCTTTCGTCCATCGTAAGATGGCCGCCGGCGCTAGGCCGACCTGATGGCGATGGCGGACAGGTCGTTGGCCGCATCGATCGGCACGCCCGACGCCTTTCACTCGGAATATCGGGCCGCCATTTGACTGGCATGGGCACGGGTCAAGGCGGTTGCCTCGGACGGTAGCAAGCAGAGCCTAGTGTCTGTCGTGCAAGCAGCCGCTATGGTCACCTAGAACTTCAATCACTCGGCATTTTTCAGCCGATTCTTGAATGCAGTGCGTCATGCGGGCGACCTCGGCCCGCAAGGCGGTGAGGCGCGCGATCTTGTGGTCGATATCGGCAAGATGGGAGCGGGCGATGCTGTCGGCCGATTGACAGGGTCGACTCGGGTCTCCAGCCAGCGCCAAAAGTTCGCGGATCGGTTCGATCTCGAAGCCGAGTTCGCGCGCGTGTCGAATGAACCGCAGGCGTCTCAGATCGTCTGCATCGTAGAGGCGCCGGTTCCCCTCCGAGCGAGGCGGCGACGGCAGGAGCTGAATCTGCTCATAGTAGCGGATCGTCGGCGCCTTGATCCCGCTCGCCTTGGACGCCTGGCCGATTGTCACGCCCTGGCTCATTTTAACGCTTGCTCCTCTAGTCGCTAGAGGAAGTAGCGTCGCCGGGCATTCGTAACAAGGAGCCCCTCGCCACAATGGAAAACCTGGAAAGCCGATATCGCGTGACCGGTATGGATTGCGCAAGCTGCGGCTCCAAGGTCGACGCTGCGGTGCGGAAGCTGCCAGGCGTCACAGATGTCGCTGTGGCGGTCTCCTCGGGTGTTCTGAAGGTTCAGCACGGCGCCGATTTTGCGGGGGAGGGCGTGCTTCGTCAGGTTCGCAACCTGGGCTACGGCGTCGAGGTCCTCGCGCCGCTGCAGCCTTCGGCGGGTTCGACGATGGCCCCTCCCGGTGACGACCACCGGGCGGCCAGCGGTCCATGGTGGTGGACCCGCAAGGCCAAGCTTACAGCGGCTTGCGGCGTCGCCCTGGTCGCGGCCTACATTTTCGGCGCCCTGTTCCCGGCGATGGAGCGTGGAGCCTTCCTGGTCGCCCTGGCGGTAGGCCTTGCCCCAGTTGGCTGGCGTGCGATCACCGCTGCACGGTACGGGACGCCGTTCTCGATCGAGATGCTGATGACGATTGCGGCGGTCGGAGCCGTCTTCATCGGCGCTGCAGAAGAGGCCGCAGCCGTCGTCCTTCTGTTTCTGGTTGGTGAAATGCTGGAGGGCGTCGCTGCGGGGCGGGCCCGCAAGAGCATCCAGGGTTTGACCGACCTGGTGCCCAAGACCGCCCTGGTCGAGATCGATGGCCAGGTCAGCGAAGTACCGGCTGAAAGCCTTGCGCTCGGCGCCGTCATCCTTGTGAGGCCCGGCGACCGTGTGCCGGCCGACGGCGACGTCGTTGAAGGCGAGGGCGAGATCGACGAAGCCCCGGTGACGGGAGAGAGCGTCCCCAAGCGGAAAATGGCGGGCGACCCTGTCTTCGCCGGGACCATCAATGTGGGCGGCGTCCTGCGGGTCCGGGTCACAGCCGCCGCCGCTGACAACACCATAGCGCGGGTCGTGCGCCTGGTGGAGGAGGCGCAGGAATCGAAATCGCCGACTGAACGTTTCATCGACCGCTTCTCGACAATCTACACGCCCGTGGTTCTTGTCTTCGGCGCCCTGGTCGCGACCGTTCCGCCACTCATGTTCGGCGGTGCGTGGAGCGAGTGGATCTACAAAGGGCTGGCGGTCCTTCTGATCGGCTGTCCCTGCGCCCTCGTGATCTCGACGCCGGCAGCCATAGCGGCTGGTCTGTCCGCCGGCGCGCGGCGAGGCCTGTTGATGAAGGGCGGAGCCGTGCTCGAAACCCTGGGCAAGATCACCGCCGTCGCCTTTGACAAGACCGGGACGCTGACGTCGGGCAAGCCGATCGTGACCGACATCGTGGCGGGCGCGCGAACCGAGGGGGAGGTGCTTTCAATGGCGGCGGCTCTCGAAACCGGATCGAGCCACCCGCTGGCCCTGGCCATTCTCAACCGTGCGAAGGCTGACGGCGTATCCATCCCGTCGGCGTCGTCAGCCCGGGCGATCCCGGGGGAGGGCGTCGAAGGGACCGTGAGCGGCGCTCAGGTTTTCCTGGGGTCGCCACAGGCCGTCGCTCGGCGGGTCGGGCTTTCGGCGTCTCAGGATGCGGCGATCGCGGGCTTCAACGCCGAGGGCAAAACCGTTTCCGTGGTCGTGATCGACGGCCAATCGGCGGGCTTCCTGGCGATGCGGGACGAGGCGCGGCCGGACGCTACGGCGGGCCTGGCCCGGCTCGAGGCCATGAAGATTCGTGCGATTATGCTGACAGGAGACAACCGGCGCACAGCGGAAGCGGTCGCGAACGGTCTCGGCGTCGAAGTGCGGGCTGAGCTTCTGCCGCAGGACAAGCAGAGAATCGTCAAGGAACTGCAGTCCGAAGGCCTTGTCGTCGCCAAGGTCGGCGACGGCATCAATGATGCGCCGGCGCTCGCCGCCGCCGACATCGGCATCGCCATGGGGGGCGGCGCCGACGTGGCCCTGGAGACGGCTGATGCGGCGGTGCTTCATGGCCGCGTCCAGGACGTTCCCGACATGATCGACCTGTCGCGGGGGGTGATGGGCAACATCCGCCAGAACATCACCATCGCCCTGGGCTTGAAAGCGGTCTTCCTGGTCACGACGGTGATCGGCGTCACAGGCCTATGGCCGGCGATCCTCGCCGACACCGGGGCGACCGTGCTGGTGACGGCAAACGCCATGCGCCTTTTGCGGTGGAGGCCGACATGAGCTGGCACGCCCTGGCGCCATCTAGGTCGGGCTTTGAAGCCGGGCCGGGCGTGCGGTCTCCGATAGGCGGTGTTTTCGTCAAGCTTGCGATCATGGCGGCGTTGTCGGGCGCTGAAACCTTGGCGGGAACGCGCCATGTTTGAATGGTCGAACAGAACCTTCATGACGGCGGCGCTTTTCGCGCTCGTCATCGTCGTGTTCGGTTTCCTGCCGGCCGCTGACGCTGCAGCCTGTGCGCCAGAAGCGCGGGCTGCTGTTGCGGCTTCATCGCTTTCGAGCCCGCCAGACCAGGACCACGGTAAAGCCAAGGGCGGCGACCAGAACCATAGCGGTTGCGCCCATGGTCATTGTCACCACGGCTCAACGGGCATGCAGCAGGCGTCGATACCTGTTCCGGCCAGCCTCAAGAAAGCCGACGGCCCAAAAGCGCCGACGACCAACCAGATGGCGTCCCGGACGCCTGCCGGCCCGGATCGCCCTCCCAGAAGCTGACGCCAATGCCGCGCCCTCGTGCGCTCATCCGTCAGAAATCTGGGAAATGAACCATGTCTTCCTCACATCGTCGGCTGTCGCTTCTGACGGCCGGCTGCGCCGTGGTCGCGATAGCGACAGCGGCCGCTGCTCCTGCCTGGGCAGATCCAGCGCCGAGCTATGAAACCCTGCTTGAGCGCATCGGCCAGACGCCCGTCAACGTCGAGGCCGGCGCGTTGCTCGACGCCGCCGAGGCGCGGGTCCGCCAGGCGCGCGTGCGTCCTAATCCCCAACTCGGCCTGACTGCCGACGGCGTCCTGGGGAGCGGTCCTTATGACGGCTACAGCAACGCCGAGACCAGTCTGGCCTTGACCCAGGATCTCGAGCTCTGGGGGCGCAGGGGCGCCAGGGTTGATGTCGCGCGCGGCGAGGCCGGAACTGCCGCTCTTCGTCGCGATCTCACCGGCGTTGACGCGGCAGGCCGTCTGGCGCTGGTCTACGCCGAAGCCGAGGCGGCCGATCGCCGCTTCCAACTGGCCAAGGAGGCCTTGACGATCACCCTGGCGGACGCTCGCGCCGCCCTGTTGCTCGTGGAGGAGGGCCGCGAACCCCTGTTGCGGGGCATCCAGGCTGAAACTGAGGCGGCGTCAGCGCGCGCGTCGCTTGATGAGGCGGGAGCCGAACGCGAGGCCGCCTTCGCCCGGTTGACGGCGACGGCCATGTTGCCGACGGTCGTCACCTCCATCGACCCGGGCGTTCTGGATCGCGCGCCCTCGGCGCCGGATCAGTCCGGAGCGACTTCGCCGGTCGTGCGCTTGGCTGAAGCGGAGCGCGACACAGCCGAGCGGCGTATCCGGGTGGAGCAGATCAATGCTCGCCCGAACGTCAGCGCCTCTGTCGGCATCACCCGTTATGAAGCCGAAGACGCCACCGCCTTGACGTTTGGCGTGAGCATGCCCTTGCCGTTGTTCGATCGAAACCGGGGAAACATCCAGGCGGCGCAGGCCGAGTTCCGGGCGGCAAACGCTCGCCTCGACGGCGCCCGTCTCGATGAAGCCGCCGACCGAAGCGCGGCCCAGGCTCGCCTCAACGCCTCCGCCAGCCGTGTGGGTGCGACGGACGCCGGCGTGACCTCGGCCGAGGAGGCCTATCGCCTTTCGCGGCTGGGCTTCGAGGCCGGACGCATCTCCCAGCTCGAACTACGCGCCTCCCGCGCCGCCCTGATCTCCGCCCGCAACGCCGCTGTGGACGCCCGCCTCGCGCGGGTCCGGGCGGAAATCGACCTCGCGCGCCTGCAAAGCCGCATCCCGTTTGGAGCCGCCCTGTGAAGACCCAGATCAAGACCAGAAAAACCTGGCTGATGGCCGGGGCCGCCGCGGCGGTCATCGTCATCGGCGGCGCGGCCTTCCTTATGACCCGCGACGATTCAGCGCCCTCGACCCCGGTTCAGGCATCCGCTGAAGCCGGCGACGACGGCGAGGCCGCCGGCGAAGCCAAAGAAGGCGTCATCACCCTGACGCCGGCGCAGATCGACGCGGCGGGCATTACCGTCATGGCGGTCGGACGCGGCGGAGGCGGGGAGACCCGACTTGCCGGACGCGTTGAGCCGATGATCGACGCCCGCGCCGCCGTGGCGGCATCCGTCGGCGGCCGGGTCGAGCGCGTCCTGGTCGCGCCGGGCCAGTCAGTGCGAGCCGGCCAGGCCCTGGCGGTGCTGGTCAGCGGTGAAGCCGCCACCTTCCGCGCCGACGCCGATGCCGCCGCGGCAGCTGCTGATGCAGCGCGGCGCGCCTATCAAAGGAACGACAGTCTTTCGTCGCAAGGGGTGGTGGCGCGTCAGGAGGTTGAAACCTCGCGCGCTCAATCGCTCAGCGCAGACGCCGCCGCGCGAGCCGCTCGCGCCCGGGCGTCGGCGGCAGGGGGCCCCAATGCATCGGGTCGCATCAGCGTCTCCAGCCCGATTTCGGGCGTGGTGACGTCGGTTCAGGTCGGTCCGGGCGGATTCGCGCCCCAAGGCGGCGTGATCGCCGAGGTCACCAATCCTGCCCGTGTGGAACTGGTGTTCAATGCGCCGCCTGCGCTGGCCGCCCAGGTTCGGGCGGGTTCGTCGTTGCGGGTGCAAGGGCCGACCGGTGAATTCGACGCCGTCGTGACGGGCGTAGCCGTGGGCGGAGCCGGCGAGAGCGGCGCGACGCTCATTCGCGCTCGACCGTCCGGCGGCGCCCTGCCGCCCGCAGGATCGCCCGTCAGCGGCGCCCTGGTGACGGGCGGAGAAGCCGACGGCGTGACCGTTCCTACCGAGGCCGTCCAGACGGTGGAGGGGGGGACCGTCGTCTTTGTCCAGGTCGAGGGCGGCTTCCGGGCCGTCCCGGTCATGGTCGGCCGTCAGGCCGGCGGCCGGACCGAAATCCTGCGCGGCCTCGCCGGCGACGAACGTATCGCCGGCGCCAAGGCCTTCCTGCTCAAGGCGGAGCTCGCCAAGGGCGAAGCCGAGCACGGCCACTAGGAGCGACGGATCATGTTTAAAGCCCTCATCGAGGCGTCCGTTCGCTTTCGCTGGTTCGTCGTCCTGGCCGTGGCCCTCGTCGCCGCCTTCGGCTTGTTCGAACTGACCAAGCTGCCGATCGACGCCGTACCCGACATCACCAACCGACAAGTTCAGATCACCACCGTGGCGCCCGCCCTGGCGCCCGAACAGATCGAAAGGCAGGTCACCTATCCACTCGAGACGGCCATGGCCGGCATTCCGGGACTGCAGAGCACTCGCTCGCTGTCTCGAAACGGCTTCAGCCAGATCACCGTCGTCTTCACCGACCAGACAGACATCTATTTCGCCCGCCAGCAGGTGGCCGAGCGGATGCGGCAGGCGTCGGACAAACTGCCCGAAGGCGTAGAGCCCAATCTGTCGGCCATAACGACCGGCCTGGGCGAGGTGCTGATGTGGACGGTCGACTATATTCCCTTCACCCCCAAGACCACGGTCGCCACCGGCAAGCCCGGCTGGCAGGCCGACGGCGCCTATCTGACGCCGGAGGGCGAGCGGCTGACCACGCCGCAGCAGCGCGCCACCTATCTGCGCACGGTCCAGGACTGGATCATCGCCCCGCAGATGCGCACCGCTCCCGGCCTGGCCGGGGTCGATGTCAACGGCGGCTATGTGAAGGAATACGCCGTCCGACCCGACGCCGCAGCCCTGACCCGTTACGGTCTGGGCATGACCGATCTGGTGCAGGCGCTGGATCGCGCCAACACCCAGGCGGGCGCCGGCTATGTCCAGCGCGCGGGCGAGGCTCTGGTGGTCCGCACTGACGCCCTGGCGACGACGATTGAGGATCTGGCCCAGGCGCCGGTGGTCAATCGCGGCGGTCTGGTGGTTCGTGTCGCCGATGTCGCCAAGGTCGAGATCGGCCAGGCGCCGCGTCTGGGCGGGGCCAGCCGCGACGGCCACGAAGCCGTCCTGGGCACCGCCCTGATGCTGGCTGGCGAAAACAGCCGGACGGTGGCTCAGGCCGCCGCCGAGCGGTTGGAGCAGGTCGGCGCCTCCCTGCCGCCAAGCGTGGTCGCCGAGCCGGTTCTGAACCGAAGCGAACTGGTCAACTCGACCATCTCCACGGTGGCGCGCAACCTGATCGAGGGCGCCCTGTTCGTCATCGTCGTCCTGTTCCTGCTGCTCGGAAACTTCCGGGCGGCGGCGATCACGGCCCTGATGATCCCGCTGTCCTTCCTGTTCGCGGTCATCGGCATGAACCGGTTCGGCATCAGCGGAAACCTGATGAGCCTGGGCGCGCTCGACTTCGGCCTGATGGTCGATGGCGGCGTGGTGGTGATCGAAAACACCCTGTTGATGCTGACCCAGAGGCGGGGTGAGCTGGGGCGTATGCTGACGCGGCATGAACGCCTCGGCGTGGCGGTGCAGTCAGCCCGCCAGATGGTCAAGCCGGCGGCCTTCGGCCAGCTCATCATCCTGCTGGTCTTCACGCCGCTGCTGATGCTGGAAGGCGTCGAGGGCAAGACCTTCGTGCCGATGGGAGCGACGGTGATGCTGGCCCTGGTCGGCGCCTTCATCTTCTCCTTCACCTTCGTGCCGGCGATGACGGCCCTGTTGGTGCGCGATCCCAAGACGGTTCATCTCGGACCGGACGGCAAGTCCGAGGAGCATGAGACCTTCATCCTGCGGTTCGCCCGCCGGTGGATCCAGCCGGCCATTAGCGCGGCGGTCGCACGTCCGAAGGTGGTCCTCATCGCTGCGCTGGCCATGCTTGGCGTGGGTTCGGTCTCCTTCATGAGCCTGGGGCGGGAGTTCATTCCCACCCTGGACGAGGGCGACATCGCCATGCAGGCTCTGCGTGTGCCTTCCGCCTCCCTGGAGCAGTCCCTGGCCATGCAGATGGCCCTGGAACGCATCGTCAATGCCCAGCCGGAGGTCGAGACTATTTTCTCGCGCACCGGGACGGCGGAGGCAGCGGTCGATCCGATGCCGGCCAATATTTCTGACGCGGTCATCATCCTGAAGGACCGCAAGGACTGGCCCAATCCGAAACTGCCCAAGGAAGACCTGATCGCACGCATTGAAGATGTCGCCAGCCAGCAGATCGGCAACAGCTTTGAGTTCAGCCAGCCGATTGAACTGCGCTTCAATGAACTGATCTCAGGCGTGCGGACCGACCTCGCCGTCATGGTCTATGGCGACGATTTCGATACCCTGCAGAAGACAGCCGAAGCGGTGGCCGCCAAGCTGCGGGCCACGCCCGGATCAGCCGATGTGCGGGTAGAGCAGGCCTCCGGCCTGCCGACCCTGACCATCAGCGTGGATCGCTTCGCGGCGGCCAACTACGGCCTGTCCGCGGCCGACGTCTCGGAGGCGGTCTCGGCCGCCGTCGGCGGCGCCGAGGCGGGGCGGATCTTCGAGGGCGATCGCCGCTTCGACGTGGTCGTGCGTTTGCCGGACGAGGCACGCAATGATCCGGCGACGCTCGCCGCCCTGCCGATCGTCTCGGGCACGGGGGTGATTGTTCCTCTGTCTTCGGTCGCCCGCATCGAGACGGCGGAAGGGCCAAACCAGATCAGCCGTGAGAACGGCAGCCGGCGCATGGTGGTCCAGGCCAATGTGCGCGGTCGTGATCTGGGTGGATTCGTGACCGACGCCCAGGCGGCGGTGGCGGAGTTGGCTCTGCCAGTCGGCTACCGTCTCGACTGGGGCGGGCAGTTCGAAAACCTGAAACGGGCCGAGCAGCGCCTGGGCCTGGTCATCCCCATCGTCTTCGTCCTGATCGGCGTCCTGCTGTTCATGGCGCTGGGCTCGTTCGCGGAGGCGGGGCTCGTCTTCGCCTGTGTGCCGCTGGCCCTGGTCGGGGGCGCGCTGGCGCTGCTGCTCAGGGGTATGCCCTTCTCGGTGTCGGCGGCGGTCGGCTTCATCGCCGTGTCCGGCGTAGCGACCCTGAATGGACTGGTGCTGATGCAGGCGATCCGGGAGCGGCTCCAGGCCGGTCTTGAGCCTGTGGCGGCGGCTATCGAAGGCGCGTCCAGTCGTCTCCGGGCGGTGCTGACCACCGCAATGGTGGCCATTGTCGGCTTCATTCCAATGGCGCTGGCGCATGGGGCGGGCGCGGAGGTTCAGAAGCCCCTGGCGACCGTCGTCATCGGCGGCCTTCTGACGGCCACGGCCCTGACGCTTCTGGTCCTGCCGACCTTTGCCGCCAAGGCGGTCAAGCATCGCAAATCGGAGGGGATCGAGGACTGAACACCCTCGCACGGGCGGACCGTGGGCGGCGATGACCGCCGCCCACGGTTCTCGTCCCGAAGCTTGCGGCCCCTTTTAAGAGCCGACGCCGGCTCTCATGTGAAAGTCTCACAATGGTCGATATCCAACGCGTCCAGTTGTGGCGCAAATACATCCTCGCCGCAGGACTCGCGGTCATGTTGGCGTGGACGGCCGCGGTTCGGGCCGTCCCTGTCCTGGAGCACCCCGTCGAACACCTCGGTCTCGTCTGCATCCTTGCGTGCATTCTGGGGCGCGCCTGGTGCTCGCTCTACATAGGCGGTCGCAAGAAGCAAGAGATCGTCGACGTCGGTCCCTATTCCATCAGCCGCAATCCGCTCTACGTGTTCAGCTTTCTCGGCGCATTCGGAGTGGGCGCTCAAACAGGCAGCCTTGTCGTAGCCGTCGTTTTCGCTGCGGCGGCCTATGTGGTCTTCCGTGTCGTGGTCGGCCGCGAGGAAGCCTTTCTGGTTCAAACCTTCGGCGCCCCCTATCAGGCCTACGTCGCCAGGACCCCGCGTTTCATGCCGAATTTGTCGCTATGGCGGGACGACGACGTGCTTTCCATCCGACCCGTTTTCTTCTTGCGAACGGTCCGGGACGGTCTGGTCTTTCTACTCGCCGTGCCGGTGTTCGAGTCCCTGGAGCTGCTGCAACGCGCCGGCGGGATCACCCCCCTGTTTCAACTGCCCTGACGGACGACTGGAGATGACTGAAATGGCGATGCGGACGAGGAGGATTTCTGATGCCCAAGCGTCGGCGTAAGGCCCGTCGGCCGATCGTTCGGCGAAGCGTGGAGCGGCGCGTTCATCCGGCGGTCGGTATCGCCCTTCTTCTGCTGGCCGTGACGGGAGCGGGGATGGGCGGATTCTTGTTGTCGTTCGTCTGGCTCGGCCTCTATCGCCTGCCGCTGCACCTCGGCTTTCCAGCGGCTCTTGTCGGGCTCGGCGCCATCTACGCCGTGATCGGAAAACGTGATCGCCATATGTTGATATGCCTCGCCATGCTGTTCCTCGTCCTGGTTGGAGGAACTGCAGCGCTATATGTCTCGAGAGACGAGGTGCGGCTCGGTCATATCGGTCGTTCCACAATGTCTATGAACTGAAGCAGCGCGGCGCGCGCCGGCCGGACCGGTCTTTTTGGCGACGGCGAAAGTCGGTGCGCTTGCTTGAACGGAGCGCCCGGCGCAACGGTCCTAGTGCGACATCAGCCACGACAGTTCGGCGTCGTTCTGAAGACCGCTCGTCATGCCGCCCCACACACGTTGGGCCAACGGGCCGCGACCGAAGGCCCCGGTGACGATCAGGTCGGCGCCGAGACGGCGAGCTTCGGCGAGAAGGTCTGCGGCGCCCGTGGAGCCTGCTGTCGCCGGGATATGGTTGACGGCGGCCGTCACATCGTGCCGCTTCAGATGTGCCGCGACGTCTCCAAGCGAGCTCGGGTCGACCTCGTCCCCGGCCCCGACCACGGTCACGACCTGAGCGCGCTGGAGCAGCGGCAGAGCGTCATGCAAGGCGCGTCTCGCCTGGGGCGCGTCTTTCCAGCCGATGACCGCATTGGAAAATCCGCGGCTTTTGGCCGCCTGTCCGAAACGCAGGACGGGGCCGCCGCCGTGGATGGCGAGCTCCCCTGCGTTGGGAAGCACGCAATCGACCGGCGGCGCCGACGAAGTGACGAGCATATCCGCAGTGAGCAGGTGATGGCGCAACAGAGAGGCGGGCTCCGCCACGCCGGAAATCCATTCGGCGGTTTTCGAGCCGGAGCCGAAGACCTGAAGAAAGGCGTCCTGGGCGGCAGCGAGCGCGGCGTCCATGTTACGGGTGTCTTCGAGGACCGAGAGGGGGTTGCTCGCCAGAGCCGTCCTGAGCGCCGACGTGCGGGGCCAGGCGAAGCAGACCGCTTTCAGGCGGGCGTCGAACCCCGCGGCCAGATCGCGAGCATATTCCAGGAACTGGACGAGATCGTCCCTCGGCGTCGCATCGACGATGATGTCGCGGAAAGTCATGGCAGTTCTCCCGTCCTGTCCCTGTATGCCAGCAATCGCAGGGCGTTGAACACGACCAAAAGGGTGGATCCCTCATGCATGGCGACGGCGGGGCCGATGCCCAGGCCGAATATCGTCGCCGGGACGAGCACCGCCACGACCCCCAGGCTGACGAAGACGTTCTGCAGGATGATCGACCGGGTTCTACGACTGAGACCCACTGCAAAGGGGAGATGGGCCAGGTCGTCGGCCATCAGGGCGACGTCAGCGGTCTCGAGCGCTACGTCCGAACCCGCGGCGCCCATGGCTATGCCCACGGTGGCGTTGGCCATGGCCGGCGCGTCATTGACGCCGTCGCCGACCATGGCGACCTTGGCTTCAGCACGGAGTCTGTGGATCGCCTCGACCTTGTCTTCGGGCATCAGATCGCCCCAGGCCTCGTCGAGCCCGACCTCGCGCGCCACCGCGTCGGCGACTTTCTGATGGTCGCCCGAGATCATGATCATGCGACGAATGCCCAATTTTCGGAGCTGCGCGAGCGCGATCCTGGCGGCCTCGCGCGGCGTGTCCATCAGGCCGATGGCGCCAAGGTCCCGGTCCCCCTGCCGAACGACCATGGTGGTCCTGCCATTGTCCCGCAGGGCCGCGATCGCTTCCTGCATCGGACGAGAGAGGGGGGCTACGCCCTCGGCGCCGAACAGTTCGGCCTTGCCGATCAGGATGGTCTGGCCGTCCAGCTGGGCCGCGACGCCGCGACCCGTCAAACTGTCGAGGTCGGAAGCCAGAGGCAAAACGATCTCGCCGAGCCGCTCACGACCGTCGCGCGTGATGGCCCGGGCCAGGGGATGATCGCTCAGGCTCTCGACAGCGACCGCCACCGTCAGCAAGGCTGCTTCCGTCACGTCGGGTGCGGGGACGACATCAGTGATGCGGGGGCGCCCCTCGGTCAGGGTGCCGGTCTTGTCGAAGGCGATGGCCGAAAGCGACCCCAGGTTTTCGAGCGGCCCGCCGCCCTTGACCAGGACGCCGCCGCGGGCCGCCCTCGCCACACCCGAAAGCACCGCGCTGGGCGTGGCGATCGCCAGCGCACAAGGGCTTGCGGCCACCAGGACCGCCATCGCGCGGTAGAAGCTGTCCCGGAAAGGTTCGTCCACCACCACCCCGGCGAACAGGAGAAGGGTCGCGAGGGCCAGCACCGAAGGCACGAAGATGCGTTCGAACCTCTCGGTGAAGCGTTGGGTCGGCGACTTCTGGGTTTCAGCTTCGCTGACCATCCGCACGACCTTGGCGAGCGCGCTGTCCGTCGAGCGCCGCGTCACTTCGATCTCGATGGCCCCGCTGCCGTTGATGGAGCCGGCGAAGACCCGATGGGCGGCGTCCACCGCATCAGGGTTGCGGCGGGCTTCGGCTTCGTCATCGACCGGGCGTTTGTCCGCCGGCATGCTCTCACCGGTGACCGGAGCCTGGTTGATGCTGCTGACGCCCTTGATGACGAAGCCGTCGGCGGGGAGGCGTGCATCGGGCTTCACGACCACGACGTCGCCGATGGCCAACTCATCGACAGGCGTCTCGAGCAGGGCACCGTCCTTTCGAACCAGGGCGGTGCGTGGGGCGAGATCCGCCAACGCCTCGATAGCGTGCCTGGCTCGCCCCATGGCGTAGTGCTCCAGCGCATGGCCGAGGCTGAAGAGGAACAACAACAAGGCGCCTTCGGCCCAGGCGCCCAAGGCTGCGGCTCCGGCGGCCGCCACCAGCATCAGGGTGTCGATCTCGAACCGCTTCAGCCGCAGGTTTTCGATCGCCTCCCTAAGGGTGAATACGCCGCCGAAAACATAGGCGCCCAGATAGGCGGCCAAGGGAACCCAAGAGGGGAGGGGGAACAGTTTTTCGATGGCGAACCCGACAATCAACAATGCGCCGCAGACAAGGGCGAAGATCAGCTCCGCGGCCCCGCCATGGGCATGGGCAGGTTCCGCTCCATGTTTCGGCTGGCCCGCTCCGTGGCCGTGATCGCGTTCGACCAGGTCCCCCGCGCGGCGCGCTGGTTTACGTCCGATGGCTCGGTCCAGTTCCGCGAGCAGAGCGGGTTCACCTGTGACTGTGCGGTCGAACTCGACGCGAACAGTTCCTCCAGCGCCGGCTTCAGCTTCGAGGACCCCGGGGACGGCCCGAAGGCGTGCGCCGATAGTTCGCGCCTGGCGTTCATGTCGACTGTCGATCCGCCAGACGGCGTGTCCGTATCGTTGGGAGATGTCAGCTCCCGCCGCCGCGGCAAATTCGCGAATACGGGCCATCGACAGGAGGGCGGGATCATAGTGGATGCAAAGTTGTGCGGGCGCCGCTTCGCTCGCCGCGACCACGTGGGCTTCATCGACCCCCTGTCGTCCGCGAATTTCCGAAAGCAAGCGGGAGACGCAGGCGTCGGCGGCGTCGGGAACCTCCGGAAGCAGCAGTGGAATATCGAGGCGGAGCTTCTCTGTCATT
The DNA here is from genome assembly GCF_058809375.1 of Brevundimonas sp. GW821-FHT10E09. Classification (NCBI taxonomy): domain Bacteria; kingdom Pseudomonadati; phylum Pseudomonadota; class Alphaproteobacteria; order Caulobacterales; family Caulobacteraceae; genus Brevundimonas; species Brevundimonas sp. GW821-FHT10E09. The sequence continues at coordinate 42,375 of NZ_JBXASO010000018.1, read as the reverse complement.
CTCGATCCCTTGCCCAGCGAGGCGCCCTTTTGCGTTGATCCAGATCACACCCTTGCGGTCGGCCCCGTCAACGCATGGTCGCGGCTTCTACGGCCTCGTGAAGCATAACGCGTGCGGCCGCGCCGGGATCAGGCCCTTGGTCGGCGTCAAGATCGATCATGACCGTTGCGACGCGATGCGTGTTCACCAATGATCTATCGGGCCGGACATCGACGGCGCCCCTTCCAGGAAGATCCTCATGGCCCAAGGTCATTCTCATGGCGCCGGCGCAAGCAGCAAGCGCCTGTTATGGGCGCTCGCCCTGACGTCGGCCTTCCTGATCGCCGAGGTCGTAGGGGCGGTCGTATTCAAGAGCCTGGCCCTGCTGTCGGACGCGGCGCACATGTTCACTGATGTCGCTGCGCTGGCGATCGCGTTGGCGGCGATCAAGATCGGAGAGCGTCCCGCCGACGCCGTTCGAACCTTCGGCTATCGCCGGTTCGAAATCCTCGCCGCCGCCTTCAACGCCGTCCTGCTGTTCGTGGTGGCGGGCTACGTCCTCTATGAAGGTGTTCTGCGCCTGTTTGCGCCTGAACCGGTCGGCTCCGTTGGGATGCTTGTCGTCGCCTCCCTGGGCCTGGCCGTGAACCTCGTGTCGATGCGGCTTCTGGCCTCGGGGGCGAACGCCAGTCTGAACGTGAAAGGAGCCTATCTGGAGGTTTGGGCTGACATGCTGGGCTCTGTCGGGGTGATCGGCGGGGCTGTTCTCATCATGCTGACGGGCTGGCTCTGGGTCGATCCCGTTGTCGCGATCGGCATCGGCCTCTGGGTGTTGCCGCGGACATGGATGCTCTTGAAGAACACCACCCATATCCTCCTCGAAGGCGTACCAAAGGGCCTGTCTCTTGAAAGCGTGCGTGCGACGATCGCCGCCGTCCCGGGGGTAGCGGAAGTCCATGATCTGCACCTGTGGGGCGTCAGCAGCGATGATGTGAACGGCTCGGTCCATCTGGTCCTTGCCGAAGGCCAGGTCGCTGAACAGGTTCGCCGCGCTGTTCTGGTGGAGATGAACGACGTCCACGGCATCGACCACGCCACAGTTCAGATCGAAGCAGGACCTTCCGGCAACGGGGCTGGAGCCGGTCACGGGCCCGTCGCCCATCGATGACATTGGGTCCGGGCCCGTCCTTGAAGGCCTGCTCGAGCCGCTGGAGACTTGAGCGGTCCTTTCGGTCATGGATGCGTTGCGTGGACGCGACCCTGCCGTGAAGCGACTGGCCTATGTCGTTTCACAGTGAGGCGCCCGGCCTTCCTGATCCGCCGCCCTCAGGGAGTGACCCGTTTGGCTGGGTCCTGCGACTTCTTGCCTGAGGTGCGCGCAAACCCGATTCCCAGCACGACGAGCGTCAGGAGTTGGACCCCCACGCCTTCGACGGTCGGGTAGAGGCCCAGAATCTCGATGCGCGGCGCCCAGGTGATCGGGTGGACGTCGAGCCAACCCGCTTCCTGAAGCGCCGCCACGCCCTTTCCGACCAGCACGACCGACAGGGCGGCCATGAGGATCGAGCTCAGGGAGAAGAAACGACTGATCGGTAGGCGTTTGCTATAGGCTAGGAGCGCCCAGGCCACCACCGCCAGAACCGCGACCGCCGCGAGCGCTCCGCTCAACATGCCGACGTGACCGCCCTGGCTCCAGATCGCAGCGTAGAACAGGATCGTCTCGAAGACCTCCCGATAGACGACGACGAACGCCAACAGGAAGAGGAACCAGGCTGATCGTTTCGAGAGCGCCTTGGAGAGCTTGTCGCGGATATAGGTCTGCCAGGCGTCGGCGTGCGACTTGCCATGCATCCAGATGCCGACGGAAACGAGAACAACCGCCGCAAGGAGCGATCCGAACCCTTCAGTGAGTTCGCGGCTGGCGCCGCTGATCGAGATGATGAAGGTCGCGGCCGCCCAGGTGGCGCCGCCGGCAGCCAGCGCCGCTACCCATCCGCCATGGACATAGCGAAGCACGTCCGGCCGATCAGCCTTCCTGAGGAAGGCGATCATTGCGACCACGATGAGCAGGGCCTCCAGGCCCTCACGGAGCAGGATGGTGAAGGCCCCCGCAAAGCTGGCGGCATTGTCCGCCTCATGGGGCGCGAGGGCGCGTTCTGCCGTGTCGATCAGGGCGTTCAGACGCGCGATACGGCTCGCGACCTCTTCAGCCGGCGCGCCCTTGCTGATCGAAGCGCGTAGTTCGGTCATGGCCGTCTCGACGCGCCGCATGAGGGCCCTGTCACGGGCGCCGAGCGCCGGCTCCACGGGCTCGAAGCCGTCGAGATAAGCCGACAACGCCAGGTCCGTCGCGCCCTTGCGGTCGCCTTGGCGATAGGCCGCCTCGCTCTCCGCCAGGCGTGTTCGAGCCAAGGTCAGCGTCGAGCCCGCCGGGCGAACGGTCGCCTCCGGATGGCGACGCAGATAGGCTGTCACCGCCCGCGCCCTGGTCTCGCCGATCCGCGACGCCAACTCTGCCGGCGTCGCCTGGGTGACGGCCGTCAAATCCGGGAAGGCGGCGCGGACGGAAGGATCGCTCTCCCAAATACGCCGGCCTTCGGCGGCTTCGGCGTCAGTGAAGGCGAAACGGCCGACATAGAAGGCCAGCGCCCAACGGTCCTCGCCCGGCAGATGCGAGAAGCTGGCCATCGCTGTACCGTCGAGACCCTGATCGATGACCTGGTACAGGCCGAAGACGCTGCGCTGACGGGCGCGCTCCACGTCCGCGAACGCGATCGGAGCCGGATCGAGTCCCTGCGCGCCCTCGCCGTCGGCGCGTCCGTCGGCGCCGTGGCAGACCGCGCATTGGGCGTCGTAGAGCGCTGCGCCCTTGGCCAAGTCGGGCGGGAACGACGGCGCCAGCGGGCTCGGATAGGCCGCCAGAACCGCCCCCGCCAGAGCCTTGGCCTGGCGACCGACGGCGCCCGGATCGCTCTTGCCGCGGATGGCGGTTTGCAGGGCGGCGGCGTCACGAACCAGATCGGCCTTGGCCGGGGTTGACGGCAGGGCTTCCAAGCGGGTCAGGATCTGGCCGCTGAACTCGACCATCTCGCCGTATTCGGCCGGATTGGTCACCTGACCGTTCGACACAGCGCCGGCATAGTCAACCGCCACATAGTCGAGCAATCGCCAAGCGACCTGGGCCTGGGAGGCGGACGGGGCCTGAGCGAAGGCCGGGACGACCAGTCCCAGCGTGAACAGCATGGCGAACAGGCGGAACAGAGAGCGCATGAGAAATCCAATTGTGATCGGCTCGCATTAGCATCGGAGTCCGGTGGCTGTCGTGTTTAATGCGACGCCGAATGATCGTGCAGGGCTTCGATCACCTTGCAGGCGGAGACCCGGCCGCCGGCGCATTCCGCGGTCATTCGCGAAAGTTCGCTCTGGAGGGCTTGCAGCTGGGCGATCTTCCGCCTCACCTCGGCCAGGTGACGCTCGGCGATAGCGTTCGCTTCGTCGCAGGGCAGGTCGGGATGATCGGACAGGTCCAGCAGGGAGCGGATCGAATCCAGGGCGAAGCCTAAGTGGCGCGCTTGACGGATGAACGAAAGGCGCCGCACTGCCTCGTCGTTATACATTCGCCGATCGCTGGCGGTCCGGGGCGGCGCAGGAAGCAGCCCGATCTCCTCGTAGAACCGGATGGTCGGAACCTTGACACCTGTGGCGGCCGCGAGCTTGCCGATCGGGCGCAACGGCGACGAAGCAGGAGAGGGCAGGGTCATTGCGCCACCATGGGTCGGAAGGCCAAAGAACAGAAGCGGAAAGGCCGTAGGACGGGCCAGCACGTGAGAGCCGCCGGCCGAGGCCTATAAGGACAAGGGCGAAGCCGAAGGCCGCCAGTGTCAAGGCGCCGGTGAGCGCCATGCCGGAGGCGCAGGCGGCGGCGCCCTTGGCGTCGCCGACGGCGAACATCGCCCGGCCGACGAAATAGAGCGCCGCCAGAACCGGAAGCAAGATCATTTCTCGCCCCGCAATACTGTGGCGAGGATGAGATGGGCGCCGATGGCCTAGACGGTCTGTTCGAGGGAGTTCTGAAGGAGGGATCCATGGGAACTACTGGGCCTCGGCGGCCGTACGGCTTCGCGAGGCCAGCAAAATCAGGCCGACGCCGCAGACGATGGCCGTGTCGGCGAGGTTGAACGTAGGCCAGCGGGCGTCGCCCCAGTGGAGATCGATGAAGTCCGTGACGGCGCCGAACCTCAGGCGGTCCAGCAGATTTCCGAACGCGCCGCCGACCAAGAGGCTCAGGCCCGCTGCGAGCAACGGCGTGCGGGTCCGCCAGGCCCAGGCCGACAGTACGGCTATGATCAGCAGCGAGACGACGCTCAGAGTCCACCGCCCCACGTCGCCGGAGCCGGCGAAAAGGCCGAAAGTGACGCCCGGATTGAATCCCAGTCGCAGCGCGAGGAAGGATGTGAGATCCACCGCGACGTCGAGGTGAGCGCGGGCCAGGGCCTTGGTGGCTTGGTCGATGGCGGCGACCGCCACGGCGAATCCGAGCGCCGTCGCCTGTAGTCTGAGCCCCCCAACGCCTCGGCGCTCCGTGAACACCATGATCGTGAATCCTCCTGTCGTTTCGACTTCTTGTGGATCCTCTAGGTGCTAGAGGATCAAGTCCCTTCGTCAGTGGCGCGAGAGAATGCGCATCTTCGACTTAATGCTCGAGCGGCGGGAGGATTTATCATGCGGCCGGCAGGTGGGGATCTAAGGTTGAGCATCCCAATCTTGGAACCGGCGGCCTGAGGCGGGGTTGAGGCGCACCTCGTCTAGAGCTATACGGTTGCGGGATGGGTCTGGCGGTGTGGCTGCCTAATCTGATCGCCAGAGCGGGCCTTCGTTTGCTCGGCGGCGGGGTTGATCCTGGTGCCGTTGAGGGTGGCGGTACGCCAGCGCTACCGTGCTTCATTGAGAGGCCACCACCGCCTGTATGCCAGCCGATGCTGGCGGCCGAACTTTGCTTTGGAGGGTGGATTTCGTATGATGACATCGAATGCCGAGCACGACCGTCAGCGGCGAACGCTGATCATCGTGCTGATCTTGAATGGCCTGCTGTTCGCCGGGCTCGGGCTCGGCGGATTGCTGGCGGACTCCAGCGCCTTGCTGGCCAATGCGCTCGACAATGCTTCCGACAGCCTGATCTACTGGATCAGCTTCCTGGCGGTGGGCCGCGCCCTAACCTGGAAGCGCCGTGCGGCTAGAGTTTCTGGCGTTCTTTTGCTGATTTTCGCCGCGGGCGTATTGATCGACGCCGGTCGCCGATGGTGGCTGGGAACCGAGCCGATCGGCTGGACCATGATCAGCCTGGCCGTCGTCGCGGCGGCGGTCAACCTGGTCTGCCTCCAGTTGATGCGGCGTCTGGGAGGCGGCGACGTTAACCTGCGTGCTGCCGAGACCTTCAGCTTCAACGACTTCGCGTCGAATGGCGGCATCCTCGTCGCCGGCGCGCTGGTCCTGTGGTTGAATCAATCCTGGCCTGACCTGGTGGTTGGCGTCGTCGTCGCCGGGATCGCGGCGAAGGGCGGTCTCGAGATTCTCGAGGACGCCCGGACCTCAGACGAAAGCGCCTCCAAAGGCTAGGTGTTCAGTCCATAGGTTAGGCGGGTTAGATCGCATCGGAAGCGGCGTGGTTCATTAGTCCAGGCCTTGCAGGTGGCTTCGCAGGGTGTGAGTCGGTTCAGGGTCTTAAGCCGTTAGGCGAAGTTGTAGGCGTCCAGGTGTTAAGGTTCTGGGCCGTTTATGACGGGTGTAGCGTATAGCGGCGGACGGTGGCCTCCTTGAGCGTCCCGTTCATCCGCTCGACCTGGCAGTTGGTCCAGGAGCGGCAGAACGCCGCTCATAGTGCTCCTCCCAATGCCTATGGCCCCGATGGGACGTGGTTCGCTTTCGCGGCGTGCCTAGCCAGGTCCTGGAGGATTGGGCAATCAGGCCGATCGTCGCCTGCGCAACATCGCGCTAGGGTCTCCAGGGTGTCGGCCATGGCCTGCATTTCGGCGATGCGCGCCTGAAGGTCGGCGATGCGCTGCTCGGCGACGGCCTTGACCTCCCGGCTGGGCCGCGTCCGGTCGCGCCACAGGGAGAGCAGTATGGCGATCTCCTCGACCGAGAAGCCGAGATTGCGGGCGCGGCGGATGAACCGGAGCTCGTTGACGTCGCGATCGCCGACGGCGCGATAGTTGCCGCCGGTGCGGTCCGCCGGCCGGATCAGTCCTGTGGATTCGTAATAGCGGATCATTTCGGCGGACACGCCTGTGGCTCGGGAGGCCTGGCCAATATTCACGCTGAACCTCCCGTGGTGCGGGTTTCAAGGTTCGAAGGCTTGAAGATTCTCGAGTTTCGGGTTTTGGGGCGTCTCCTGTCAACGCGCCATGAGGCATGCGGCCAGGCGGCCTTTCAGGACTTCATTGTCCGACCTGCTGCAAGGCGGCGCGCTTCGCCTGGGTCCTGACCGGTACTTCGATACAGTAGCGATCATCCGCCGCCATCCGCGTTACGCCCTGCAGCTGAGCTTCAGCGCTGTTCCGATCAGTTCAGCAGCTTGGGCTTGTTTCCGACTGCATCATCGGTCTTGATAGAAGGTTCAGCATACTCTTCCAGCGCGTCTTGAACCATATCCTTCAAGAGTTTCGGCCGGGCGGGCGCTGACAGGAGTGACGCCATGCCGACGGCCCACGACCCACGCCATAGCCATGCTCGCGGCGGCTTTTCGCATGAAGGCGGAAAGGCGATCGATCCGGTCTGCGGCATGGCCGTGGATGCCGCCGCCGCCAATCATCGCGCAGTGCACGAAGGACACGACTACGTCTTCTGCTCGGGGGGCTGTCGCACGAAGTTCGTCGCGGACCCGGCCCAATACCTGGGCGAGAGGTCGAAGGCGGCCCCGTCGGCCCGGGCGACTCCAGGGACGATCTATACCTGTCCGATGCATCCGCAGGTGCGTCAGGAGGGGCCAGGTTCCTGTCCGATCTGCGGCATGGCGCTGGAGCCCGAGACGGTCACCGCCGAGGCTGGGCCCAATCATGAACTGAAGGACTTCACGCGGCGGCTCTGGGTCGGCGCCGTCTTCACCCTGCCGGTCGCCGCGCTGGAGATGGGCGGTCACCTGACCGGACTGATGGACAGAATCCCCGGGCAGACGTCGAACTGGATCCAGTTCGCGCTGGCGACGCCGGTGGTCCTGTGGGCCGGCTGGCCCTTCTTCGTGCGCGGATGGAAGTCCCTCCTCAATCGAAGCCTCAACATGTTCACCCTGATCGCCCTCGGCGTGGGCGCAGCCTGGATCTACAGCGTCGTCGCGGTCTTGGCGCCGGGCCTGTTTCCATCGGCCATGCTGCGCATGGACGGCAGCGCGCCCGTCTATTTCGAGGCGGCGGCGGTGATCACGGTGCTCGTCCTGGTAGGCCAGGTCCTGGAGTTGCGCGCGCGTGAACAGACCTCTGGCGCGATCCGGGCCCTGCTCGATCTGACGCCCAAGACCGCCCGCCGTGTGCGCGACGACGGCGCCGACGAGGATGTGACCCTCGACCTTGTCACGGTCGGCGACCGGTTGCGCGTCCGCCCGGGTGAAAAGATTCCGGTCGATGGCGAGATCCTCGAAGGCCGCGTGGCCATCGACGAATCCCTCGTGACGGGTGAGTCGATGCCGGTCACCAAGGAGGCCGGCGCCAGGGTCATCGCCGGTTCACTGAACAAGACGGGCTCCTTCCTCATGCGCGCAGACAAGGTCGGCGCCGACACCCTTCTGGCCCAGATCGTCCAGATGGTGGCCCAGGCCCAGCGCAGCCGCGCGCCCATCCAGCGCCTTGCCGACCTGGTCTCTGGCTGGTTCGTGCCGGCCGTCGTCGGCATCGCCGCCGTCGCCGCCGTCGTCTGGGGTCTGGTCGGGCCAGACCCGCGCCTGTCCTATGCCCTGGTCGCGGCCGTGTCGGTGCTCATCATCGCCTGCCCCTGCGCCCTGGGCCTCGCCACGCCGATCTCGATCATGGTGGGGGTGGGGCGAGGCGCGCGCGCCGGCGTCCTGATCAAGAACGCCGAGGCGCTGGAGCGGTTCGAGAAGGTGGACACCCTGGTGCTCGACAAGACCGGCACCCTGACCGAGGGACGGCCGTCGGTGACGACAATCCGCGCGGTCGAAGGTTTTGACGACGTCGAGCTTCTTCGCCTGTCCGCCAGCCTCGAGCGGGGCAGCGAACATCCCCTGGCTGACGCCATCGTGCGGGCGGCGGCCGATCGCGGCCTGACGCTTTCCGAGGCTGCAGAGTTCGACAGTCCGGTCGGGCGAGGCGTCACCGGCCTGGTCGACGGCCGTCGTCTGTTCCTGGGCAATGCCCGCTACCTGACGGAGGCCGGGGTCGATGTCGCGCCCCTCGAGGCCGAGGCCGAAACTTTGCGGGAGGAGGGCGCTACGGCCATCTTCGTCGCGATCGACGGCGCCGTGGCCGGCGTCCTCGGCATCGCCGATCCGGTGAAGGCCACGACCGCTGACGCCATCCGCGACCTGAAGGCCGCAGGCCTTCGGCTGGTGATGATGACCGGCGACAACCGCACGACCGCGCAGGCCGTCGCACGCCGGCTGGGCATCGACGACGTGCGCGCCGAGGTGCTGCCCCAGGACAAGGCTTCGGTCGTGCAGCAGCTTCGGGCCGAGGGCCGCGTGGTCGCCATGGCCGGAGACGGCGTCAACGACGCCCCGGCCCTGGCCGCGGCGGACGTCGGGGTCGCCATGGGAGCCGGCTCCGATGTGGCGATCGAAAGCGCCGGGGTCACCCTGCTGGGCGGCGACCTCCAGGGCATCGTTCGGGCGCGACATCTGTCCAAAGCCGTCATGGGCAACATCCGCCAGAATCTCCTGTTCGCCTTCGGCTACAACACCCTGGGGATTCCGGTGGCGGCCGGCGTCCTGTTTCCGGTCTTCGGCCTGATGCTGTCGCCGGCGCTGGCGGCGCTTGCCATGGCCCTGTCCTCGGTCAGCGTCATCGCCAATGCGCTGCGGCTCCGCGCCGTCCGGCTCTAGACGACAGGGCCGCCTGGATCAGTCGGAGGCGATCTTGAGGGGAAGACCGCAGGCTTGCGTATTCATGAGAGAGGGGCGCTTCCTCAAGGAGACAAACGTGAACCGTTTCAAGATCGCAACCCTGGCCGGCGCGGTCGCCGCGCTTTCCGTTTTCGCGGGCCAGGCCGACGCCCACGCCCGCCTCGTCAGCGCCACGCCGGCGACCGGCGCCACGGTGGCGGCGCCGCGCACCATCAGCCTCACCTTCAGCGAGCGCATGGCGCCCGCCTTCTCCGGCTTTGACGTCGCCAACGCCCAGGGAACCGTCATTCCCGTTCAGGCCCAGGTCTCCAAGGACGGCAAGACCCTGAGCGGGTCCCCGCGCTCCGCCCTGGCCGCCGGGGCCTATACGGTCAACTGGCGCGTGGCCTCGCCCGACGGCCACCGCATGACAGGCTCCACGACCTTCATCGTGCGCTGAGCCATGCTGGAGTTCGCGGTCGTCCTTCTGAGGCTGGCGCAGTATCTGGGCGCCATGCTCCTGCTGGGCGTGCCCCTGTTCTTCGCCTTCAGGATGCCCACGTCGGACGCGGCCGTCGAGAGATGGCCGCGAAAGACCCTGCTGGCTGCGGCCTTCTTGACCGCGATCGCCTCGCTCGCGGCTCTGGTCCTGCAAACCGCCGTCATGGCGGGGTCGATGACGGAGGCGCTGAAGCCGGCCTCCCTGGCCTATATGGCGCTCGACATGGAAATCGGCCGCGCCTTTCTGGCGAGAGCGGTGATCGCGGCCCTCGCGGGGGTCCTGCTTCTCGTGCTCCGACCCGGTCGCGCCGGCTGGATCGACCTCACGGTCCTGGGGCTGATGGTTTGCGCCAGCCTGGCCTGGACCGGCCACGGCGCCGCCACCGAGGGCGCCCTGGGCGTCGTCCATCTCGCGGCGGATATCATCCACGCCGCTGCTGCGGCCATGTGGCTGGGCGCCCTGGCCGCGCTGGGCCTGTTCCTGGCCATCCCCCATGGCGACGCCGAGCGGGACCGGCTTACTCATGACGCCCTGCACGGCTTTGCCGGCATGGGTACGCTCGCGGTGGGGCTTCTGGTCGCCACGGGTCTGGTGAACACCTGGTTCCTGGTCGGTCCGGACCGGCTGGGCGCGCTGCTGACGACGCCCTACGGCCTTCTGCTGAGTGCGAAACTGGCGGTCTTTGCCGGCATGCTGGCCCTTGCCGCGTCCAATCGCTTTGTCCTGACGCCCTGTCTTCATCGCGCCCTCGAGGATGAAAGCCAGAAGCCGTCGGCGATCAGGGCTCTGCGACGCAGCCTGGTGCTGGAGACGCTTTTGGCCGTCATCCTTCTGGGGCTGGTCGCCGTGATGGGCACGCTCGCGCCGCCCGCCGCCATGATGATGTGACGTCAGCGCGCGCGACCCGGCCTGCACCGCCTTCGGCGTCCCGGGGCGAATAAAGTCCTCCCTTGCGTCGTCAGCGCGGGGGAGGACGTTTGCTAGCCGAGCTTGACCCGTGTCTCGTTCAGGAAGGTGTAGTCCAGCAGGAAAAGGTTCTTGGGCGCCGGGCCCTTCCGGATGCGGCCTGCGGTGTCGTAGTGGGAGCCGTGGCACGGGCAGAACCAGCCGCCGTAGTCGCCCGTCCCGAAGGTCGGAATACACCCCAGATGGGTGCAGACGCCGATCAGGATCAGCCATTCGGGTTTGCCGGGCTTGTGACGACTGGCGTCCGTCGCAGGGTCACGTAGCGCCGCATTGTCGTCCGCGACCGCCTCGGCGATTTCCTTGGGGGTGCGGTGGCGGATGAACACCGGCTTTCCGCGCCATTTGACCACGATCTGCTGGCCGAGCTGGACCTTGCCGTAGTCGACCTCGACCGAGGAGAGGGCCAGGGTGTCGGCGGCAGGGTTCATGGAGTTGATCAGCGGCCAGAGCGCCATGCCGACGGCGCCGACCGCCAGAGCCCCGGCGGCCACATGGATGAAGTCACGCCGATCCGTGAGGTCCGAGGAGGAGAGAACGGCCTTGCTGTCCGGATGCGGCATTCGAGCTCTTCTCCCTGAGTTCCGAGACGGGCGCGGCGAGGGCGCAACCCTTCCGGCCGCCGCGAACCTGATCCTGCAGGATCAACCGCGCGCCGGACGGGCCGGTTCCCGACCTCGGCCGCACGGGAGATGCCGGGAAAGGAGATCGCATGAGCCGCGAGAGCGCGGGGCCCATGCGCGGTTCAGGCGCTACGCAGGCGCGTGTCAGGAGGCCGGTCGCGGCGCCCGGGTTGAGGAGTGATAGCTGATAATGCGCCATTCGCCGTCACGCTGCCTCAGGACGCTCGTGGCGACGCCGCGACGTTCAACCGGTGCGCGGCCGGCCGTCTTGAAGGCGATCCGGAAACGATAGGTCTCCGTGGCGTAGGCGACGTCGCCTACGACGGTCGCCTTGGTTGCATGGTCCTGGAAGGCGAAGCTGGAGAATGCCTCAAGCTCAGGCGCCAGGTGGTGGGACAGATACTGGGAGATGGAGCCCTCCGCGCTGCCCTGCTCGAAGACCTGGGCGTCGGGCCAGAAGAAGGTTTCGGAGCGGGAGGCGCTGAGCGCCTCAAGGGCGCCGCGGTAGCCGTCCAGCACGGCGACCACTTCGGCCTCGGCGGTCGTTTGCGCCAGCGCGGGCGCTGGGATCATGACCGGGGCGGCGAGGGCGGCGACGGCGATGATCATGGAACGATAGGTCAAAGGGGTTCTCCTTGGTCGCTGTGAACGAACGGCTGGGTTCGGGCCGGTATCCGCCGGCGACGGTCGTATCCAGGCATGTGATGACCATGCTTTCGCCCCTCCCGGCGAAGACCCGCTGTAATTCCCCTACGCACGGTCTGGCTTGGTGCCCTCAAAATACGCCACAGTGGGACGACGGCTCCGTCTTGAGGGATGAGCGCCGGGTCATGCGTATCCCCAGTAAGAACGTCGAAAGGCACCGATCATGGATGAGCTTGAAAACTGGCTGAGGCGCGCGGCGTCCGGCGACGGCGTGGCGCTCGATCGGCTCGAGGAGGACGTCTGGAGCCGCGTGAAAGCGATCCAGGCGCAGCGGGCGACCGGCCGGATTCGTTTGGCCGCCGTGGCGATGGCCCTTGTGATCGGGATCGCCAACGGCGGTCTGGGCGCGACGTTCGCGCAGACGTCTTCGTCGGAGATGTCGATCTTCTCGGTGGCGGCGATGTCGCCCCTGGTGCGACTGGAAGCGGGCTGATGGCCGTCGCCTGGAAGTCCATCGCCGTGACGGTCGCGCTCGCCGCCGCGGCGAGCGGGGTCGGCGCATGGGCCGGCGCCAGCTGGGTGCTCAACAAGCAGGCGCCGCCGTCCCTGCACGAGATCGTTCACAAGGACCTCGATCTGTCGGCGCAACAACTGGCCAGGATCGAGGGGATAGAAACCCGGTTCGCGGGGCAGCGCGTCCAGCTGGAAGGTCGTGTCCAGGCCGCCAATCGCGAACTGGCCGAGGCGATCAGGATCAGCAACGGAGACAGTCGGGCGGTGCAGCCGGCCGTCGACCACTTCCATGACGCCATGGGCGGCCTGCAGCAGGCGACCATCGCCCACATCTTCGAGATGCGGACGGTGATGAACGAGGCCCAGGCCCGACGCTTCGACCGGAGCGTTGTCGAGGCGCTCACCGCCGACGTTCAATAGCGTCCGTGGACGAAAGACAAGCCCTGCAGTACCGAGCGGCCCGCGGCGATGTCGTGGCCTTCGAAACGCTTGTGCGGGACACCAAGGCGGGTCTCTACAGGTTTGTCCGCCGCTATGTCGGCGACGCCGATGAAACCTATGATCTCGTCCAGGAGGCCTATGCCGCCGCCTGGCTGGCCATCCATCGCTATGAGCCGGAACGATCCTTCGAAGCCTGGCTGAGGACGATCGCCATCAACAAATGCCGGGACTGGAGCCGTCGCCGCAATATCCGCAGGCTGTTCACGGGCTCGACCGATCTCCACTCCGCCGAGGCCCTGGCCGTTCCGGACGATGAGGCCGGCGCGGAAGACCAGTATGACGCCGCCGAACAGGCGCAGCGCCTGCATGCGGCCATCGCCGCCCTGCCGCCGAAATTGAAGGAGCCGCTGCTGCTGACGGCCATCGAGGAGCGCAGTCACGCCGAGGCCGCGGAGATCCTTGGCCTCTCCGCCAAGGCGGTGGAAATGCGGGTGGCCCGGGCTCGCCAGAAGCTTTCCCAGCATTTCCGGGTCGGCCTCGCCAACTGATCCGCTGGAACTGTGTTCGCGTTGCGGACTTGCTGCACCAGACATCTCTGAGGGGCGGGCGGTCTCGCGTGCGTATCCTATTGGAGAGCCAGGTTCGCTTTTCGGATCGAACCGGCGGTGAGGACTGTGCCATGACGCTTGATCGTCGAAGCCTGCTGCACGCCGCCGTCGCTGGCGGCGGTCTTTTGGGGATGCAAGGTTTGCTGCCGGCCTGGGCGCAGACCGGTTCTCCCGGCTTGCGAGCGGATATCCCGACCCTGACCGGGGCAAGCATTGATCTGACGGTCGGGCAGTCGCCCTTCACCGTGAATGGTCGAACGGCCACGGCGACAACGATAAACGGAATGCTCCCGGCCCCGCTCCTGCGTCTTCGCGAGGGGCAGGATGTTCGCCTGGCGGTCTCGAACCAACTGGACGAGGACACCTCGATCCACTGGCACGGCGTCCTTCTGCCCTTCCAGATGGATGGAGTGCCCGGGATCAGCTTTCCCGGCATCAAACCGCGCGAGACCTTTGTCTATGAATTCCCGGTCCGTCAGTCCGGGACCTTTTGGTATCACAGCCATTCGGGGCTGCAGGAAGCGCTCGGCCACTACGGCCCCATCGTCATCGATCCGGCGGGCGCCGATCCGGTCGCCTATGATCGCGAGCACGTCCTGGTCCTGTCGGACTGGAGCTTCATGCATCCGCATGAAATCCTGGCCAAGCTGAAGAAGAGCCCCGGCTATTTCAATCGCCATCGGACGACGCTCGCGGGCCTGCTGGACGGATCGGACGGCATGAGCCTCGCCGACCGCCGGATGTGGGGAGCCATGCGGATGGACCCGCGCGACATCCTCGACGTCAACGGCTCGACCTATACCTATCTGATCAACGGCCACGGGCCGCAGGAGAACTGGACCGGCCTGTTCCGGCCCGGCGAGCGAGTGCGTCTGCGCGTCATCAACGCCTCGGCCATGTCGATCTTCAACGTCCGCATCCCGGGTCTGGCCATGACGGTGGTCCAGGCCGACGGCGAGAATGTGCGCCCGGTCGAGACCGACGAGTTCCAGATCTCGGTCGCCGAGACCTATGACGTCATCGTCCGACCGACCGAGGACCGGGCCTACACCATCGTCTCCGAAGCCATCGACCGTTCCGGCATGGGCCGCGCCACCCTGGCGCCGCGTCTGGGCATGACGGCGGAGGTGCCGCCGCTGCGCGAGGTGCCCACCCTGACCATGAAGGACATGGGGATGGGCGACATGGGCGGCATGAGCGGAATGGAGGGGATGGGCGCCGCGCCGATGGCCGGAATGGACCATGGCTCAATGGCCGGGATGGACCACGGCGCCGCCGCCCCGGTAGGCGAGGCCATGGCTGGAATGGATCACGGGTCCATGGGCGCTATGAACATGCGCGATCCCCAGAACGCGCCGCCCAATATGGCTGTGGGCGTAGGGGTCCAGACCATATCGCCTATGCCGATGAACCGCATGGGCGAACGGCCGCAGGGCCTGGAAAAGGTCGACCACCGTGTGCTGGTCTACACGGATCTGGTCTCGCTGGCTCCGAACAAGGACAGGCGCGAGCCCAGCCGCTCCATGGAGATCCACCTGACCGGCAACATGGAACGGTTCATGTGGGGCTTCGATGGCCGCAAGTTCTCGGAACTGGTCGAGCCAATCCGCTTCGAGCGGAACGAACGCGTGCGGGTGACCCTAGTGAACGACACCATGATGGCGCACCCGATCCACCTCCATGGACATTTCTTCGAGCTCGTCACGGGCGGGCCCGACGGGCATCAGCCCCTGAAACACACCGTCAACGTCGCGCCGGGCGGCAAGGTCAGTTTCGACCTCACGGCCGACAATCCGGGAGACTGGGCCTTCCACTGCCATCTGCTGATGCACATGCACGCCGGCATGTTCAATGTCGTCACCATTCGTCCGATGGAAGGGGCGGGGTCATGATCCGTTTCTCCGTTGCACTGCTGCCTCTGATCCTGGCGGCCACGCCCGCACTGGCCCAGAGCCATGCCGGACACGGTGCGACCTCGCCGACGCCGCGCCAGACTCCGTCCCCCACGCAGGGATGCGTCGCGCCGGGTTCAACGACAGCGACGACAGGGACCGCGGGAATGAGCCAGTCTCCGGCCTCGGCCTGCCCCCCGGGAAGCGTGCCCGCTCACGCCAGCGGCGGTCATGATATGTCGGCCATGGGGCAGACCCAGCCTGCGCCGGCGAAAGCCGGACATGACATGTCCACGATGCCAATGGGTGCGGCGCCAGCAGGGCAGGCGGACCCGCATGCGGGGCACGACATGTCGACCATGGGGCAGGCCCAGCCCGCGCCGGCGACGGCCGGCCATGACATGTCTATGATGCCGATGAGTTCGGCGCCCTTGGGGCAGACGGATCCCCATGCCGGACATGACATGTCCGGCATGGCTGGAATGGCCATGCCGCCGGAGGTTCCGACGAGTGCGGACAATCCCGGACGCCCGCCCCAGGCGCCGCCTCCGGCCGCCGCGCTGGACGGGCCTCCCCATGTGGCGGACCAGATCTTCAGCGCCGAGGACATGGCGGCGGCGCGCAGGGGTCTGGTGGCTGAAAACGGCGACATTCGCGTCGGCGCGGTCATGATCGACCAGCTGGAAGCGACGTCCGTCGACGGTGAGGAGGGCTACGCCTGGGACGCCCAGGGCTGGTACGGCGGTGACATTCATCGCTTCTGGTGGAAGTCGGAAGGCGAGGGCGAGTTCGGCGGAGCGCTCGAGGAGGCTGAGCTGCAGGGGCTCTACAGCCGCGCCTTCACCCCCTATTTCGACTTCCAGACGGGCCTGCGGCAGACCTATCGGCCCGAGGGCGACCGGACTGACCTTGTCGTCGGGGTCCAGGGCCTGGCGCCCTACTGGTTTGAAGTCGACGCCGCAGCCTTCCTGTCCAACAAGGGCGAGCTGACGGCGCGCGCCGAGGCCGAATATGATCAGAGGATCACCCAGAAGCTGATCCTTCAGCCCCGCGCCGAGGTGAACCTGTCGGCGGAAAACATCCCGGAGCTGGGGATCGGATCAGGTCTGTCCACCCTGCAGGTCGGCGCACGTCTGCGGTACGAGATACGTCGAGAATTCGCGCCCTATGTCGGGGTCGAATGGACCAGGAGCTTTGGCGCCACGCGCGATTTCGCCGAAGCGCGAGGGCGAAGCGCCGAAGACACCCGAGTGGTGGTCGGCATCAGGGCCTGGTTCTAGTATTTTGGAGAATATGATGAAGATTCAAATCGCTGCGGCGCTGGCGGCTACAGGCCTGTTGGCGGCCTGTCAGCCGGCGGCCGAACAGCCCCAACCCAAGGAAGCGATCTCGGTCGCCGAGCCGGTCGCGAACACAATGGCCCCGACCGTCGCCCCGGTTACGGAGGTTGCCTCCGCGACCGCACCGACGGGGCAGGCCACGCCCGCCGGTGAGAAGGCGGCCGAACCCGTCAAGGCTACGCCTGCGCGTGAGCGCGGACGTCCGTCCCAGACCCCGAACGTGAGCCCGTCGCAAACCAAGCCCCAATCTGCGCCCATGCCGGGCCATGACATGCCGGGCCACGATATGTCGACCATGCCGGACATGCCCGGCATGGACCACTCTCCGAAACCAAGCCCGAACTAAGGAAGACAACCAAGATGCGTAATTTCATTCCCTTCGCGATCGCCGCCGCGATGCTGGTTTCCGCCGGCGCCGCTTCCGCCCAGACCGCTGATCCCCATGCGGGTCATGGCTCCATGGCGATGGCCGCGCCTGCGTCAGCCGGCGTGCAGACTTCGCCGGCCGACGGCTCGATGTCCTCGACCGCGCCGACCGCCTTCACCATCACCTTTCCCCATGCCATGACCTTGAAGTCCCTGACGCTGGCGACAGACGGCGGCCGTCCGACGGCCGTTCCCGTTCAGGCCGCCGCCGGCACGACGGCGACGGTCTCCCTGCCTGCGCTCGGAAAGGGCAATCACGTTCTGGCCTGGTCGGCCCAGGGCGCTGACGGCCACGTCATGAGCGGCGCTGCCCGCTTCATGGTCCACTAGAAACGGCCATGGCTCCGGTCGGTCCACGCCACTCATGGGCAGCCGACCGGAGCCGTTCCGGCGATCTTGACTTGTCGATGCTCAAAGCGCGTAACCTGACGCTGTGATGTGGAATCTGCTCCGCACAGTCCTGATCGTCTTGGCGCTGGCCGGATTCTTCGGCCAGTCGACGGCGCACGCCATGCCTGTCCAGGTGTTTCACAGCGCCGAAGTCGAAGCCGAAACCATGGATTGCGCCGAAGCCATGGACATGGCGGCCGACGAATCCGGCGGTCCCGGCGACTGCTGCAAGGACATGACGCCGGATTGCGTCGCCAAGATGGGCTGCGCCGCTGTCGCCGCGCCCTTGCCGCCGCTGGTCCTTATCCCGCCGCCCGTCGCGCCGCTTGTCATCGCCTTCGTGAATTTGAACATCACGCGGGAAGGGGCCGGGCCGGCTCCGCTATTTTCTCCTCCTCAACGGCAGGCCTGAACCGCCCATTGGTTTGATCGGCTGCGCCCCACGGCGGGTCCTGTCACGCCTATGGAAATCCATGCCCCGTGCGTCGCGCCGTTCATGGCCGATGCCATGCTGTTCCGAAGGAAGATTTCATGCTCCCCCGTTTCAAACCGGCGGCCAGGGCGACCCTGCTAGCGCTCGCCGCCGTCGGCCTGTCAGGCGTCGCGGCGGCCCAGGCCGAGCCCCTGACGTTCGAGGCCGCCTTGGCGCGCGCAGCCAAGGACGCGCCTGATCTGCGCGCCAGCGCCCTGGGCGTCGACGCGGCCCGGGCGGCCGTGGTCGCGGCCGGGCGGCTGCCCGATCCCAGTCTCAAATTCGGACTGGACGGCTTTCCCGTGACCGGTCCCATGGCCGGCCGGTTCAACGAAGACGACTTCACCGCCCTACGGGTCGGCGTCGAGCAGGAGTTGCCCAGCCGGGCGCGCCGTCGCGCCGAACGCCGCCTGGCCGAGGCCGCCATCGGCGTTGCAGTCGCCGACGACGCCTCGGCGCTGCGCGAGGTGCGGATCGCGGCGGGCCTGGCCTGGATCGATCTCTACTATTCAGACCGCAAGCTGGCCGCTGTGGACGACGTCCTGGCCACGCTTCAGCCGCTTTGGGAGGCTGCGCCGTCCGGGGTGGCGTCGGGCGCGGATCGTCCAGCCATGGCCCTGGCGCCGATCCAGTTGAAGGCGGCGCTGGACGATCGGCGCAGCCGTCTGATCGCCGAGAGAGAGGTCGCGCGCGCTGTGTTGACCCGATGGACCGGCGATCCCGCCCCGACCACGGACGGCGCGCCGCCATTGGATGCGCCGGATCCGTCAGCCTTGCGCATGGGCCTTGAGGTCCTGCCCATGCTCAAGGCCTACGAGGCCGAAGATCGACGGGCCCAGGCCGAGCTCGACCTGGCCAGGGCCGGACGGCGTCCGGACTGGTCGGTCGAGGCCAGCTATCAGCGGCGCGACCCGGCGTTCGGCGACATGGTTTCGGTGGGCGCCAGCGTGCGCCTGCCGCTGTTTCAGGGGCAGCGTCAGGAACCCTTGATCGCCGCGCGGTCCGCCGACGCGCGCAGGGTCGGCGCCCAGCGTGAGGCGGCGCGTCGCCAGTTGGAGGCGGACCTACGGCGCGATCTGGCCCAACACGCCACGGACCACGATCAGTGGACCCGGGCGCGCGACGTCGTCCTGCCGGCGGTCGTGCGGCAGTCCGATCTGGAGACCGCCGCCTATGCCGCCGGTCGGATCGGGCTCGCCGAAATCGTCCAGGCCTTCACCGCCGTGGCCAACGCCCGGCTGGATGCGCTGGACAAGGAGGCGGCGCTGAGGCGTCACGCCGCCGAAATCACTCTGACCTATGGGAGCGACCGATGAGCGGGTTCAGCTATAATCGTCTCGGCGTCGCCCTGGGCGCTCTGGTGCTGGTGGGGATCGGCGTCGGGACCGGCGTGGTGATCGGTCAGCGATCCGACGGCGCCGGCGCCCCCGCCGCTGACGGGGCAGGAGGCCGCAAACCGCTCTACTACTATGATCCGATGTATCCCGACCGGAAGTTCGACAAGCCGGGCCCGTCGCCTTTCATGGACATGCCCCTGGTGGCCAAATACGCCGACGAGGGCGGCGGGGCGGGCGCGGCGTCCGGCGGCCTGCGCATCGATCCGGCCCTGACCCAGAATCTGGGGGTCCGGTACGCGACGGCGCGCATGGGAACCCTGGGCGGCGACCTGAACGCCACGGCCGTGATCGACTATAATCAGCGCGACGTGGCGATCGTGCAGTCCCGGGCCGACGGCTTCGTGCAGCGGGTCTATGACCGCGCGCCCGGCGATGTCGTCGCCGCGGGCGCGCCCCTGGTCGACCTCCTGGTCCCCAGCTGGGGCGGAGCCCAGACGGAGTATCTGGCGGTGCGCCGGACCGGCGACGCCCGGCTGATCCAGGCCGCGCGCCAAAGGTTGGTGCTGATGGGCATGTCCGACAGCCTAATCGCCTCGGTCGAACGAAGCGGACGGCCGCACAGCACGATCACCATCACCAGCCCCATCGCCGGGGCGATCCGCACGCTGGCGGTCCGGTCGGGCATGAGCGTGCCGCAAGGCGCCGCCCTGGCCGAGATCAGCGGCCTGTCGACCGTCTGGCTCAACGCCGCCATCCCCGAGGCCCTGGCCGGACAACTGCGGGTCGGACAGTCCGTGGAGGCGACTCTTTCGGCCTTCCCGTCCGAACGCTTCACCGGCCGCCTGACCGCCCTGTTGCCGGAGGTGTCGGGCGACAGCCGCACCCTCACGGGCCGCATCGAGATGGCGAACCGGGGCGGGCGTCTGCGGCCGGGCATGTTCGGCCGGATCGTTTTCGGCGGGGCGACGACGCCGGCGCTGCTGGTTCCGTCCGAGGCGGTCATCCGTACGGGACAGCGCGACATCGTCATGCTGGCCTTGCCTGAGGGGCGCTATCAGCCGGCTCTGGTCCGCGTCGGGCGAGAGAGCGGCGGCCAGACGGAAATCCTGGCGGGTCTGGGCGCCGGAGAGCGGGTCATCGCTTCCGGTCAGTTTCTGATTGATTCCGAGGCCAGCCTGTCGGGCGTCGAGGCGCGGCCCATCGACGGGGCTGCGCCCCCTGCCGCACTCGCGCCCAAGCCGACAGCGAAGATGGAGCCGGGCCGATGATCGCCCAGATCATCCGAGCCTCGGTCAAGGGGCGGGTCTTCGTCCTGATGGCGGCGCTCGCCCTGCTGGTCGCGGGGCTCTGGGCGGTCAGGAACACCTCGGTCGATGCTCTTCCGGACCTGTCGGACGTCCAGGTCATCATCCGCACCAGCTACCCCGGCCAGGCCCCGCAGATCGTCGAGAACCAGGTCACCTATCCCCTGGCGACCACCATGCTGTCGGTGCCGGGCGCCAAGACCGTGCGCGGCTATTCCTTCTTCGGCGACAGCTATGTCTATGTCCTGTTCGAGGACGGAACCGACCTCTATTGGGCCCGCTCGCGGGTGCTGGAATACCTCAGCCAGGTCCAGTCCAGACTCCCCGACAGCGCCCGGCCGGCGCTGGGGCCGGACGCCACCGGCGTCGGCTGGATCTATCAATACGCCCTGGTCGACCGGACCGGGCGTCACGACCTGGCGCAGCTTCGCAGCCTGCAGGACTGGTTTCTGCGCTACGAGCTCAAGACCGTGCCGGGGGTGGCCGAGGTCGCGGCCATCGGCGGCATGGTGCGGCAGTACCAGATCGTTCTGGACCCGATCAAACTGGCTGCTTACGGCGTCATGCACCAACAGGCGGTCGAGGCCGTCCAGCGCGCCAACGGCGAAACAGGCGGCTCGGTGCTGGAGCTGGCCGAGGCCGAATACATGGTCCGGGCCAACGGCTATCTGACCGATCTGGACGACTTCCGCGCCATACCAATCCGCACTGCGGCCGGGGGCGCGCCCGTGACCCTGGGCGACGTGGCGACCATCCAGATCGGCCCGGAGATGCGGCGCAGCATCGCCGAACTGAACGGCGAGGGGGAGGTAGCCGGTGGGGTGGTGGTGCTGCGCTCGGGCGAGAACGCGCGGGCGACCATCAAGGCCGTGCGCGACAAGCTCCAGATCCTGAAGGCGGGCCTGCCGCCGGGCGTGGAAGTGGTCGCCACCTACGACCGTTCGCAACTGATCGACCGCGCCGTCTCTAATCTCAGCCGCAAGCTGATCGAGGAGTTCATCATCGTCGCGCTCGTCTGCGGCCTGTTCCTGTGGCACGCGCGTTCAGCCCTCGTCGCCATCCTGACCCTGCCGCTGGGGGTGCTGGCGGCCCTTCTGCTGATGCACGCCCAGGGGGTGAACGCCAACATCATGTCGCTGGGCGGGATCGCCATCGCCATCGGGGCCATGGTCGATGGGGCGATCGTCATGATCGAGAACGCCCACAAGCATATCGAACGATGGGAGCAGGATCATCCTGGCGAGAAGCTGGCCGGAGAGGCGCGCTGGACCGTCATTACCGAGGCGGCGGCCGAGGTCGGCCCGGCGCTGTTCCTCAGCCTCGTGATCATCACCCTGTCCTTCGTGCCGGTCTTCACGCTTCAGGCGCAGGAGGGGCGGCTGTTCGCGCCGCTCGCCTTCACCAAGAGCTACGCCATGGCGGCAGCGGCCATCCTGTCGATCACTCTGGTTCCCGTGCTGATGGGCTATCTGATCCGGGGACGAATACCCGCCGAGCAGAGCAATCCCATCAATCGCGGACTGACGCGCGCCTATCGTCATCCGCTGGACTGGGTTCTGAAACGGCCTAGGACCACCCTGGCCATCGCGGTCCTGGCCTTCGCCACCACCGCCTGGCCCTTGAGCCAGCTGGGCGGGGAGTTCCTGCCGCCTATGGACGAGGGCGACCTGCTCTACATGCCAACGGCCCTGCCGGGGCTGTCGGTCGCCAAGGCCGCCGAACTGCTGCAGCAGACGGACCGGATGATCCGTTCCGTGCCCGAGGTCGCGACCGTGTTCGGCAAGGCGGGGCGAGCCGAGACCGCGACCGACGCCGCGCCGCTGGAAATGTTCGAAACCACGATCCAGTTCAAGCCGCGCGACCAGTGGCGGCCCGGCATGACGCCGGAAAAACTTGTCGAGGAGTTGGATCGCGTCGTGCGCGCGCCGGGCCTGGCCAATCTTTGGGTGTCTCCGATCCGCAACCGCACCGACATGCTGGCGACCGGGATCAAGAGCCCGGTCGGGGTCAAGGTCTCCGGGGCCGACCTTGCCGAGATCGACCGCATCGGCGGCGAGGTGGCGAAGGTCGCCAAAACCGTGCCGGGCGTCACCTCGGCCCTGGCCGAGCGACTGACCGGGGGGCGCTATGTCGATATCGACATCGACCGGCAGGCGGCGGGCCGATACGGGCTGAACATCGCCGATGTCCAGTCGATCGTATCTAGCGCCATCGGCGGCGAGACGATCGGCCAGACGGTCGAAGGCCTGGCCCGCTATCCGATCAATGTGCGCTATCCGCGCGAACTGCGCGACAGCCTCGAGGACCTGAGGGCGCTTCCGATCCTGACGCCGTCAGGCCAGCAGATCACCCTGGGCACGGTCGCGAAGCTGGAGATCGCCGACGGCCCGCCCATGCTGAAGTCCGAGAACGGCCGCCCCTCGACCTGGGTCTATGTCGATGTGCGGGGGCGCGATCTGGCGTCCGTCGTCGCCGATCTGAAAAGGGCCGTGGCCAGGGACGTGCGTTTGAGCCAGGGCGTCGTCATTGCCTATTCGGGGCAGTACGAATATCTGGAGCGGGCGGCGAACCGGCTCAAGATCGTGGCGCCGGTCACGCTCGTGATCATCTTCATTCTGCTGTATCTGACGTTCGGTCGTTTCGATGAGGCCTTGCTGATCATGGCCACCTTGCCCTTCGCCCTGACTGGCGGAATCTGGATGCTCTACCTGCTGGGTTATCACCAGTCGGTGGCGACCGGCGTCGGCTTCATCGCCCTGGCCGGCCTGTCGGCCGAGTTTGGCGTGGTGATGCTGATCTACCTCAAGCACGCGCTGAGGGATCGGGGGCCGAACCCCGATCGCGATCAGGTGGAGGCGGCGGTCCGGGAAGGCGCGCTGCTTCGGGTGCGGCCCAAGGCCATGACCGTCGCCGTCATCATCGCCGGCCTGCTGCCGATCCTGATCGGCCATGGCGCCGGATCGGAAATCATGAGCCGCATCGCCGCGCCCGTCATCGGCGGCATGCTGACGGCGCCCCTGCTGTCCATGCTGGTGATCCCGGCCGGCTATCTTCTGCTTCGTCGTCGAAAGACGCCAAAACCCGCGTCCAACCCTGGAGATTCCAAATGAAGCACGCCCTCATGCTCTCGGCCGGTCTGGTCATCGGTCTCGCCGCCTGTAGTCAGAAGACGGAGCCCGCGCCGGTCGAGGCGCCGGCCGCCGCTCCGGCGGCCGCCGGCGACATGGCCGCCACGCCCATGGCCCCGGCCGAAGCCGTCAAGTTAGGCGCCGGATCGGGCGTGATCACGAAGGTCGATGCGGCGACGGGCTCCGTCACCATCGACCATGGTCCGATCCCGGGCGTCGGCTGGCCCGCCATGACCATGAGCTTCAAGGCGGCTCCGGCCGTTGTCGCAAAGGCCAGGGTCGGCGAGCGTATCCAGTTCGATGTGACGGTGCGCGGTCGTGAAAGCGAAGTGACTGCGATCCGGCCCCAATAGGCCGGCCGTTCCGCAGGGCGCCGGCCGAACTCGACGCCCTATCCGGTCCTCGACCCGACATAGGCCTGGCCCCGCCGAACAACCGGCGGGGCCATTTTGCTTTTAGCGACGAACCGGGGTCGCGCCTTCGAAGGTCATGAAGGGGGCGGGGGCACCGCTGCCGAAGCGCATGACGTCGTAGCGTTCGGGGGCGTAGCCGGGGGCCTCCATGCCAGGCGAGCCGGTGGGCATGCCGCCCACGCCGATGCCGCGCGAGGCGCCCGGCGATTTCAGGAAGGCGTTGACGGCGGCGGCGGGGACGTGGCCCTCGATCACCTTGCCGTCGACGACCGCCGTGTGACAGGACCAGAGCGACTGCGGCACGCCGAGGCGGGTCTTCACCGGGGCCAGGTCGTCGGTGGGGACGACGCGGATGGCGTAGCCGGCCTTGCGCATATGCTCGACCCAGCCGCCGCAGCAGCCGCAGGAATCGCTCTTGTAGACGGTCATGTCCGAGGCCTGGGCCACGGTGGGCAGGCCGTTCAGCAGGAAGCCCGCGCCGCCGAGGATGGCGACACCGGCGGCGAGGGCGGAAAGCTTGAGCTTGTTCATGGTCAGACCGCCTCGGCCGGATAGCCGGCGGCGTCAAGCGCGGTCAGCAGGGCCTGGCGGTCAGCGCTGGTCGTCACCTCGACGCGGCGGGCTTCGATGTCGGTGGTGATCTGGGCCGAGGCGTCGACCGAGTGAATGGCCTTCTCGACGCTGGCGACGCAACCGCCGCAGCGGATCTTGGGGATGTTGAGAACCTGGAGATCGGTAACCCCGGGGGCATGGGCGGACATTGGCGAACCTTTCAACAATCGACGCCTGTGGTTCTAATCCTTCCCCACATGGGAAGGTCAACGGCTGGAACCTTGATTTTTTGTATTGGTTTGCTGGGGAGCTTCAGGTGCATGTGCGCCAGAAGATTCGGATTCTTAGAGGCAGGGAGACGCGCCGTGAACAAGGGTCAATACCGCTCATTCGGGATCGAACTCATTCTCGATTTCATCGTCATGTACCTCGTCATGTACACGATGATCGCCACGCTGGATCACTTCTATTTCAATCTCAACAACGTCTACATGACGCTCATGATGGTCATGCCCATGGCCATTCTCATGCTGTGGTTCATGAGGGCCATGTATCCGTCGCGAAAGCTGAACCTGGCGATCGTCGGCGGTGCGGCGGCGGTGTTTGTTGTGGCTTTCGTCGGCATGCGGACCCAGGCGGGCGTGGGCGACAAGGAGTTTCTTCGCTCCATGATTCCCCATCATTCCGGCGCGATCCTGATGTGCGAGCAGGCTTCGATCCGCGATCCGGAAATCCTCGCTCTGTGCGACCGGATCGTGCGGGCGCAGGACGACGAGATCGCTCAGATGCAGACGATTCTTGCGCGACTTGAGGCTGGCTGACTGCGACCTGGGTTCAAGACGTCCTCGAACGGTTCGTCCTAAAAGCCGCCAGCGGAGGCAGCGAGGCGACCTGGGGTCCCGGTCGCGGAAAGCGGGAGCGGCTGCACGCCTTGAATGCGATCGCGAGCTTTTGCTTGTGTGGCGACCTGTCGCAAGGGGAAACGGATGGCGGGTGCGTAGTACCCAGTGAAGCTCACCCCGAAATCGTCGGTGCAGCTCAATCAAGGAAGGATGATCCCCTCTATGTCGAGCATGGCTCTCGATCGCAGGTCCCTGTTGCGCGGCGCGGCCGCAGGCGGCGGGCTGCTTGGCCTTTCGGGCCTGATACCGGCCTGGGCCCAGACGGGTTCGCCGGGGCTGCGCGCCGATCTGCCGACGCTGACGGGGCCGAACATCGACCTGACCGTTGGGCATTCGAACTTCACCGTCGGCGGGCGCACCGGCCATGCCTTCACCGTCAACGGCCTGTTGCCCGCGCCCCTGCTGCGGATGCGCGAAGGGCAGAACGTGCGGCTGTCGGTGACCAATACCCTGGACGAGGACACCTCGATCCACTGGCACGGCCTGCTGCTGCCGTTCCAGATGGACGGCGTTCCGGGCGTCAGCTTCCCCGGCATCAAGCCGCGCGAGACCTTCGTCTATGAGTTCCCGCTGAAGCAGTCGGGCACCTATTGGTACCACAGCCATTCGGGCCTGCAGGAGGCCATGGGCCACTATGGTCCCATCGTCATCGACCCGGCGGGCGTCGATCCGGTCGGCTATGACCGCGAGCACGTCCTGGTCCTGTCGGACTGGAGCTTCCTGCATCCGCACGACATCCTGGCCAAGCTGAAGAAGAGCCCCGGCTACTTCAACATGCAGAAGACCACCCTGGCGGGTCTGCTGGACGGGTCGGACGGGATGGATCTGGCCGAGCGCCGGATGTGGGGCGGGATGCGGATGGACCCGCGCGACATCCTCGACGTCAACGGCACCACCTATACCTATCTGATCAACGGCCACGGGCCCGAGGAGAACTGGACCGGCCTGTTCCGGCCCGGCGAGCGGGTGCGGCTGCGCGTCATCAACGCCTCGGCCATGTCGATCTTCAACGTCCGCATTCCGGGGCTGGCCATGACCGTGGTTCAGGCCGACGGCGAGCACGTGCGCCCGGTCGAGACGGACGAGTTCCAGATTTCGGTCGCCGAGACCTATGACGTCATCGTCCGTCCGACCGAGGATCGGGCCTACACCATCGTGTCGGAAGCCATCGACCGTTCAGGCATGGGCCGCGCCACCCTGGCCCCGCGCCTGGGCATGACGGCCGAGGTTCCGCCGCTTCGCAAGGTGCCGAACCTGACCATGGCCGACATGGGCATGGGGGGCATGGATCACGGCTCAATGGCGGGCATGGATCATTCCGCGCACGGCGCAGCAGGGGCCGCCGCCGCCGCGCCGATGGACCATGGCGCCATGAGCATGCGCGACCCGAACAAGGCCCCCGCCGACATGGCGGTCGGCGTCGGGGTGGACGCCATCGCGCCGGCGCCCGCCAACCGTCTGGGCGAACGGCCGCAGGGTCTGCAGGACGTCGATCACCGGGTGCTGGTCTATACCGATCTGCGCGCGCTGGAGCCGAACAAGGACACGCGTCCGCCGTCGCGTTCGATGGAAATCCATCTGACCGGCAATATGGAACGGTTCATGTGGGGCTTTGACGGCCGCAAGTTCTCGGAGCTGGTCGAGCCGATCCGGTTCGAGCTGAACGAGCGGGTCCGCGTCACCCTGGTCAACGACACCATGATGGCCCACCCGATCCACCTGCACGGCCACTTCTTCCAGCTGGTCAACGGACAGGACGGGCATCAGCCGCTGAAGCATACGGTCAATGTGGCTCCGGGCTCGAAGGTGACCTTCGACCTGACCGCCGACGCGCCCGGCGACTGGGCCTTCCACTGCCACCTGCTGATGCACATGCACGCAGGGATGTTCAACGTCGTCACGGTTCGTCCGCTGGAAGGAGCCGCCCGATGAGCCGCGCCCTGTTCGCCGCCGTCGCGGTCCTGCCCTTGATGTTGGCCGCCGGTTCCGCCGTCGCCCAAACGCACGGAGGGCACGGCGCCCACGCCGCGCCCGCGCGCCCGCCGCAAGCTCGACCGAGGCCCGCGCCCAAGCCCAAGCCTCGTGCCGCCGCGCCTCAGCCCCGACGCGTCACGCCTCCGGCCCCGGCGCCCGCTGCCGACCCTCATGCGGGTCACGCCCTGAGCCCCGCTCCGGCGGCTGCGGTCGACCCGCACGCCGGGCACGACATGAGCGGTATGCAGACGGCTCCGGCCACGGCGCCCGCTGCGGACCCTCATGCGGGCCACACCATGAGCGCCGCTCCGGCGGCTGCAGCCGACCCGCACGCCGGTCATGATATGAGCAGTATGCAGATGGCTCCGGCCACGGCGCCTGCGGCCGACCCTCATGCCGGCCATGACATGAGCGCCATGCAGACGCCCGCAGCCGATCCCCACGCCGGGCACGACATGAGCGCCATGGCGGGCGGCGCGCCGAACATCCCCACCAGCGTGGACGCCGTCGGTGGCCGGATGGTCGAGACGCCGCCGCCCGCTGCGGCCCGCGCCGCGCCCGACCATGCGGCGGACCTGTTGTTCGATCCGGCCGTCATGGCGGAGTCGAGGAAGCAACTGCTGGTCGAGAACGGCGACGTGCGCACCACGGCGGTCCTGATCGACTCGATCGAGGCCAACTTCGGCGACGGCGAGGAGGGCTACAGTTGGAACGCCCAGGGCTGGACCGGCGGCGACATCAACCGCTTCTGGTGGAAGACCGAGGGCGAGGGCGCGTTCGACGGCAAGCTGCACGACGCCGAGGTTCAGGCTCTCTATAGCCGCGCGATCGCGCCCTTCTGGGACGTTCAGGCGGGCGTGCGTCAGGACTTCCGCCCCGACGGCGATGACACGACCCATCTGACGGTCGGCGTTCAGGGCGTCGCCCCCTACTGGTTCGAGATGAGCGCCGCCGCCTTCCTGTCGACCGAGGGCGACCTGACCGCCCGCGCCGAGGCCGAGTACGACCAGCGCCTGACCCAGAAATGGATCCTGCAGCCGGCGCTGGAACTGGAAATGTCTGCCAGCGACATTCCTGAGCTCGAGATTGGTTCGGGCCTGACCTCGGTCACGGCGGGCCTTCGCCTGCGCTACGAAATCCGCAAGGAGTTCGCGCCCTACGTCGGGGTCGAGTGGAGCCGCTCGTTCGGCGACACCGCCGACTACGCCAAGGCGCGCGGCGACGATGTGGACGCGACGCGCCTGGTCGTCGGGATCAAGGCCTGGTTCTGATTGCACCAAATGGTCGGCGACGGTTGCTGGACCGTCGCCGGTTCCTACTCTGGATCCAGCGTCCCAACTCTCGGCGGACCGCGATCCTGCACGGCAGTTGGTCAGGGGCGGGCGGTCGTCGCGGCGGCGTGGTCGACGGCCTCGACCCGAAGAACCACGCCGCTCCACGCCAAGGTCGGGCCTTCGATAACCTTGTCGGACGAAGCCTCGAAATCGACTTCCGCGAAAGCGTCGTTCATCCACACCAGGATTTCGCGCGCAAGGTGCGCGGGCAGGCTGAGGGTCGCCGCATCTTCCGTCATGGAAAGCCCCCGCTTGTCCGTTACGCCTACGTGAGGTTGCGGGCGATGAGGGTCTTCTAGCGAGGGTGGCGGCCTGCTGTCCAGATGAACAATGTTTGTCAAGCCGGGCGGTCGAGGAAGTCCGGACAGCAAGGCGCGGTCGCGCTCCCGCGAAGAAGGGCCCGCAGGGGCAGATCTAGAGGGCGAAGGCCTCGCCCTGTGGAGGGCCTTCCGTGGCGAAGCCGCAGAGCTCGACGGGGCCGCCAGATCGGTCTGGG
Organism: Brevundimonas sp. GW821-FHT10E09; assembly: GCF_058809375.1. Lineage (NCBI taxonomy): Bacteria > Pseudomonadati > Pseudomonadota > Alphaproteobacteria > Caulobacterales > Caulobacteraceae > Brevundimonas > Brevundimonas sp. GW821-FHT10E09. Next base: position 13,092 of record NZ_JBXASO010000018.1, on the reverse strand, counting down.
CGCAGGTCGGGCTTCAGGGCGCCTTCGTCGCAGACCTTCGATCCCGAGGCTCGCCCGCACATGGAAGAGGTTCGACGAGACCCGGCGGCCTGCGGTTCCCGCCTCGCGGCAAAGGAGGAGGAAGGGCGGCCTGGGGCGCTCCAATCGGGAGCGTCAGAACGGAGGTCGTCATGTCGACCCGCCCTGCCGCCGTCTTTCATCGCCAGCCCGAACCCTTGCCCGAGGATGCGGATCAAGTCCTTCTGGCGTCGATCTTCGAGCGCGTTCTGCCCCCTGAGGCCGGCCGCGCCGCGGCCGCGGAAATGATCGCGTCCTTCCATGGTTTGGCCGGCGTCGCTGCGGCCGACGAGGCGGCGCTGCTTCGCGCGGGCCTCGACCGCGGCGGGGTCGCAGAACTGGTCCGAGTACGCGCCATGGCCTTGGCCATGATGCGCGCTCAGGCTTGCGACCGGCCGGTCCTTTCTTCCTGGACGGCCCTGACCGCCTATCTCAGGGCGGCGCTGGCCCATGCGCCGCGCGAACAGTTTCGCACTCTATACCTCGATAAGCGCAACATCATGATGCGCGAGGAGCACCGCGCGGAGGGCACGACTGATCATGCCCCGGTTTACGTCAGGGAGGTTGTGAGGAAGGCGCTCGAGTTGTCGGCCTCGGCCATGATCCTCGTCCACAATCACCCCTCAGGCGATCCCACGCCATCGCGTCCGGACATTGAGATGACACGGCGGATCATCGACGCCGCCAAGGTCTTCGACATCCAGGTCCACGACCATGTGATCGTCGGCCGGGAGGGGACCGCCAGCTTTCGCGCCCTCGGCCTGATGTGAGGCCGCCATGACCCTGCATGCGATTGTTCGGGCCGTTGGCGGCGACCTCTACCATGGCGGCGTGCGCGCCAATATTCCGGCGCCGGGCCACAGCCGGCGCGACCGGTCGATCTCGTTGTTGCTGAGCCAGGGGCGTCTTGTCGTCCATGGATTCGGCGGCGCGGATTGGCGTACGGCGCTTCGGATGCTGCGTGAGCAGGGGCTCATTGATGCCGACGGGCGCGTCGTCAGCGATGGCTGCGCCCCGGTCGCCGCGCCGGATCGGTCCTGTCGCGTCATGACCGCGCGCGATCTCTGGGAAGGATCAGGGCCGATCACGCAGGCGAGCCTGAGCCTGACCTATCTCAAAGGACGGGGGGTGTTGAGCCAACCTGGCGGGATCAGCGACCTGCGCCATCACGCCTGCGCGCCGATATCGGTCTACCGGAAGCAATCGACGACACGACCCGCGCTGGTGGCCGGCGTTCGGGCCCCTGGCGGGGACCTCACAGCTGTCGAGTTGACCTATCTCGATCCCAACGGGCGTCGCGCGGTCGGCCTGCGCCTGTCGCGCAAGACCGTCGGGCTTGTTCCCGCGGGCGCCGCCGTGCGTCTCGCATCGGCCGCATCCGAGATGCTGGTCGCCGAAGGTGTGATCACCGCCCTTTCGGCAATCGAACGCTTCAATCTACCCGGCTGGGCGCTGATGTCCGCCGGCAATCTCGCGGCCTGGACGCCGCCGGATGGGGTTCGCCAGGTTCTGATCGCCGCCGACCGGGGCGCTGTCGGCCAGGGCGCGGCTGAGCGTCTGCGCCGCCGCCTGTCGACGGGCGGGCTGGGTGTCCGCATCCGGCTGCCTGACCCGCCGTTTGGCGACTGGAACGAGGTGGCCGCCGATGCGGCGTCGCAAAAGGAGGAGCGAGTGGGCTGAGGGGCGCCGGAGCTGTGGGGATGGGCCCCGCCGCCCGGCAGGAGACGCTTCATGACCGACCTTGTTCCCGTCATCACCCCCGCTGTCGTCGTCGAGCGCGACGAACGCACCGTCCGTTTGGGCGACGTCGGTATCGCCCGCGAGAACCTCCGCTTCAACGAGCCGCCGGACGATGACATCCCGACACTCGCGGCCACGTTGAAGGCGGCGGGCCAACTCCAGCGCCTGACCGTCCGTCCGGGGCGCGGCAAGAAGGAAGAGGCCTGGATGGCGCTCGACGGCCGTCGTCGCCGGCTGGCCCTGGGACTTCTGCTTGACGCCGGCGACATCAATGAGGACTACCCCGTCACCGTCTGTGTCGAGACCGATCCCGCGCGCCAGGCGGCGGCCGTCCTGCTCACCAACATCGCTGTGCCGGTCCATGTGGCCGATATCATCGCCGCCATCGGCCGGATGCTGAAGTCGAAGCTGACGGTCTCCTCAATCGCCCGCGCCCTCGGCTACGCCGAAATCGACATCAAGCGGCTGGCGGCACTGGCCGGCCTGCCTTCGGCGGCCCTGGTCGCGCTCAAGGCCGGACGCATGACGTTGAAACAGGCGAAGCTGCTGACCCGCCTGCCGGATAAGGCCGAGCAGGCCGAACTCGCCGAGGCGGCCCTTGATGGTCATGGCTTCCAGGACTGGCGGATCACCGAACGTCTCGACGACAGCCGGGTCACGACCCGGGATCGGCGCTGCGCCCTGGTGGATCTAGCGACCTATGGCGAGGCCGGAGGACGGACCGAGGCCGATCTGTTTGGCGAACTGGCGCCGGTCCTGCTCGATCCGGACATCCTCACAGCGATCTGGATGAAGCGCGCGCGGGGCATCGCCGCCATCTTCGAGGCCGAAGGGATTGCGGTCCATGTCACCGTCGGTCCCGAGCCGGAGCTGCCTGGGGACCTGGAGGCGCTCGGCTATGTCTACGGCGGCCGATTGCCGTCGGAGGAGATGGCTCGATATCGCGCCCAGCGCGAGGTGTTCAACGAAAGGACGGAGGCGGCGCGCCTGGCCCTGGCCGAGACCACCGACCCTGAGGTCATAGACGCCGCGATCATCGCCATGATCCGCGCCAGGGTCGCCTCCGATCAGACGGGTTGTGGCGGACGCGTCGTGACGACGATGGTGATGTGGCCGGCGTCGGACGCCGGAGTCGATATTCGCTGTTACACGCCGGAGGAGGCTGAAATCGAGGAGGCGGATGAGCCCGCCCAAACCGATGCGGCGCCTCGCGTCGCGGCGCCGCCGGCCTATGTCCCGCCCGAGGTCGAGGCTCCCGAGCCTGACACCGAGGGCGTCAATCATGTCCTGCATGCCGTGCGGACCGATGTGGCGACACGGGGCTTGATCCGGGCCCTGGCTGACGATCCCGGTGCGTCGCTGACCGCCCTGATCGCGCGCCTGTTCAACACCCTGGTGCGGCGCACGTCCATCGCGCGCTCGGACTCGGCCCTGGCCATCCTCGCCACCGGCTTCAATCCGACCGGCGGCCGGGTGATCGAGGCTCTGGACGGGGAGGTGCGCCAGCGTCTCGATGATCGCAGAGCGGCCTGGCAGGCCTCAGGCGAGACCGTCATCGCCTGGGTTCACGCCCTGCCGCACGGAGAGAAGATGGGCCTGCTGGCCGAGCTGACAGCCATCAGCCTGGACGTCCGCGAGGAGCGAACCTTCCAGATACGCCGTAGCGCCCGCGCCGAGGCGGCCGAACTGGCCGCTTTGTGCAACGCGGACATCACCCTGCACTGGACGCCTGACGGGCCCTTCCTCCAGCCCCATTCCAAGGGGTTGCTGATGGGCATGCTCGAGATGATGGGATCCGAGGACGAGCGCGCCAGGACGCTGAAGAAGAGCGAATTGGTCGACTGGGTGGTGGAACAGGCCGCCGCCCGGACCTGGGCGCCCGCCAGCCTGTCGTGGATGGCGTCATCTGAGAACGACGAAGCCGACGACGGGGGTGAAGACCGGGTAGTCGATGACGCGGACCCGCCCGCCTTGGATGACGCCGATGATGATGGAACCGGGGTCTTTGCCGTCACCCCGGCTGGCGAAGCGGCCCTCGATCCCGCCGCGGCCTGATCATCTGCATGTCTGACACGCCGCTCCGGTTCTCGCCGGGGCGGCGTGTTGTTTGAGGGCCTCAAGGATCCAAAGGCGAGGGAAGGGCGAGGCGAGGCGAGCCTGGAGGACCGAGAGGGAGGCGCCCTCCGCTCCAGGCGTCGGAGCCTCGCCCATGTCCTCGACCCGCACCCTGTCCCTGTTCGGCGATCCATCCGCCTCGGCTGTCGCCGCCAATGTCCTCGCCGCCGCCCGGGCGCTGGCGACCCATCTGGCGCGATCCCGTTCTCTCGACCGGCGTCTGGTCGCCGCCGTCATGACCACCGCCTTCGGCGCGTCTGACGCCGACGGCGCCTGGGCCTGGCGCGACGCCTATGATGCGATCGAGGCGGCGACAGTGTTGCAGATCCGCAGGCTCGCGCCCCAGGTCGGACGTCTTGAGGACGCCCCCGCCGAGATCACCGCTCTTCTGGCGGCTGTTTCGGCGCTTGGTCTGACCCACACGCGGCGAAGCGAGGAACAGGTGGCGCTCGACCAGTACTCGACGCCGCCGCAACTGGCGGCGCTGGTCGTCCTGGCCGCCCAGGTCCGGCCCGGTGACCGTGTGCTGGAGCCTTCGGCCGGAACGGGTCTGCTCGCCGCGGTCGCCGAAGCCTGCGGCGGGGTGCTGGCGCTGAACGAGATCGCGCCGGGCCGTGCCGACCTGCTGGACGGCCTGTTCCCGGCGGCGGACCGGACGCGTCATGACGGACGCCATATTCACGACCTGTCCGTCGGTGCGGGCGCCTTCGACGTCGTCATCTCCAATCCGCCGTTTTCGAATCTTGCAGATCACCTTGGGGCGAGCCTGAAGGCGCTGGCGGACAATGGTCGTCTGGCCGCGATCGTTCCGCTGACCGCCTTGACCGATGGCTCCCTGCTTCATCCCCTCAGCGACGTCGGCGTGGTGGTGGGTCGGATCGCCTTACCGTCGGGCGCCTTCACCAAACATGGGACCTCTGTGGAGACCGGCCTGCTGGTCGTCGACCGAGTCCACGCCGGCGCAGACCCCGCGCCGCTTGTGAGCGCGGATGACCTGGAGGCAGCGGCCAAGACCATCGCGGCCTTGCCGTCCCGGGTCGGCGCAAAGCCTCGCGCGCGCCTGCAGGTGACTCTGGAGGCTCTGCTGGCGCCGCGTGAGCGGGGCCTGGCTCTGCCGTCCGGCCGCCTGGCCTTCCTCGCGGGCGCGACGCCCATGGCCTATGAGGTTCAGGCCTGGGGCGGGGAGGGGCGGGATGTCGGCCTTTACCAGGCCCATGCCCTGGCGCGCATCGTCCTGGCCGATCCCCGGCCGCATCCCTCGCCCCTGGTCGAATCCGGTCCCATGGCCTCGGTCGCACCGCCCGCGCCCACCTATCGACCCGTCTTGCCGCTCGCGGTGCGGAGCGCGGCGCGGATATCCGACGCCCAGGCCGAGACCGTCATCTACGCCGGAGAAGCCCATGCGGCTCGTCTGCCCGGATGGTGGCGCCTGGACGAGGCCCCGCATCAGATGACCCTCGTCGCTGAGGACTGCGAGGACGCTGTCCAGTTGCGGCGGGGCTTCTTCCTTGGCGACGGCACGGGGTGCGGCAAGGGCCGTCAGATCGCCGCCGTTATCGCCGACAATATGAGCCAGGGCCGGGTACGGGCCTTGTGGTTGTCCCGGAACGACGCCCTGCTGGAAGACGCCCGACGCGACTGGACCGCCATCGGCGGCGGCGCCCATGACATCGTGCCGCTTTCGAGCTGGAAACAGGGCGACGCCGTTCGTCTCGACCGCGGCGCCTTGTTCACGACCTACGCCACCCTGCGCCAGCCGACGCGGGGCGGTCGCCAATCCCGGCTGGATCAGATCGTCGCCTGGCTGGGCGCCGACTTTGACGGCGTCATCGCCTTCGACGAGGCCCACGCCATGGCCAATGCCGCCGGCGGCGGCAAGGGCGCGCGGGGCGCCAAGAAGGCGTCGATGCAGGGGATGGCGGGCCTGGCCCTGCAGAACCGGCTGCCCAATGCTCGTATCCTCTATGTCTCGGCGACCGGGGCCACCACCGCCGAGAACCTCGCCTATGCCGCCCGTCTGGGCCTATGGGGCGGGCCGGAGGCGCCCTTCATGTCCAGGGCGGACTTCCTGGAGGCCATGGACCGGGGCGGGGTGGCGGCCATGGAGCTGGTCGCGCGTGAGCTCAAGGCGCTGGGGCTCTATGTGGCGCGGAGCCTGTCGTTCGAGGGCGTGGAATATGAACCGCTCGTCCATCTGCTGACGCCCGACGACATCGCCATCTGGAATGCCTGGGCCGACGCCTTCCAACTCATCCACGCCAATCTCGCCGAGGCCCTGAAAGCCACCGGCCTTAATGACGAGGAGGGCAAGGCGAAGAGCGGTCAGGCCGCCTCGGCGGTCCACTCCGCTTTCGAGGGCGCCAAGTTGCGCTTCTTCGGCCATCTGCTGGCCGGGCTGAAGGCGCCCAGTCTGGTCGCCTCCATCCGGGATGATCTCGCCAATGACCGATCGTCCGTGGTCCAGATCGTCTCGACCAATGAGGCCGTGATGGAGCGCCGTCTGGCCTCCATCCCGCCCGAGGAGTGGAACAATCTCTCGATCGACCTGACCCCGCGCGAATATGTCCTCGACTATCTGCGCGAGGCCTTTCCGATCCACCTGATGGAAGCGATCGAGGGTGAGGATGGCGCGGTGGCCATGGTCCCCGTCATGAACGAGGGCCGGCCCGCCGTCAGCCAGGAGGCGCTGGCCCGGCGCGAGGCCCTGATTGAACAGATGGCCTGTCTGCCCGCCGTGCCCGGCGTGCTCGACGCCCTGCTGGAGGCCTTTGGCACGGACGCCGTCGCCGAGATCACCGGACGGTCGCGTCGGGTCGTCGTGCGCGACGGGCGTCGCGTGGTCGAGCGGCGCGGGGCCTCCGCCGCCCGCGCCGAGACCGACGCCTTCATGGGCGCCCGCAAGCGAGTACTCGTCTTCTCCGACGCCGGGGGAACCGGACGCAGCTATCACTCGGACCTGTCGGCGGCGAACCAGCAGCGTCGTGTCCACTATCTGGTCGAGCCCGGCTGGCGCGCCGACGCCGCCATCCAGGGCCTGGGGCGCAGCCATCGCACCCATCAAGCGTCGGCGCCGCTGTTCCGGCCCGTCACCACCGACATCCAGGGCGAGAAGCGGTTCACCTCCACCATCGCCCGGCGTCTGGACTCCCTGGGGGCCCTGACGCGGGGCGAGCGCCGGACGGCCGGAGCCGGCCTGTTCCGAGCCGAGGACAATCTGGAAAGCCCCTGGGCCCGTCGTGCGCTTCTCGTCTTCTACGGCGCGCTCGCCTTCGGGGAGTTGGCGTCGATGACGCTCGAGACCTTCATGGAAAAGACCGGGATGAAACTCCTCGACGCCGATGGTGGATTGAAGCCTTCTGATGATCTGCCGCCGATCCATACCTTCCTGAATCGTCTCCTCGCCCTGCGCATCTCTGACCAGAACGCCCTGTTCGAGGACTTCGATCGCATCCTCTCGGGCATTCTCGAGCGTGCCGCCGCCTCAGGCGACCTGGATCGGGGCCTGGAGGACATCGAGGCCGAGGAGCTCGAAGTTCTGGACCAGGAGGTCATCCGGACCGACGTTTCCACGGGCGCGGAGACCGCGCTGGTGACCTTCTCGCTCAAGGTCCGGCGCGAGATCCTGCTGTCTGATGACGCGCTGGCCTGGGCCGAGGATATCGCTCATCAACTCGTCATCAACGAGAAGTCCGGGCGGGCCGCGATCGCGGAACTTGGCCTGACAACCGCCACAGACCAGGACCGGCTGGTCGCCGCCGTGCGCCTGGTCAGGCCGGATCATCGCCAGACGATGCCCGAGAAGACATTCGAGGAGTCGGCATGGAAGCCGGCGACGAGCGCCGACTGGCGTCCGGTATGGGACGCAGAGGTCGCGGGAACAGATCCGTGGCGGACGCGTGAACTCACCCTGGCGACGGGGCTGTTGTTGCCGATCTGGGGCCGGCTGCCGAACCGAGGTTGCTCTGTCCGCAGGGTGCGCGCCCCGGATGGACGTCGCTGGCTTGGCCGGGTGCTGGATGCCGTCCAGGCCCAGGCGCTGAAAGCCACGCTTGGCCTGACGGAGATTGGCGACGCCTGGGCCGACGGCGCCAAGACCGCCGCAACCCTTCTGGATCGCAGCATCCAGCTCTCGCTGGGGGGCGGGCTCTGGCTCAGGCGGGCGCGTGTGATGGACCGCTGGCGGATCGAGGTGGTGGGCGGGCGGACCGATCGCGACGCTCTGGTGGCGCTCGGGTGCTTCGTCGAGATCATCGCCTTTACGCCCCGGGTGTTCGTGCCAGTTGACCAGCCCAGGGTGGTGGAGGCCGTGCTGCGTCGCCATCCGGTGCAGACCGTCCTCGACGGGGCGGCCGCTTGAGGCAGGCCGGACGGGCGAAGGCCCGTCCGGTCAGGAGGAGGTCGGGAGGAAGGGAGGCCTCGGGTGAAGCGTGATGAGGGAGATCGGCTCCCAGCGCTTCGGATCAACAGGAGACTGATATGCAGAACATGGTGTTCACCGGCCGGCTCGCGGCGGACCCTCAGATCAGTCCGGACTTCGCCAAGGCGGTGTTCCGGTTGCTCGAGAAGCGCGGCGTGGACGCGGGCGGCAAGGACCGCATCGTCGGGGTCAACTGCGTCAGCTGGGCCAAGGGCCTCAATGAGAAGATTATCGCCCGCGCCCTGGCCAAGGGCTGCGAGGCCCTGGTCGTCGGCGCGTTTATCGACACCGCCTACACGGCCAAAGACGGGACCGAGCGCGCGGCCAAGGAACTGGTGGTGAACCGGCTGACCGTCCTCGACTGGGCCGCCGACAAGGCCGCGAACCCCGCCGAGGCCGAGGCGGACACGTCCGCGGAAACCGCCGAACCGGCGCGTCCACGCAAAGGCCGCAGCGCGGCCGCCTGAAGCTTCAAATCCTCATTTCAAGGAGACTGATCATGCAGACCCTCGTCATCGAAGGCTATCTGGCCGCTGACCCTTCCATCCTCTCGGCCCAGGGATCGGGCCGCAAGCGCGCGAGCTTTCGCGTCCTCGAGACCACCCGCTATCGGCGCGCCGATGGCGAGCAGGGGGAGCGGACGACCGGCTTCAACTGCGTCTGCTTCAACGAGGCGACGGCGGAGAACTACATCGCCCCCTATGCCCGCAAGGGCAGCCGCGTCGTCCTCCAGGGCCATGTCGAGAACGACAGCTGGACCGGAAAGGACGGCGTCGAACACTTCGACCTGCGGGTGGTGGTGGACGATATGCGGTTGAAGAACCGGCGGGATCCGGCCGCCAACCGTGAGCCGCCCGCCGGCGACGCCGGCCGGGATGCGGCGACCGGCTATGATCTGAACGACGACATCCCCTTCTGATCGCAGCCGCATTGGAAGACGGAGGGCATGGCCCGGCGCAGACGCGCCGGGCCATTGTCGCACTGGTCCCGGAAAGAGGGAGGAAGGGCGGTCGGGGGTGAGCCGAACGGGCTCGCTGACCATGAGCATCCCTATGACCGTCACCATCTGGACCGAGGAACGTATTCTTCGCCTGACCGCCTTGTGGCTGGAAGGCCGGACCGCCGCCGCTATCGCGCGCGAACTCGGCCGCGGCGTCTCGCGCTGCGCTGTCCTGGGCAAGGTCTACCGCCTGGGTCTGGCCCGCGGCCCGGAGGCCCGACGCGTGCGCCCTGCGGCGCCGCCCCGGACGAAGCGGCGGCGGGAGGTGGTCGTCGCCCCGCGACCGGCGGGACGTCCGTCCGGGCCGCAGAAGGTCAGGGCGACGGTCGCGCCCTCGAAGGCGATGATCGTGGCGCCGTCCAGCCCGACGGCGACCATCCTGTCGGTTGGCTTCGGCCAGTGCCGCTGGCCGTACGGCTGCTCCGGCGAGGCGGGGTTCGGCCTGTGCGGGCGTTCGGTCGCGCGCGGCGCCTTCTGCGCGGCCCATGCCGAGGTCGGCTATCAGAAGCGGTCCTGTACGGCCGAAAGCCTGCTGAGAATGGTCGTCGACTGAGACCTGCCGCAGCCCGCAATGCGACGGCCGATGAGGTGAAGGCGACGACGGCGTGGCCGTCGTCGCGGCGCAGGGCGGCCGCACACCCTCCGTGGTTATCGGCGCGACGGCGCCGAAAGGCGTCCTCGTCCGAAGCGGGACGAGGACATGCCCCCACACAACGACTTCCCATCCTGACACGTCACCCCGACCGTCAACGGCTTCGCCGTTTCCCTCCGCGGCCCGCAAGAGCGGACCGCTGCGGTGACTGCCGGGGACCCCGACGTGGCCAGGGATGGGGTCGTTGCGCATGGGGCGCTTCGGTATCTCAGAACTGGAATGATGCGATGCACAGCTCGAACCCCGCCTTCGTCACGGCCTTGGCGCCGAGATCAGACTCCGCCTTCGACGACCAGACCACAGCACTTGGCGATCAGCGTCCGCAACCCGCCGAGGAAGCCCTGGTCCAGCTCGGGCGAGCGCTCATGACCGAACTGCTGGACGTGATCGCGGACACGGCGCTGGAGGACTTCCAGACCCTGCTTGGCGAAGCCCTGATCGGCGCCTTCCACTCAGCCGCGGGGCGGATCGAACGGGACGCCGATCGGGCGCGCGATACGATGCGCCGGCTCGATCGCGACTTCGACGGATCGGAGGCGGCGGACGTCGAACTGCAGGAGGCGACCGCCAAGGCACGCGCCGGCGACGAGGCGACGCAGGCGGCGGAGAGGATCAGGGATGCGGCTTCCGACACCTGGACGGTTTCCACCGGCGAGGTCTGGACGGCCTGGCGGGGCAGCCGCCGGGGAAGCTTCCTGACGGCGGCGCAGCTGGAGGCCAAGCAGGCCATCCGGGCGGTTCGCGAGCGGAGGGCGGGAGACGCTTGCCACCGGGGGGCGGTCGTGGCCTTCCGGGGCGCGCCGTTGGCGGATGCGGCGGAGGATGCGGCGCGCATCTTCGACGCGCTCAACTGGGCACTGGCGGAATGGCCGGACATGGCGCTCGCGACGACCGGGGCGAGAGGCGCGGAGAAGCTGGCGATCCGATGGGCCCAGCAGAAGGGAGTGACGCTCATCCTCGCCCGGGCCGACTTCGACGCCCACGGCAAGGCCGCTCCCTTCAGAGCCAACGACGACCTGATCGCGCTCGAGCCGACCTGCTGCCTTACGCTCGCACGGTCCCTTGACGAGGCGCGGTCGGCGGACGGACGACCGTTCGGGCCTGCGCTCAACCTCGGGCAGAAGGCGATGGAGCAGGGCGTCCGGCATCTAGCGGTTCGGTTGCGAGCGCACTGAAGGGCGACCATCGCATGGGCTTTCGATCTGACCCGCTCGGCTTCGGCCGGGCGGGTTTTTTCGTGTCGTCCGGAGAGCTTGGAGGGCGGGTGGGCTCGGTGAAGGGGGCGTCGTGCGTCCTTTGCGGAGGTTTGATCAGGTGCGGGAGATGTTGACGGCGATGTCCGGAAATCTGCGAAAAGGGGGTTAGGGCAAGATAAAAGGCGGTGTTGGGGCGGCCTTCTTTTCGCTATTCTTTCGGTAGGTTAGTCGATGGATGTCGGGTTCTGGATGACTTGCGGAGAGTTGTCGGGTTCGGGCGGGTCGGCGTCGGTTACGGGAGATGCGACATGCTCATCGGCGAGGCGATCGAAGACCGGCTGTCATCGGGCGCATGGCGAGACCGCGAGAGCGTCGAGGTCCGCCTTCCCCTGTCCCTGAAGACCGATCGGGTGCCGGTCCGTACCGGCATGTTCCAGCGGCTGGCGGCGTCACGACAGTTCGCCCTGGGGGATCGTTCAGGCGTGCTCAGGGCGGCGCAGGGACGGTCTGGCAGGGCCTTCCGCATGGACGTCCGGCAGCGGGTCATCGTGAAGGCCCTGGTGTCGCGGCACGTCGGAAAGGCCGCGGCGCGGGCGGGGGCGTTGGCGGCGCATGTCGCCTATCTTGGCCGATCGGGGGCGGGCGTCGACGGGGCGCGGCCGGACTTCTTCGACCGGGTGGATGACAGCGTGGAGACGTCGCTCGAGACCCGGAGCTGGGGCGGAGATCGCCATCATTTCCGCTTCATCATCTCGCCGGAGCACGGCGACCGGATCGCCGATTTGAGGGGCTATGTGCGGGAGGTGATGGCGCGGGTTTCGGCGGACCTGGGCGAACCGGAACTGCGCTGGGTCGCGACCTGCCACTACGACACCGACCAGCCGCACGCCCATGTCCTGGTGAGGGGGCGGCGTGCGGATGGACGGGACCTGGTCATTCCCCGTGACTACATGGGCTACGGCTTCCGGGCGCGGGCCCAGGAGGTCGCGCAGGAACGGTTGGGTGACCTGTCCCGCGTCGAGGCTGAACGGCGAATTTGGAAGGAGACTGAAGCGGATCGCTTCACGGGTTTCGACCGACGCTTGCTGGCGGCGGCGGATGCGAGCGGGACGGTCGACGACGGGGTGGGCGTCAACGATGCCTGGGCGGCGCTGACCCGGGGGCGGCTCCGGCATCTGGAAGGGCTGGGCCTCGCCGTGCGGACGGGTCGGCGATACCGGCTCGATCCGGAGATGGAGATGAAGCTTCGGACGCTTCAGGCGCGCCGAGACATCATAAGGACGATGAACCAGCGTCGATTGGAGGGGGCGCGGGAGGTGCGACCGCTGGGAGCCGAGCGGGTGAGGGGCGTGGTGGTGAAGACGGGGTTCCATGATGAGGCGGGGGCGGCGCCATTCGTGGTGGTGCGGGATACCCACGGGGTTGAGCATTATGGACGGTTGAAGGTCGGGGCCCGGTCATTAGCAGTTGGGGAGGCGGCGATACTGACGCCGGGCCCTCAGGGTTTGGCAATGGCGGTCGCCGTAAAGGGGCGGCATCTGGAATTGTGAAGGCGTGGCTGAATCTAGCGGATTTCGGCCCCTTCTGACTGAGGCTGTGTAAAAACGTCTTGGTATGGAGCGAATTAGCTTAGCCTTCTGAGGTCAGCAGGAGGTGGGTATGAGCCGCTTCGTTCAGGGTGCAGATCGCCGGCAGCAGACGCTGCTTCCCGAGTGTCTTGATGACTATGTGGCCGAGGATAATCCGGTCCGGGTGGTCGATGTCTTCGTCGACGAGCTGGATCTGAAGGGGCTGGGGTTTGAGGGGATGACGCCCGCAGCGACGGGACGGCCCGCTTACCATCTGTGGACGCCCCCTTCAGCGCAAGAGTGATTTTCGGGAATTTCTGACACGTAGTCGGATGCTGCCATCTGTC
>NZ_JBXASO010000017.1:0-74707 GCF_058809375.1 Brevundimonas sp. GW821-FHT10E09 | reverse complement strand
CGCGGACCTGCACCGTACGGCGCCCGGCCTTCGCCATCACCGAGTAGCGGTTACGGTCGAAGCTGATCAGGCAGGTCACCTTGAGCCCTTCGACCGGGACGACGCCTTGCTCTTTCTGCAGGGCGAATTCCCGTCGATCGACGCCACACGTGCCCTCGACCACATGACCGATCGCGGCCTTGAGGACCTCTACAGAAACCCGCTCACGCTCAGGCTCTTGGGTGAAGTCGTTCGGGACGAAGGAGAGTTGCCCGACAGCCGGGCGCAGCTCTTCTCCCGCGCCTGTGTCGTTATGCTCAGAGAAGACAAGCCTCGTAAGGCTGGGCCGGGGAGACGACGGTCTGCCTCTTCTCGTCACACTCGCCGCTGTGGAAACAGCCGGGGGCGACGATGAGCTGCTTCGAATCCTGGCGGAGGCGTCGGTCGTCGAGGTTCCGTCGTGGAAGGTCGAGCAGGCCGAGCGAGAAGAGCGCCGCGCGCAGGAGCGCCAACGGATCTATCAGTCGCATCGCGACGTCCACGCGGCGCATGCTGCGGAAGTCGCCCAGGGTCGATGACGGGGTCGCCCCCTCCTATGCTGATACGCTCAAGCATGCGCGCAATCTTCAACGTAAGGCGCGACGCGATCACGAGTATGTCGCGCCGACCATCGCGCAGCTTTCGACGGTGATGAGCGAAGGCCTTCCCGAGGCCATCGATGATATGCGGGCCTATTTCGCCGACCGCCTCCAAGCGTTTCAGGAGCGCGTCCGCGGGGGGAGCACGGACATGTGGCAGGCATTCTGGCGGACCACCAAGCCACAGACTGAAAACATCTGCCGCAATCGGTTGGTCGACTACATTTCCGGCCAACTGCCGCCGTCGATCCGGTTTGAGCCCGAGATGCACATGCCGGGCCAGAAGCGCGCGGACATCGCGGCGATCCGCAACACGATAGGCCTCCCTGTCGAGATCAAAGGTCAGTGGCACCCGGCGATGTGGACCGCGCCGATGGATCAGCTCGACGCGCTCTATACGCGCGACTGGCACGCTCAAGGGCGCGGCGTCTACGTTGTCCTCTGGTTTGGGCTTGGCGTTCGCATGCCCGCCGAACCGGGCGGAGCAGCGCGCCCAACAACTCCAGAGGCGTTACAGGAGATGCTCATCTCGCAAATTCCCGTGGAGCGGCGCGCGCAGATCGATGTCTATGTAGTTGACCTGTCGCGCCCGAGCTGAGCAACACCGAAATACAATTCGACCATGAGACTGAGCTTCCCAGATGTTTGGATCTCGATTCCTTACTCTTAGCGAATTCTGGCTGACAGCGGACATCCCGAATTCCCGCTTTGAGTCGAGGCTGTGTAAAAACGAGTTGAGCTGCGGGCGTGCGCGAGCGGCATGATGCGCAGAGCGCCTCATTCTCAGGCTCTGATCGCGTCTATCAGCGACTTGGCCCCCAACACCGCCATCGCCCGCTTCATGTTATAGGCCAGGATGTGGAGGCTGATCTCGGTCTTCACGTTGGGCAACCGCTTCATCAGGAAGTGGGTGTGGCCCATCCAGGCCTTGATGGTGCCGAACGGATGTTCGACCAGGCTTCGCCGCTCGCGCATGGCTTTGGGCCTCAGGTCCATTCGGGTTTGCAGGGCATCGATCACCGCCTCATGCTCCCAGCGCGTGACCTTTCGCTCGACCGCAGGCGTGCACTGAGCCTTGATGCTACAGCCTGTGCAACTGGCCCGATCCCAGTATCGATGCAGCTTCATGCCTCTTTCGACGACGGTCATGTGGTATGGAAGCAGGGAGCCGGCCGGGCAACGGTAGACGTCTTGATCAGGCAGATAGACGAAGTCCTGCTTGCCGAAGCGCCCATTCGCCTTTGCGCCTGACGTCAGCGTCTTTGGCACGAAGGGCGTCGCGCCCAGGGCCTCACAGGCCAGGATCTCCTCGCCGGAGAAGTAGCCCCGGTCCGCCAGCACATCGAGCCTCTCCACGCCCATGGCGTCCTTGGCTAGACCAGCCATGTTCGCCAGCTGTTGCTTGTCCGATCCGGTCATCACCACCTCATGGGCGACGATCAGGTGATGCTCGCCCTCGACGGCGGACTGGACGTTGTAGCCAACGATGCCGCTCCCCCGGCCTGATGTCGCCATGGCGCGAGCATCGGGATCGGTCAGGGATACCTGGCCATCAGGCGACGCTTCGACCTCAGCCTCCATGACCTTCAACATCGCCATCTGAGCGCGAAGGCGACCGATCTTCTCGACCAGCCTCACCGATCGCGCCTCCACGCCATCTCCCTCGTGACGGTCGGTCGTGTCGAGGTCCCGCAAATAGCCGGCGATGTGCTCGGCGACCTGCTCGATCCGCCGCTTCACCTTGTAGGCGGTGAAGTTCTTGTCGCGGGTGTTCACCGCCTTGAACTTTGAACCGTCGATGGCGACCAAGGCCGCGCCGAACAGGCCAAGCTGGCGGCACAGGACCACGAACTGCGCACAGGCCGCCTGGATCGCCGGACCATTCTCGCGGCGGAAGTCGGCAATGGTCTTGTGATCCGGGGCCAGCCGCCCCGTCAGCCACATCAGCTCGACGTTGCGCTGCGCCTCGCGCTCCAACCGCCGGCTCGACTGCACCTTGTTCAGGTAGCCGTAGACGTAGAGCTTCAGCAGCATGGCCGGGTGATAGGCCGGACGGCCCGTCGCCGCCGGCGTCATACCCTCGAAGCTCAGACCGATCAGATCCAATTCGTCGACGAAGACATCGACCACCCGGACCGGATTATCCTCGGCCACATAGTCATCGAGACACTCGGGAAGCAGCGTCTGCTGCCGGCGATCTGCACCCTGAACGAAGCGGCTCACAACCCACCTCCTGCTGACCTCAGGAGGCTAACCTAATTCGCTCATTCCGGAGGCGTTTTCACACAGCCTCAGTCAGAAGCGGGCTTCGACCAGCGCAAGCCCCCAAGTTAAGAGTGTCGAGCATCTGCTCTGGCAAGACGCAGACCGATCATATTGATCCGCCTGCCCATCTCCGCTCCGCACTCGCGGCCATCGGTCACTTTCGACAGCCTTAGCTTGGAAACGTGACACTCTTAACTTGCGGCGACAAAAATGTCGGGCCAACCTTAGCCTGTCGCGGAGAAAGTCCGCCATGCTTGAACGACGGCGGATCGCCAAGAACCTGTCCCAAGCTAAGGCTGCCATTGCACGCACGCTGAGCGCCTCGCGTTCGTCCCCTGGCCAAGATCAATCGTGATGGCCCTCGCCCCACATCAAAGTCAGCGGCGCTGATCATGCGGGGGCACGCTGGCTCGGCTAACTGACGTCTGGTCCGCCTTCGGTCGAAGCGTCGGCTCCGTCCACGCCGCCAAAGCCGAGGATGGACCACAGCTGAGGCCTTGGTCAGAGGTGCGACACGCCTCCGATTCACGCGAGCCGTACCGCGTTGACTAAACACGCGGCCCCGGATTAGTTTACCGCTAAATTATAGCGATAAACCACGCTGCCCTCGGGAGGGAAATTTGAAGAACACCGCAATGCGCCGCGCGCCGCGCCGGCTTAGCCCTGCGTCGCGTATGGGCGGCCTCGCCTCCGCCGTCTGTCTTTCGGCCATCGGCTTTGACCAGGCCGAGGCGCAGGCGGTGGCCGACGCGTCCTCGGCGACCACCCCTTCCGCATCGGCGGGCGCCGCCCCTGGAACCCAGACGGCTTCAGCCCCCGCAGCACCGGCCCGGGCCCTGCCCCCGTCGCTGCACCAGGGCCAAAAGGCGGGCGGCTTCCAGACTCTTCGGGCCAACGACAGTTTTCCGATACCGGCCGCCGCGAACGCGCCCTGGGACGAGCGCCTGAAACATGTGCCCTTGTCGGCCGACGGACAGATCTGGGTCACTTTCAGCGGCGAAGAACGCATGCTGATGCAGAACTTCAACCGCCCGTCGATCGGGACCGCATCGCCTGCCCTGGCCAGTCTTTCCTTCCAGTTTCGTCACCAGTACGGCGCCGACCTGCACCTGGGTGAACGCCTGCGTGTCTTCGGACAGATCGTCAGCGGCCAGGTGACCGGCGACAACTATGTATCCCCCGTCTTTGGACGGCAGCAGAACGCCCTGGAGCTTGGTCAGGCGTTCGTCGAGTACAGCCGGCCGCTTTACAATGGGCGCGCCGGGGTCAGGGTCGGCCGACAGCAGACGCATCTGGGATCGGGCCAATTGATCTCGGCCCAGCCGATCCACAACATCGAGCGCAATTTCGACGGCGTGCGGGCCTACTACGCCGCCAAGGCTTTCCGGTTCGACGCCTTCGCCTATCGACCTCTGGTGCATGAACGCGGCGCCTTCGACGACACGGTCGACGACACCACCGCGATCTGGGGCGCCTATGGCGCCTTCGCCCTGCCGCGCCGTCAGCATGTCGCGCTGAATTTCGACGCCTATTACGTCGGCTATCGCGACGAAGAGAGCGCGTTGCTGAAAGCCACAAGCGTCCAGGACATCAGCTCCTTCGGGGTTCGACTGTATGGGAGCATCCATGGCGCGCAGATTGACGCCAATCTGATCCAGCAGACCGGGGATGTGGGGCCCAAGACGATCGACGCCTGGGCCATGGTGAACAGCATCCGCTATCCGGTGCCCGGCGCCCCGCGCAATCTGACGCTCCACCTGGTCTCGAACGTCGCGTCCGGCGGATCGCGCGAGGGGGATGTCATCCACACCTTCGATCCGCTGTACAGCGTTCAACGTCACGCCAACTTCGCCAGCTCCATCGGCTTCACGAACTTTGTGGACGTGGGCGGAGGCTTCACCTTCGATGCGACCGACAAGCTCGAGTTGGGCGCATCCCTTCGCGCCTTCTGGCGCTACTCCATCGAGGACGGCTATTCGCTAGGCTACCAGACCGCCGTGAACAATCGCAAGACCGATGCGCGCTTCATCGGCCTGCTGCCCGGCGTCGCCGCCAACTATAATTTGAACAAACATGTCTCGGTGAAGGGCTCGATCAGCCCGCTTCTGGCCTCCGACGGATACAAGGCCATCGGCGAGGACGGCATGAAGTCCTACCAGCTTGAGTTGCTCTATATCTGGTGACGTCGGGCGCGCGACGTCCGTCCGCACATAATGAGGCCCGCCGCGCTGAACGCACGGCGGGCCTTCAAGACTGAAGCAAAGACCCGGCCTGCAGCGCAGGCCGGGTCTTTCTGTCTTATTTCTTCTCGGGTTCCGCCGCCGGTCGGGCGGGGAAATAGGCCCGGCCGGCCGCATCGGCTTCGGCCTTGGCCGGCGTGTCGGGGAACAGTCCGTTCATCCGCCCGGGCCTGTTGGGCGCGACATACCATTCGGCGGGGAAGTCGGCGGCGCGAGCGCCATTGACGTCACGGTCGACCAGGCCTGCGCTGGTCCGTTCCGTATAGGGGATGACATGGTCGCCGCTGCGGGTCGCCAGCGAGGCGTGCAGGGCGTGGCGCAGTTCGCGTTTTCGCTCGGCGTAGGCCGGGTCGTTGACGAGGTTGTTCATCTCGTCCGGGTCAGTGGACAGATCATACACCTCCTCGATGTCCCAGACGCCGTGATACTGGATGTACTTCACCCCGTTCCGCGTGATGGAGAAGGTGGTCGGCGTCTGCGGGAAGGTCCACTCCCAGTAGTATTCGTAGACGAAGTCATTGGTGTCCCAGGCCTTGGGCGTCACCTCGCCCTCGGCCAGCGGCAGGAAGCTCTTGCCCTCCATCTGCGCCGGCTCGGCGACCCCGGCTGCGTCAAGGAAGGTCGGGGCCAGATCCAGATTGCGCACCACGGCGGGATTGACCACGCCAGCCTGAACATGACCGGGCGCATAGACGACCATCGGCACCCGGACCGAAGGCTGGTAGGCGTTGCGCTTGTCGATCAGGCCGTGTTCGCCGAACATGAAGCCGTTGTCGCTGTAGAAGACGACCATGGTGTTCTGTTCCAGGCCGTTGTCTCGCAGATACCGGAGAAGGCGGCCCAGGCTGTCGTCCACCGGGGTCAGGGTGCGGTAGATGTCGCGCACCTGCTCACGAAGATCCCGGTTCGTATGATAGGGGAAGTCCGCCCCGTGCCAGCTGTTGCGCTGGTTCTGCACCCAGACGGGTTTGCCGCGATTGTTCTCCGGCGTGTTCGCCATCGACGCCGGCAGGGTGATTTCCAGATCGCTGTACTGGTCAGCATAGCGCGCCGGAGGCATGGCGTCGGAATGGACGGCCTTGTGCGACAGATACAGGAAGAAGGGCTTGGCCGGATCACGCCCATGCTCCAGCCAGTCCATCGCATAGTCCGTCAGATCGTCGGTGATATAGGTGCGCTGCTTGGTCGGCACGCCATCCACATTCAGCATCTGCCGCTGACCCGCAGCGAGTTGGGCGGGGCTCATCCGGTCTTCGGGGAAGTAGAAGCCCTGCCCCTTGAAACTGACCCAACGGTCAAAGCCCGGGCGCGGCGCGTCGGTGTCGCTGCCCATATGCCATTTGCCGAAGAAGCCCGTCTGATAGCCGGCCTGTTGCAGATAGCTCGGGAAGAAGACCAGCCCCTCCTCCGACGAGTTGTTGTTGTCGATCACACGGTGATTGCGAGGCGACTGGCCGGTCAGAATGGTCGCCCGGCTGGGCGAGCATAGCGAGGACGTCACCACGGCGTTCGGGAAATAGGTCCCGTTCTTGGCCATAAAGTCGATGTTGGGCGTGTTCAGCCCCGGCGTCAGGAAGCCCATGGCGTCGAAGCGCAGGTCGTCCACCAGCACGAAGATCATGTTCATCGGCTGGGCCTGGCGCGCCGGGGCGGCGGCGGAAGCCGAGGCCGCAGTCGTCTGGGCCACAGTCGTCTGGGCAAGCGCCGGCTGGGCCACGAAACAGGATGCGGCGAGCAGGATCGCGCGGAAGCTTTTCAGGGTCGGTCTCATGCGCAAGCGCTCCAGGTTGGGATCAGGGTGTCAGACTGCGCGGATGACGCAGCGAAAGCCGATATGTGTGGTGGCGGAATCTATGGGCTGCGGATGGCGTGCGCCGGGCCGATAGCGTCGGCAGTAGCTGTCGGCGCAGAGGTGCGATCCGCCCTTCAGCACCTTGCGCCCGATTGGACGCCCCGGCGCGTCCGGGTCATAGCTGGACTCCTGGCGCGGCCCGCGGGGATTGAGGGGGGCGCAGCACGGAGACTTGGCGGCCGAGGCTGCGGCGCTGGCGGAATACCAGTCGGCCGTCCACTCCCAGACATTGCCGATCATGTCGTAGAGACCGTAGCCGTTGACCGGATAGCTGCGGACGGGCGCCGTCGTCTTCAGCCCCTCGGGGGCGTGGTTGGCGTGCGGGAATTCGCCGTCCCAGTATTTCGCCAGGCGAGCGCCCTGCGGCGCCAGTTCGTCGCCCCAGGCGTAGTCGGCGCCGTCCAGCCCGCCGCGCGCCGCATATTCCCATTCCGCTTCGCTGGGCAGGCTCTTGCCGGCCCAGACCGCATAGGCCTTGGCGTCGGGAAAGGCGACGTGGACCACAGGATGATCCTCGCGACCCTCGATCGAACTTTCCGGCCCGGCGGGATGGCGCCAGTCCGCGCCCAGCTTGAAGGCCCACCACTGCATGGGGTCGTCCAGTCGAACAGGCCCAGGCGGCGGCGTGAACACCAGGGATCCCGGCTGGGCCAGGGCCGGATCCATGCCCGGATAGTCGCGCGGATCAGGCGCGATCTCGGCCAGGGTGACGTAGCCCGTGTCCGCGACAAAGGCGGCGAAGTCGCGATTGCACACCGGCGTCTCGTCGATCCAGAACCCATCGACCTTTACCGGGCGAACGGGGGTCTCGTCCGCATAGAAGCTGTCGCAGCCCATGCTGAACCGGCCGCCCTCGATCCGGCGCATGCCGGCGAAACGGTCTGCCGCCGAACGCCTTGATTTCTGTCTGGACGTCATGCGGACCTACTGGGCAGACGCCGGGGCCTGAAACAGCAGAGCCCAAGGCAGGAGGGGTCGAAGCGACGAGCCGTCCAGCGCGGCCGAAACGGCGACGGAGCCGTCGCGCATAGAGCCGGAACGATGCGTTTGAATCACGGAAACCTCCAAGCCGATCTGATGTCGGTTTATCGCTAAAATGCATGAGCGGAGAAGGTTGTCAAACGCACTTGGGGTCTGCGCCATTGACGGTTGCGCCGCCAGGCCTCACGTCAGACCGGCAATCACAAGAGGCGAGTCTTGGCGCGAGCGCAGAGGAAATCGACCCGCGCGGTCACCATGCAGGAGGTCGCCGCCCAGGCCGGCGTCTCGGTCATGACGGTGTCCAATGTCCTGACCGGCAAGAAGTTGGTGACCGACGCCACCCGCGCTGCGGTCATGCAGGCGGTCGAAGCCCTCCACTATGTCCCGAATATCGCCGCGCGCAGCCTGGCCAGCGCGGCGCCCGAGCGGGTCGGCGTGCATTTCCGCAATACCGAGAACGACTATCTCAGCGCCATGGTGATCGGCGCCGTGGACACCACTTCGCGAATGGGCGCGCAGATGCTGGTCGGCCGGTGGGATTTCGAAGGCGACCAGTCGCCGATGAACGTCCTGCGCCAGCTGGTCCGGAGCGGCGCCCAGGGCGTTCTCGTCGCCCCGCCCTTCTGCGAGACCCTGACCGCCGACGATCTGGCGGAATTCGAAGGCATCGCCCTGATGGGCGTGTCCACAGGCGACAATCTGCCGCGACTGTCCAGCGTGCGCATCGACGACCGGGGCGCCGCCCGGGCGATGACCAGACGCCTCATCGCCCTGGGGCACCGACGGATCGGCTTCATCAAGGGCGCGCCGAATCACCTCAGCACGACCACGCGGTTCGCGGGCTATCGAGAGGCGTTGCAGGACGCCGCCCTGGTTTTCGATCCTGAACTCGTCGTAGACGGCGATCTGACCTTCGATTCAGGACTGGTCGCCATGAACCGCCTGATGCGCCTCACGCCACGCCCCACCGCCGTCCTCTCGTGCAACGACGACATGGCGGCGGCGGCGATCGCGGTCGCTCAGAAGCTGGGCCTGGTCGTGCCCGACGACGTCTCCATCGCCGGGTTTGACGACAGCCCCTTGGCCATTCGGGTCGAGCCCAAGCTGACCACGGTGCGCCAGCCCGTGGCGGAAATCGCCGGCCAGGCCGTCAGGCTCATAATTGAGGCGATCCGAAATCCCGATGCGCCCCGCCCTGTCGTCACCCATATGGTCGAGCATCAGCTGATCGAGCGCGGCTCGACCGGCATCGCCCCCGTGGCCTAGTTCCGGGGGGCGCCCCGTCCGTATCCGCGCGGATACAGGGGCGCGGCGCTGTCGTCCGGCCGGGCCGGATCCTGGGCCTCGACCGCCGCCATGCTGGAGGGCAGTTCGAACGGGAGACGGCCCTCGCCCTTGGCCTGGCCCGTCGCCACATCGAGGACCGCCGCATCGCTGGCGCCGAAGGTGGCGATCAGCACGTCGGTCTTGTCACGGATGTTGGTCAGGATGGCGGGACGATCCAGATTGACGGCGACCACGCTGCGCCGCGCGGCCCGTGCCTGTTTGACGGCCTCATAGTCCGCATCCCCGTCACGGAAATCGAGACGGCCCTCGTTCTGGCGCGCGCCGAAGAAATGATGGGGATGAAGCCGTTCGAAGGGGGCGTTCACCCGCACCAGGGCCAGATCGGCTTGCGCCGGGTCGGACGCCACGGCCCAGCCGTGGCGACGGGCTTCTTCCGGATCGACATTATAGAGCCACACCGTCTTGACGCCCTCGGCCGTCAGCGGCCGGCCGCCGTCTTCCAGGACGACCTGCGCCCGGCGCTGGGCCAGGTCGGCCTGGGCCCGAGACTGGGGATCGCCGACGACCCGTTCCGCGACATCCGGATCGACATAGGGATTGTCGAACAGACCGAGCTGGAACTTCAGCGTCATGATGCGCCGCACCGCCTCGTCGAGGCGCGCCGCCGGAACCTGGCCGTCGCGAACGGCCTGCAACAGCATCGCGCCGTCATTGACCCCGCCGAACTGATCGATCCCTGCGGTCACGCCCTTGGCGAACCGCTCCGGCTGGGTCAGCCCCTCGACGCCCCAGGGCATGCCGATGTCCTTGGCAGTCTGCGGATGATCGGCGGTCGGCGCACGGCAGGCCGCGTCGCAGTTGTTGGTGATCGCCCAGTCCGACAGGACCAGCCCCTTGAATCCCTTCTGGTCCCGCAAGAGGTCGGTCAGAAGTTGCCTATTGAACCCGGCCGCGACCGGCTCAAGCGGGGCGCCGTCCAGGCTGACGCCTTCAAGGATCGGATAGGTCGGCATGACGCCGGCCACACCCGCCGCAAAGGCTCCGTCGAAGGCGGCGACATGTTCGGCGAAGCTGGCGTTGTCCAGCCGCGCCACCCGCCCATAGATATTATGCCCATCAAACCCCTCGGGCTCGGCCCCGTATCCGACCCAGTGTTTGACGACGGTCGCGACGCCGTCCGGCCGCACGCCGTCCGTCCCGCCCTGGAAACCTTCCACATAGGCCTGGACCATCCGCGACACATCGGCGGGGTCTGATCCAAAGGTCGCCGTCACGCGCGGCCAGCGCGGCTCGCTGGCCAGGTCGGCCTGGGGCGACAGCGCCATCTGGATGCCCACGGCCCGGTATTCACGGCGCGCCACCTCCCCGAAGCGGCGAACCAGGTCGGCGTCGCCCGTGGCGGCCAGGCCCAGGGTTTCAGGCCACAGCGAAAATCCACCGCCGGCGGTGCTGGCGCCCAGCACCGCCTGGAAGTGGTTGCGGGGATCGGTGCTGATCGTGACCGGGATTCCCAGACGGGTCTGTTCGGCCAGCCTCTGGACTTCATTGTTCTGCTCGGCCAACCGACGCGGCGTCACGACCAGACGGGTGATGAAGCTGTTCAGATGGCGTTCGCCGATCATGACCCCGACCTGGTCGAGGTCATAGATCGCGCCGCCGTGCCCCAGTTCGTCGCCTGCCGGCAGGCTGCCATGCATCATGGCGCCCACTTTTTCTTCCAGCGTCATCTGGCGCACCAGATCATCGACGCGCGCGTCGATCGACTGACCTGCATCCTCGTACACGTCGCGACGACCGTTGTGATTCAGATCGCGATAGGCGTCAGGCGTGGCCGCCTGGACGCCTTGGCCCGAGGCCATCACCGCCAACAGAGCGGATAGACAGACGTGCAGCTTCATGTGTTTTCTCCCGACGCTTGCGGCTCTTCGCCGCCTGTTGGTTTAGCGCTATATCCGGGAGATGCGCTTTCTCCAATGACGGGTGACGCGCTTAAATGTCGCTCATCGACCCGAAACGATCGCTGCGGCTGATCACGCTCTCCGGCTCGGGAATGGGCAACTTCGGGAAATGGCGCCCGGGCGACCCACAAAGCTTTGCGATCCAATCGCAAATTTAGGCAGCCTCGGTGTGTTTTGAGCGAGTTCTAAGTGGTCTCGACAAAACATGGCGACCCCGGGAGGACTCCAACCTCCGACCTCGGCTTTAGGAAAGCCTTGCTCTATGCGGCTGAGCTACGGGGCCACGCGGGATGACCTAGCGGTTCGTCGGGCGGGGGGAAAGATGGGGCGGGGGTCGATGTGCGATTTCGGTCCTGGACCGGGACCTTGCCGCAACGATCCGGTTGTGGTTAATAGATCTTAAGATACAATATCTTGCGGTGAACAAATCGCGAATCGAGACTTGTGTCCGATTCGGTCCTGATTCGTTTCGCCCCTGTTCCGGATTCGGGAAGGGCGGCGTTAACCGGGGTGCACGGCCTGTTCGGCCACGGCGCGCAGACCCGCCAGCATCTGATCGACGGCCTCGCCGCCCTGGCAGTCGTTCGCCAGGATCAGGCTCAGGGCGCGGGCGTGGACCTGGACCTCGGGCCAGGACCAGGCGTCGGCGGCGGCCATCCGGTGGGCGGCGTCGCACAGGCTGTAGGCCGCCGCATAGAAGGGCGGGACCTCCATGAAGCCGGACATGTCGACCAGGGCCGACGCCAGGGCGTAGACCTCGCCGTCGGCGCCGGCCGGGCGGTCGGCGCACAGGCGGTTCAGGGCGTCGACCTTGTCCTGAAGCACAAGCAAGGTCCGGCCGCGCTGTTCCCCGAGCCCCTCTTCGGCGCGCGCGACGGCGTCCGCGATGGGCACGCCGCCTGGGCGCGCCATCTGGCGCTGAAGCGACGTCTGGACGTTTCGGAGACGGGGCGGGGTCGCATCTGCGGTCACAGGGCCACCTTCATCGGCTTCAACAGCATGTCGATATCGTCCTGATCCATATTGGCCTCGACGGCCTCGCCCAGTTCACCCGACAGGTCGGTCTGGCGGCGGCCTTCCTCCCCGGGCGGGGGACCATAGTTGCGCACGCGGCGATCGGGTCCGACGTAGTTTTCGACTTCGACGAACTGGCGCGTTTCGCCGCCCAGCCAGATGATCCGCTTCAGCAGGACCGCCGGAGTCAGGGGTTTGGCGACGATGAAGCTGGCGCCGCAGTCGCGCCCCTTGGCGACCAGGGCGCGGGCGGCGTGGCCCAGGATCATGATGACGGGCGTGAAGCGGATCGGCTCGGACGCCTCTCGCCTGAGCCAGCGGACGAAATCGTAGCCGTCCATCTCGGGCATGGCGCAGTCGATCAGGATCAGGTCGACGGACCGGCGCTGCACCAGTTCGACCGCATCCTTGGCCGAGGGACACTTCAGCTGTTCGCGAACTCCGAACCCCTGAACGATCGAACTCAGAAGATCGAGCGAGGTCGGCTGATCATCGACGAGCAGAACCGTCGAATGCGCCAGATTGATCTTGTCCGGCGTCTTGTGCACGGCGTCAGAACAGCATGAGGTCGCCCGAATCGGCAGCCTCGGTCGTCTTGACGCCGGCGGCGGGGCGCAGGCGCACCGCCATGTCGGCCAGGGAGATCCGGCTCACGGATTCCGCCGGTGTCGCGCCGTCGCCCAGCATTCTCAACACGCCGGACAGGGCTTCCAGCCTCTGGGTCAGGGCGTCCAGGGCCTGGGCCTCGGTCAGGGCCTCCGCCCGATCCTCCGCCGGCGCGCGCCGCACCAGACGGCTGACCAGGGCCTCGACGTGATCGATCCCCTCGCGCACACGCATCAGCTCGTCGGCGACGGCGACCAGGAGGTGGGCGTGTTCGGGAGGGGCGTGCATCAGAAGAGCTCCAGGGCGCCCGTATCGACGGGGGGCCGAACGACGGGGACGGGCTTGGGCGCGACGGTGTCGGTGACGGCGCGCTGCATGGCCTTGCCGGTCACCGGCCAGTAGTGCAGGCGGCGTCCGCCGTCCCCGCGCAGGCTGCCGCCCACCACGGGAATGCCTTCGTCACGCAGGAATTTCTCGGCGAAGTCGGCGTTGGAACGGCCGACGTCGCGCAGACTGTCGAACATCCGCCCGCCGCCGAACAGCTTGGCCTCCAGCCGCTCGCGGCGTCCGCCGGCCTTCAGCAAGTCGTTGATCAGAAGCTCCATCGCATAGGCGCCGTAGCGACGCCCCGCGTCAGTTCCCGCGCCGGATCCCTCGGGCAGCAGGAAGTGGTTCATCCCGCCGATCCCGGCGACCGGATCGCGCAGGCACATGGCCACGCAGGAGCCCAGAATGGTGCTGAGGACCACGTCCGGGTCGGACGTGATATGATGCTCGCCCTGGCCGACGTGCAGTCGTTTTTCCTTGTTGTCCTTGAGGGCCGAGAAACTCATGTCAGCGGACCGAAGACGGCTTCCAGCTTGCCCTTCAGTTGGGCCACCGTGAAGGGTTTGACCAGATAGTTGTTGACGCCGAACTGCACCGCCCGCTGCACCAGTTCGCGGTCGGCGCGGCCGGTCAGCATGATGAAGGCGGTCTTGGACGTCGGCGGGTGGGCGCGCACGGCGCGCAGCAGGCCCAGTCCGTCCAGGTTCGGCATGTTGTAGTCGGAGATGATCAGGTGCGCGGGCTTGGAAATGATGTCGCGCAGGGCGATTTCACCGTCGGCGGCTTCGCGGATCTCGCGCACGCCCAGTTGTTGCAGGCTGGTGCGAACCAGCGAGCGCATCGTCATCTGATCATCGACGACCAGGCAGTGGAGAGAGGCGGCGGCGGGCATGATGGCGCTCCCGGGGGTCAGGCGATCGACCGTGCGCCCGAGTCGGCGCACAGTTCTAGAATAGCGGGGGACAGGCGGTGGAGCGGCAGCTGCCGTTCCACGGCGCCCAGTTCGAAGGCGGCTTTCGGCATGCCGTAGACGACCGAGGTCGATTCGTCCTGGCCCAGGGTGCGGCCGCCGGCGTCGCGAATGGCCTTCAGGCCCTTGGCGCCGTCCTTGCCCATGCCCGTCAGGATCACGCCGGTCATCGGCCGCTTCAGGCGGACAAGCGACTCGAACATGACGTCGACCGACGGACGGTGGCCATTGACCGGGTCGCTCTGCACCAGATGGCAGCGGGGGGTCATGCCGGGCGTCAGCTCCAGATGCGCCGCGCCGCCCGGCGCCAGATAGATGTGGCCGGCCTTAAGTTGCGCGCCTTCATAGGCTTCGGTCACGGTCGGAGCGCAGACGCGGTCCAGACGGGCGGCGAAGCTGGCGGTGAAGGTCGCCGGCATGTGCTGGGTGATGATGGTCGCCGGGCAGTTGGCCGGGAAGCCGCTCAGAACGGTCAGAAGGGCTTCGACCCCGCCGGTCGACGAGCCGATGGCCAGGATATGGCTGGCGGCCGGGCGATAGGCGCTGGGCGCCGCCGCCGAGGCCGGCATGTCGGCGCGGGCGCGGACGCGCGAACGCGCCGCCGTCTTCACCTTCTCGATCAGGTCGTGGAAGGCGTCGACGCTGGCCACGGCCGGTTTGGCCACCGCGTCCACCGCGCCGATTTCCAGCGCCGCCAGGGTCACGTCCGTGCCCGCCGCGGTCAGGGTCGAGACCATGACCACCGGCATGGGCCGCAGCCGCATGATCTTCTCGAGGAACTCCAGCCCGTTCATGTTGGGCATCTCGACATCCAGGGTCAGGACGTCGGGATTGAGCTCCTTGATGGCGGCGCGGGCCTCGATCGGATCGGCGGCCGTGCCGACGACCTCGATTTCGGGATCCGACTTCAGGGCGGCCGAGATCAGGCCGCGCATCGTCAGGCTGTCGTCCACCACGAGGACTTTGATCTTGGCGCTCATCATGCGGCTCCCAGGCGGTAGGTGGTCAGGCCCGCGGTCTGCAGCAGGCTGGCGGCCGGCCCAGCCACGCGTTCGGAATGGCCGATATAGAGGGTGGCGCCGGGGTTCATCAGGGGGACGAAGCGGCTCCACACCCGCTCCTGGGTGGGATCGTCGAAATAGATCACCACGTTGCGACAGAAGATGACGTCGAACTTGCCCTTCATCGGCCAGTCGCCGATCAGGTTCAGTTCCTTGAACGACACCAGGCGTTTCAGCTGCGGCCCGGCGGTCCAGGCGCCACGATCGGCGCGGTTGAAATACTTGCGCCAAAGGGTGACCGGCGCCGGTTCCAGCGCCTCTTCGGAATAGGTCCCGTCGTGGCCCTGAGCGACCATGTTGGGGTCGATGTCGGTGGCCAGGATGCGCACGTCCAGGTCCGCCGCCTCGGGCAGGACCGACAGCACCGTCAGGGCCATCGAATAGGGCTCCTGCCCGTTCGAACAGGCCGCCGACCACAGCCGCACCCGGCCGCCGGCGCGAGCGCGCTCGACCAGTTTCGGCAGGACCCGGTCGCGCAGGTCGTCGAAATGGTGGGGCTCGCGATAGAAGCGGGTGACGTTGGTCGTCAGGGCGGCCGTCATCTTCTGCCGCTCGTCGACCCCGTCCACGCCCTCGACCAGGGCGCAGTAGTCGCGGAAACTCGACAAACCCAGGGTCCGCAGCCGTTTGGCCAGGCGCGAATAGACCAGAGCCGCCTTGCCCTCGTTCAGGGCGATGCCCGCGTGGGCATGAAGCATTTCGGCGATCTGACGGAAATCCTCGGCGGTGAAGACGAATTCGCCCTCGACGATGGATCCCCGTCCTGGGGCGGGATTCATGCGGCTTCAGCCTCGATATGGGGCAGGATGTGGTCCAGTTCGATCAGGCTGATCATGCGCCCGTCGATCGAGAATATCCCCTTGACGAAGGTCTTGACTTGGTCGCTGGCGACGTCGGGCGTCGGCTGGACCGAGGCCTCGTTCATCTCCAGGATGTCCGACACGGCGTCCACCAGCAGCCCCACCATCCGGCCGCCGATATGGGCGACCATGATGACGTGACGGGCCGTCGGCTCGGACGTCTCCAGACCGAAGCGCGCGCCCAGGTCGATGATCGGCAGGACGGTGCCGCGCAGGTTGATGACGCCCTTCATATAGCCGGGCGAGCGCGGCAGCGGCGTCGCCGGGGTCCAGCCGCGGATTTCACGCACCGACATGATGTCGACGCAGAATTCCTGGCGGCCGATGCGGAAGGCGATGAGTTCGCGTTGGGAGTCGTTGGCTTCGGTCATGGCTCAGCTCGCAAGCTTGAAATCGGGGCGGGAAGATCGGCGGCGCATGTCTGTGACCAGGACGTCCACGTCGAGGATCAGGGCCACGCGACCGTCGCCCAGGATGGTGGCGGCGGCGATGCCCTCCACCTGCTGGTAGTTGGTCTCGAGGCTCTTGATCACGACCTGGCGCTGGCCCTGGATGGCGTCGAACAGCAGGGCCGCCTGTTGGCCGCCCTCGGTCTCGACGACCACGGCGACGCCTTCGGACGGAACCACCGGGGTGTCGCGGAAGCCCATGGTCATCGCCACATCGATCAGGGGCAGGAAGCGGTCGCGGAAGCGGATCACCGGATCGACCCCGCCGACATAATGCAGGTCGCCTTCTTGCGGCGTCAGGCTTTCGACGATGGCGGGCAGCGGGGCGATCAGGATCTGGTCGGCGGCGGACACCACCATGCCGTCCAGCACCGCCAGGGTCAGCGGCAGGCTGAGGGTGAAGGTCGATCCCTTGCCCGGAACCGAACTGATCGAGATACGGCCGCCCAGGGCCTGGATCGAGCGCTTGACCACGTCCATGCCCACCCCGCGGCCCGAGATGTCGGACACCACGGCGGCGGTCGAGAAACCGGGCAGGAAGATCAGATTGTCGATCTGCTCGTCGGTCAGGGCGGCGTCCGGCGCGACCAGCCCCTTGTCGATGGCGATCTTCTTGACCCGCTCGCGATTGATCCCGCGCCCGTCGTCGGAGATTTCGATGACGATGCGGCCGGACCGGTGCAGGGCGGCCAGGCGAACCGTGCCCTCGGCCGTCTTGCCGGCGGCGATACGCTCGTCGGGCGTCTCCAGGCCGTGGTCGATGGCGTTGCGCAGCATGTGGGTGATGGGCTCGGCCAGGCGTTCGACCACGGTCTTGTCGACCTCGGTGTCCTCGCCGGCGGTGACCAGACGAACCTGTTTGGAGACCATGTCGGCGACTTCGCGGACCAGGCGCGGCATGCGCTGGAACACCGACTTCACCGGCTGGGCGCGAATGGCCATGACGCTGTCCTGGATCTCGCGCGTCAGAAGCTCGAGGTCTTCCAGGCCCAGGGCGATGCCGGACGAGCGGGCCAGGCCGCTTTCCAGCACGCGTTGCGACAGCATGGCCTGCTGGATGACCAGTTCGCCGACCACATTGATCAGGCGATCGACCCGGTCCAGATCGACGCGGATGGTGACAGGGGCCGGCGCGACGGGCGCCGCGACCTGGGCGGGCGGAATCGGCGCGGCCGGCGCCGGGGCGGCGGCGACCGGAGCGGGAGCGGGAGCCGGAGCGGCCGGAGCGGCCGGAGCGGGAACCGGGGCCGGGGCGACGGCTTCGAGGGCGACAGCGTCGGGGGTCGGTTGTTCGGCGGCGGGCGCGTCGCCTGCGGCCTTGGCCAGCAGGGCCGCGATATCCAGTTCGTCGCTGGCGGGCAGCACCGCCGGCGGCTCTTCCTCGAAGACGAGGACCGGTTCCGATCCGCCGCCCAGGGGCGAGATCGTCAGGTCGCAGTCGGCCTCGACGAAGTCGAACACCTCGCGCACGACCTTCTCTTCGATCGCCGCGGTCAGATCGATGGTCCAGGTCAGATAGCCGTCCTCGGCGACCAGCACGTCCAGCGTCGGCAGCGCGCTGTCGTCAACCGACACCGTGATCGGTCCCAGGCGGCCCAGTTCGCGCAGCAACAGGCCGGCTTCGTTGGCGCTGCCGTACATGCGGCCATGGGGCTTGAACAGGATGCGCCAGCCCGTCTGGGCCTCGGCTGCGACGGCTTCAGGCTCGCCGAGGGACGGCAGGGGTTCGTCCAGCGGGACGTCGAAGGCCATCGGCACGAAGCCGAAGTCGTCTTCGTCCTCCTCGACCACCGGCGGCGCCTCGCCGCCGTGGGTCAGCAGTTCCAGTTCGTGAACCAGACCGGCCGAACGCTCTTCATCGACCGGTGGGGCCAGGCCTTGCGCGGCCTGGATATGATCGGCCAGCACGTCGGAGGCGCGCAGCAGGGTCTTGATCGTCACCGTGTCGCACGGCTTGCGACCGGCGCGCAGCTCGTCCATCAGCGTTTCGAAGACGTGGGCGAAACGGACCAGAGCCTCCAGACCAAACGCCCCCGCCCCACCCTTCACCGAGTGAACGGCGCGGAAGACGGCGTTGATGGTTTCAAGGTCGGTCTGACCCTGTTCCAGCAGCATCAGCTTCGATTCCAGTTCCGCGAGCAGTTCGTCGCATTCCTGGAAGAAGGTGGCTTTGATGGCTTCGAAGGCGTCCATGGCTTGCGGCCGATCGATCTGTGAGGGTTAGGCCGCGACGCGGCGGACGGCGTCGACCAGCTTGACGGGATCGAACGGCTTGACGATCCAGCCGGTGGCGCCGGCGGCGCGGGCGCGGGCCTTCTTCTCGGCGTCGCTCTCGGTCGTCAGCACCAGGCACGGGGTGGTCCGGTGGTTCGGATCGGCGCGCATGCCTTCGATGAAGCCGAAGCCGTCCATGCGGGGCATGTTGATGTCGGTGATGACCACGTCCGCGCCTTGCGCGGCCAGGGTCTCCAGACCATCAATGCCGTCGACGGCCTGGATCACGGTGTAACCCGCGTCCTCCAGGGCCATCAGCAGCATGTCGCGCATGGTGCGGGAATCATCGACGGTCAGGACTGTCTTTTTCACGCGAGAGCTCCTTCAAGGGGATCTTGGGCAAGGGGGTCGGGGACATTGGTTTCGGACGCGCCGAAGGCGGTCCACTGTTCGGAAAAACCTTGGGATTGAGGCGTGATCGTCAGATCGACGCCGTCGGCGGCCCAGGTCTTGCGGGCCGACAACAACACCTGCAGGCAGAGACCGCCCAGACGCTCGACGTTCGAGGCGTCCAGCGTGACCGGCTGACCCCGTCGCGCCAGCAGCTCCGCCTTCAAAGGCTCGGCCGCATTCATATCCAGCACCGTCGCCAGCACGATGGCGTCCGTCATGAGAAGTTCCCTTCGTCTGCCCCAAGACCATGCATGGCACAGCTTTGGTAAATAGCCTTTGAAGACGGAATCATCAGAACTCCTCCCAACCTTCCGGATCGGCCTCGACCTTGGGCGCGGCGCCGCCGCGGCCGACGGTCTTCAGGGCCTGGATCATGCGATTGACGGGCTTGGGCGCGGCCTGAGGCGCAGGGGCGGGGCGAGCGGGCGCCGGGCTGCGACGGGCGGCGGCGGCATGACCCTCTGAACCCTGGCCGACCTTGAACTGGGCCACGGACGTCTGCAGGGCTTCCGCCTCCTGGGCCAGCGAATGGCTGGCGGCGGTCGACTGCTCGACCATCGCAGCATTTTGCTGAGTGACTTGGTCCATCTGGTTCACGGCCGTATTGACCTGGGCCAGGCCGACGGCCTGTTCCTGGGCCGAGGCCGCGATCTCCGTGACCAGGCCGTCGATCTCGGCGACCCGATCCACAATCCGCTGCAGGGCTTCGCCGGTCTGACCGACCAGTTTCACGCCCGAGCCCACTTGGGTGGTCGAGGCGGAAATCAGCGTCTTGATCTCCTTCGCCGCCTCGGCCGAACGCTGGGCCAGGGCCCGCACTTCGGAGGCCACCACCGCAAAGCCGCGACCGGCCTCGCCAGCCCGCGCCGCTTCCACGCCGGCGTTCAGGGCCAGCAGATTGGTCTGGAAGGCGATTTCGTCGATCACGCCGATGATCTGGTTGATCTGGGATGACGAACCCTCGATCGCCTGCATGGCCGAGACGGCGTCGCGGACGATGACGCCCGAGGTTTCCGCGTCGCCCTTGGCGGCCTGGACCACGTCCGAGGCCTGGCGGGCGCC
Organism: Brevundimonas sp. GW821-FHT10E09; assembly: GCF_058809375.1. Lineage (NCBI taxonomy): Bacteria > Pseudomonadati > Pseudomonadota > Alphaproteobacteria > Caulobacterales > Caulobacteraceae > Brevundimonas > Brevundimonas sp. GW821-FHT10E09. The sequence continues at coordinate 54,491 of NZ_JBXASO010000017.1, read as the reverse complement.
GGAGGCGGTCTTGTTCACCGTGGCGGTGATCTCGTCCAGGGCGGCCGCCGTTTCCTCCAGCGAAGCCGCCTGCTGTTCGGTGCGGCGCGACAGGTCGTCGGCGGCCTGCGAAATCTCGCCGGCGCCCGAGCGAATGCCCGCCACATTGCCCAGGACCACGCCCATGGCCTGCTGCAACTGGGCGATGGCGGTGTTGAAGTCGGTCTTCAGCTTCTCGGCGCGCGGGGCGACCTCTGCTGTGAACCGGTGGGTCAGATCGCCGTTCGACATGGCGGCCAGGCCGTCGGCCAGGGCCGTCAGGGCGACATGATCCTCTTCGGCGATGCGCGCCTTCTCGGCTTCATTGGCCAGACGCTCGGTCTCGCTCATCGAGCGGGTCGAGGCGGCCTCGGCCTCGATGCGGGTCTTTTCGACGGCGGCGTCGCGGAAGGCGACGATCGCCTGGCCCATCTTGCCGAACTCGTCCTTGCGGTCGGCGCCGACGATCTGGATCGAGGTGTCGCCCGCCATCAGCTTCTGCATATAGCCGATCATGCTCATCGTCGGCCGCACGATGGCGCGGGTCACGCCGAAACCGACGGCCAGGGACAGCAGCAGAACGGAGACCAGACCGATCATCACCGCCAGCATGGCGTTCTTGGTCGCCGTCGCCTGCGCGTCGCGCGTAACCACCAGCGCCGCTTCGTTGGCGGCCTTCAGCTCATCGACCGCCTCTTCCGCCGGCGCGATATAGGTGTCCGCGACGCCTTCGCGCCCGACCATGTTCTCGGCTTCCTCCACGCGGCCTTCGCGCACCAGGACCTGTCCGACCTGGACGACGTTCTTGTACCATTCGGCGTTCGCCTTGATCGCCCGGTCTATCGGCGCCGTGCGATCCGCAGGCAGGCCGGCGCGCTCTTCTTCCAGGGCGGCGATGAATTTGGCGCGGTGGGCGTCAAGTCGCTCGGTGTAGTAGGGATCGCCCGAGAGCAGGTAGCCTCGATAGGCGTTCTCCTGCTTGGCCAGATAGAATTCCGCCCGGGCCGTGGCGCGGGTCATGGCGTTCTCAATGCTGCGATCCTCGCCCGCGCTCTGGAGGGCCAATAGATTCGCCACAACGACGGCGCCCATGACGGCGATGGCGACCAGCACCAGCGCAAACGCGCTGAACAGCTTGCGCCCAACCGGCATGTTTTCAGTCAACTTCACGCGTACTCTCCTCGGTATCGCAAAAATCAGATCGAATCCGCAGAGACGGCGAACCCGTCCGAGTGGAGTCTCCCGAGGTCGCATCCCGATCCGCCTGCAGCCGCCGCGACCGCCGGACATCCGCCGGCCTGCGCTTGGCGCGGGTCGGTCAAACGCCTGGACGTCGACGGGCTTTGGAGAAGGATTTCGGGGAACATCAACAACCTCGGAGCATCTGCATTCTGCCCGGGAACCATGAGATGATGATTAATATGATTTCTGAACCGCACCCTAGGTAGGAATGCGTAAGCGTGGCGGCCCACTCCGCGCCGACGGGAATTTTCGCCCATCAGGCGAACATGATCGCAAAAATTAATTATGCGTGCTTTTCTCTAACTTCAGGAATGATATAGAGATTGGGTCAAAAAAGCGGCAGGGACGTGACGACAATGGTTTCGCAGATGCGAAATATCGCATGATGCAAGCACGACCGGCGGCTTCTACTAGACCTGCTCTGCCCCGGCTTATGGTTCGATTTGCCCGGACGTATTGGGGCGGCTTTTTGCTTGCCGCCGGGTGCGTATTGGTTGGATCGGCTTTCCGCCTGACTATCCAGACTGTCGGCCACGTCCACTATCTGCCCATGCTGGCGGCGGTGATGGCGACCGCCCTGGTGGCCCAGCGCCCGGCGACCTTCACGGCGATCGTCCTGTCCGTCATCGCCGACATGCTGATCCTGCCTCGACAGGGGATTGCGAACGCCGTCGTCCACGCCGCCCTGTTCGTCGCCGTAGCCCTTGTGATGGCGGAGGTCTGTCACCGTCTGGCCAGCCGCAGCGCCCTGTTGGACAGCATACTGGCCTCCGTTCCGGTCGTGACCTTGAACGGCGAGGGCCGCATTCTGCGAATCACCCCGGCCGCCGCCGATCTGCTCGGCGTCACGCCTGAAGAGGCCCTATCTCGCCCCTTCAGCACCTTCGCCACCGATTTTGACACGACCGCGCTCGCCGCCGTGATCGAGGGCGCCCCGCTGTCCCTTCCGGCGACCGGATCCTGGTTGGCGCGGCGGCCGGACGGAGAGATCGTCCCCATGACGATCCACGCCAGCCTTCTTTCCCCGAGCGTGGATCCCGAGCGGATGGTGCTGTCCCTCGGCGACCAGCGGCAAACCACGGCCGCCAATGAGCGCATGCGCGACCTGATGAACCAGCTCAGCAAGAGCTGGCGGCTGAACTCCATGGGCGAAATGGCGGCGACTCTGGCGCACGAACTGAACCAGCCCCTGACGGCCGCCACGGTCTATCTGCATGCAGGCCAGACCGACATCGCCCGGGCGGGGCCGCTGGGCGACAGCGCCGGCCGCGCCCTGGATCTGGCCAAGACCCAGCTCATTCGGGCCGGCGACATCATTCGCCGCATGCGCGAATTCGTCTCGACCGGCGCCCGCGAACTCACGGACCAGCGCGTCTCCTCGATGATCGAAGACCTGCGCCCCCTCTTCGACCTGATCCGCATGGACACAGGGGTGGTGATTCGCGTCGATGTGCGCGACGTTGGCGATCATGTGCTGGCGGATCGCATCCAGTTCCAGCAAGCGATCAACAATCTGGTCCGCAACGCCGTCGACGCCGTCGCGGGGCGCGAACTCGGCCTGGTGCGCATCACCGGCCGCAGTCTTGGAAACCAAGGTTACGAGATCATCGTAGAAGACGATGGTCCTGGAATTCCGGAGGACCAGATGGACCGGATCTTCCAGCCGATGACCACGACCAAGGCGAGCGGAATGGGCCTGGGCCTGTCCGTCACCCGCTCAATCATCGAGAGCCATGACTCCGTCCTGACCGTCGGCCGCAGTCCGCTGGGCGGCGCGGCCTTCTCCTTCTGTCTTTCTCCCGTCTTGGAGCTCGAAGCCGCATGACTCAACACTCCGTCTTCGTGATCGACGACGATCAGGCCTTGCGGGATTCGCTATTGATGCTCCTGAGGGGCGAGGGCATTCGCGCCCGCGGCTTCCCCAGCGCCACCGCCTTCCTGGACGCCCTGCCCGAAGAAAAGACGGCCTGCGTCATCACCGATCTGCGCATGCCGCAGATGGAAGGCGCCGAGTTGATCCGTCATCTGTCTCGATTGCGCGGCGAGACCTGGCCCGTGATCGTCATCACCGGTCACGCCGAGGTGCCTCTGGCGGTTCAGCTGATGAAGGCGGACGTCGTCGACTTCATCGAAAAACCCTTCGACCCGAACCGTATTCTCGAGGCCGTGCGCGGCTGTCTGTCCGCCTTGGAGCGCCAGGAGGTCGAGAGCGAGGCGCGCGAGGAGGCGACGTCCCGCCTGGCCAGTCTGACGCCGCGCGAACGTCAGGTGTTCGAGGCCCTGATCGACGGCAAGTCGAACAAGGAAATCGCCATCAGCCTCAGCATCAGCCCCCGAACGGTCGAGATCTTCCGCGCCAAGGTGATGCAGAAGATGCAGGCCACCAGCCTGTCCATGCTGGTGCGGATGGGGCTGCGCTGCGCCGAAGTCTGAAAAGGCCCTTGAGCCGCACGGCGATCATCGCCACCTTGCAGGGGTCATGAGCGACCGGTCCGCAGGCCTCGCCCCTTCCCGCGTCACGGCGGTGCTGGGGCCCACCAACACCGGCAAGACCCATCTGGCGGTCGAGCGGATGCTGGGTCACGCCTCGGGCATGATCGGCCTGCCGCTGCGGCTGCTGGCCCGCGAAATCTACGAGCGGATCGTCAGGCAGCGCGGCGCCGCCGCCGTCGCCCTGATCACGGGCGAGGAAAAGATCGTCCCGCCGCGCCCGCACTATTTCGTCTGCACCGTCGAGGCCATGCCGCTGGAGCGGTCGGTGGAATTCCTGGCTATCGACGAGATCCAGCTGGTCGCCGACCCCGAGCGCGGCCACGTCTTCACCCAGCGGCTGCTGCACGCGCGCGGCCGGTTCGAGACCATGTTCCTGGGCGCCGGGACCATGGAGCCCCTGATCCGCCGTCTGGTCCCGGACGTCGAGATCGTGACCCGCGACCGGCTGTCCACCCTGTCCTACGCCGGCTCCAAGAAGCTGACCCGCCTGCCCCGCCGCAGCGCCATCGTCGCCTTCTCGACCGAGCGGGTCTACGCCATCGCCGAACTGATCCGGCGCCAGAGGGGCGGGGCGGCCGTGGTCATGGGCAGCCTCTCGCCCCGCACCCGCAACGCCCAGGTCGCCCTTTACCAGTCGGGCGAGGTGGACTTCCTGGTCGCCACCGACGCCATCGGCATGGGGCTGAACATGGATGTGGACCATGTCGCCTTCGCTGGCTTGCGCAAGTTCGACGGACGGCGGACCCGCTGGCTGCACGCCCACGAGATCGGCCAGATCGCCGGCCGCGCCGGCCGCCATCTGCGCGACGGGACGTTCGGCGTCACGGCCGAGGCCGAGGATCTGGACGCCGATCTGGTGGAACAGGTGGTCGAGCACCGGTTCGATCCGGTCGAGGCGGCGGAATGGCGTAACGCCAGACTGGACTTCGACACCCTGCCCGACCTGCTGCGCTCCCTGACGGTCACGCCCCAGCGCAGCGGCCTCAGCCTGACGGCCGAAGCCCTGGACGAGACCCTGCTGCGCCGCCTGATCAAGGACGAGGAAGTGGCCCGCATCGGCCGTTCGCGCGGCGCCGTCATGCGGCTGTGGGAAGCCTGCCAGCTGCCCGACTTCCAGAAGACGACGCTGGACGAGCACGCCCGCCTGGCCAGGGACGTCTTCCACGCCCTGACCGGCAAGCGGGGCCGGCTGACCGACGACTGGATGGCGCCGCGCTTCGCCTTCGTGGATCGCGACGACGGCCAGATCGACCAGCTGTCGGCCCGGCTCTCGGCCGTCCGCACCCTGTCCTACATCGCCAACCGCCCCGACTGGGTTCACGACGCCCAGGGCTGGCGCGACAAGACACGGGCGCTGGAGGACCGCCTGTCCGACGTCCTGCACGAGCGGCTGACCGCCCGGTTCGTCGATCGCCGCACAACCGCCCTGATGCGGGCCCTGAACGTCCGCGAGGATACGTTCGCGGGCGTCGCCGACGACGGCGAGGTGACGGTCGAGGGCCAGGTGGTGGGCCAGCTTGAAGGCGTTCGATTCCAGATGGAGAAGGGCGCCTCCGCCCTGGAGGACCGCACCCTGCGCCAGGCGGCGGTCCGCGCCGTCACGCCCGAGATCAACCGCCGCCTGGGTCGTCTGGCCGCCGAGACCGACGAGGCCTTCGCCGTCACGCCGGACGGGGCCGTCCTGTGGCGCGGCGTCCTGACCGCCCAGATCCAGTCCACGCCGACCGGCGCCGATCCCTTCTCGCCCTCCGTCCGCCTGCTGGGCGAACTGGGTCCGACGCCCGCCCGCGAGCGCGCCAAGCGTCGGATCGAGGCCTGGCTGGCGTTCGAGGCCGGCCGCGCCCTGCGCGACCTGCGCCGCCTGCGTCAGGCGGTCGAGTCCGGCGCGCTCAAGGGTCTGCCCCGCGGGATCGCCTTCCGCCTGATCGAGGCCGGGGGCCTGATCGACCGTCGCGACGTCGAACGCGACCTGGCCGCCCTCAGCCAGGTCGAGCGGCGCACGCTGAAAAGCTTCGCCATCCGCGTCGGCGCCCATTCCGTCTGGCTGCCCGGCCTGCAGAAGCCCCGCGCCCGCCATTTCGCCCAGGCCTTCCTGGACGCCCCCCTGATCCCCGCGACGCCCGATCTGATCCCCGCGCCGCCCGAACCGCCCTCGCCCCGCCTGCTCTCGGCCCACGGCCTGCGCGCGGCCGGCCGCTGGCTGGCGCCCGTCGAGACCCTGGAGAAGATGGCCGATCTGCGCGCCGCCAATACCGCAGACCGCGGCCGCCTGTCCGACGCCGCCCTGATCGACCTGGGCTGGACCGCCGATCAGGCCAAACAGGTCATCGCCGCCCTGAAGACCGAACGCGCCCGCCAGCCCGACAAGCCCGGCGTCGCGCCGAAGCCGCCCAAGGATTCGCCCTTCGCCGCCCTGGCCGTCCTGACAGCGCCCCCGACGCCCCCGGCGCCCCCGGCGCGCGCCAAACGTCGTCGCCCTCGCAAGAAGACGGCGGCGGTCTGACGTATGGACTTCGTGGCGCGGTTCGAAACCGTGATGGCGGCCTTATGGCAAACCCGCGCCTGACCGGCGCGACATCGCCGCTCGTCGCCAAGCCTTTGCAATAAAGACACCGGCCAAAGCGCCCGCCGCACCGGGCCAAACCTCCCCGACGACGGCGGAAAACGCCGAATACCAAGCGGACCAAGCATGATAGCCGGGATAGGCGTCCCTGGGCGTCAGAACGTCGTTCCACACAAACTGCAGGAACGCCCCGCCGCCAAAGCTCAGCGGAATGGCCAAGGCGATGAACGCCACCCGTCGGGGCCAGGCCAGGCTACAGATCAAACAGACTGCAGCGATACAGGCCTGTTGCCGCCACATCATCAGACTCAGCGAGTCGCCGACCGCATAATCTGTCATCCAGAACAGCGCCATGTAGGCGAGATAGGCGACAGCCGATGCGAGGATCACCGCCGCCATGAACGGTGTTTCCCGCGCGATCCGCCATCCCAGCGCCGCCCCTAGACATCCGGCCGACCATGACAGGGCCCGCCCCTCCTCCTGGATCGCCGCGAACTCGCCCTGCATCGCCGCCTTCCAGCCAGTCCGGGAAGGCGGGGCGAGCTTCCCGGCAAGCTGCATCATGCCGCGCGATAAGAACAACATCAGGTTCATGACAGTGATCTCCCCAGGATCGACGACGGCGAAGGCGCCATGGCCGCCCGCAAGGCGGCCCGGCCGGCTGCAGTGATCCGATAGGCGTGACGCGCGGGCCGCCCCGGCTTTTCTGGCTCCAGCCACTGGCTCTCCAACCAGTTGCGCTCGGCCAATCGAATAAGGATGGGGTAAAGACTGCCGGATTTCAGTCCGGTCGCATCCGCGACCTCAAGCCCATAGAACCAGGCGTCGGCTTGACGCGCCAATACCTCGAGCACGGCTATGGTCTGAGCGGAAGGGCGACGAGATCGGGTCATGTCAATAAGTCTACATATATAGAACTTGATGGCAAGACTTCTTGCATGCTGAAGGCTTCAGGCTCAGAGGGCAGACTTGCAGGCGCCGCTCACGCAGCCGAATTCGTTTCGGCTGCGATTAAAAGTTCTGGCGCGCCGTCGCCTTTGCCGATTTGGAAGTTTCAGGTCCGCGATCGAAATGAGCGGAACAATGCGAGGAACAACCGTGGAATGAGCGAGACGGATTCGTCCTGCCGCATCGACATCTGGCTGTGGCGGGCGCGTTTCTTGAAGACGCGAAGCCTGGCCGCCGCCCTCGTCGAACGCGGCGCGATGCGTTTGACGCATCAGGGGCGGGAGATCCGGCTGGACAAGCCCAGCCGCTGCGTCCGCCCCGGCGATCTGCTGACCTTCGCCCAGAACGGCCGGGTCACGACCCTGCGGGTGGAGGCGATGGGCGAAAGGCGCGGGCCGCCTGAAGAAGCCCGCGCCCTCTATTCCCTGATCATCGCGCCCTGAGGGCCAGGGGCCCGGCGCGAAAATCGCTTACTGCTTCAGGACGAACTCGCCCTCGATGTGCAGCTTCACCTCGTCGGACACGGCCGGCAGGGCGTAGTTGATGCCGAAGTCCGAGCGCTTGATGACAGCTTCCCCGTCGAAGCCGGCCTTGTAGGCGCCCATGGCGGTTCCGGCCTGGTTGAACTCGACCTCGATGGTCACGGGCTTGGTCACGCCGCGCAGGGTCAGATCGCCGACCACGGTCGCCTCGTTGGCGTCATCGGCGTCGACCGTCACGGAACGCGAGACGAAGGTCGCCGTCGGATGATTGGCGGTGTCGAAGAAGTCGGCGGTCTGCAGGTGGGCCTTCAGCTTGTCGTCGTTCGGGGCCACGTCGGTCAGCGGAATGGTGGCGGTCAGGGTGGAGGCCGAGGGATTGGCGACGTCCAGCTTCAGCTCGGCCTTCACGTTCACGAACTGGCCCGTGTAGGTCGAGAAGCCGAGGTGGTTCACCGACCAGGTGATCTTGCCGTGGCCGGAATCGAGGTCATAGGCGCCGGCGGTCACTTCCGACGGGGTCTTGGTCAGGGCGGCCTGGGCCACCACCGCGCCGCCGGCGGCGAGGCTGACGGCCAGGGCGCCGGCGAGGGCGTGTTTCATGAAGGGGGTGCGCATGGGGAATGTTCCGGTTGAAGAGGATCGTTATATGCAATCAACACAGTTGCGATTAAGCCTGACTGTTGTCAAGTCGTGTCAGACCGCCTGCGAACGTCTCCCACCTTAAGCCGCGCTGTTGACAGTTGGTTGCGTGGCCGCCATGTCGCAGGCCTCCCACCCACAGTTTCGCCCCCGTTCGCCGCCCCATGACCTACATCGTCACCGACGCCTGCGTGAAATGTAAGTTCATGGACTGCGTCGAGGTGTGCCCCGTCGACTGTTTCTACGAGGGCGAGAACTTCCTGGTCATCGCCCCGGACGAGTGCATCGACTGCGGCGTGTGCGAGCCGGAATGCCCCGTCGACGCCATCGTGCCCGACACCGAGGACGAGCCGGACGGCAAGTGGCTGCAGGTCAACGCCGAATACGCCAAGGTCTGGCCCAATATCACCGTCAAGGGGACGCCCCCCGCCGACCGCGAACAATATGAGCGCGAGACGGGCAAGTACGAGAAATACTTCAGCCCCAAGCCCGGCAAGGGCTCCTGATTTCTCGACGACTTTCGGCGCCTCGCCCCGCCGAACGGCCAAGGTTGAACTGTCGCAAATCCACGTCCGCCCTGTGGACGTTTTGAAATTCCGCAAATTTGTGATAGGTTCTGTTTCATTGGATCGGGCGGTCCGCGAAATCTTCGCGCCGCCCGTGTTTGCGACAGAATCCCGCCCACAGACGGGATCGGCCAGAGGTTTGGTGATCCGTTTCCGCATTTGACGCCCAGCATCATCCCGACCGACGGAGAGATCCGGCGGCCGAGATCCTGTTTGCGTTTCCTGCGCCTTCGCGTCGCCCGGCCCTGACCGGGAAAGGACGAATATGACGAGCAAGACTGGTCTGGAGTTCAAGGTTGGCGACGCGGTCGTCTATCCGGCGCACGGCGTCGGCAAAGTCGCGGCGGTCGAGACTCAGGAAGTCGCGGGCATGTCGCTGGAAGTCTATGTCGTGACCTTCGACCACGAGAAGATGACCCTGCGCGTCCCGACCAAGAAGGCTGCGACGGCCGGCCTGCGTTCGCTGGCCGCCGACGACGTCGTGACCAAGGCCCTGACCACCCTGAAGGGGCGCGCCCGCATCAAGCGCACCATGTGGTCGCGTCGCGCCCAGGAATACGAGGCCAAGATCAACTCGGGCGACCTGATCTCCATCGCCGAAGTGGTCCGCGACCTGCACCGCGCCGACACCCAGCCGGAACAGTCCTATTCGGAGCGCCAGCTCTATGAATCGGCCCTGGACCGGATGGCGCGCGAAGTCGCCGCCGCCAACAAGATCGACAAGGACGCCGCCGTCGAACTGCTGGCCAAGTCGCTCAGCGCCAAGAAGCCGATCCCGACCGCCGAAGCCGCCTGAATACAGGTTGGGGCTTCCGCCTCGAACCAACGGAAAGGCCCCGGAACGATCCGGGGCCTTTTTGGTTTGACCGACATCAAGGCGCGCCTGCGGCTTCGACGTCCACATGGCCCTTGATCAGGAGCCGACCATGACCGACGCCGACCCCGCCGCCCCGCTGGGCTTTCATCACATCCGTCTGGAACTGGCGCGCGAGCCGCAGGCCCCGGCGGGCGATCCCGAGGCGGGCTATGATATTCTCGCGCCGCTGACGGCCGAGCGCCGCCTGGACGCCGCCGTCTGGCGAGAAGCGCCGGAAAAATGCCGGGTCCGCCGCTTTTCGCACGGCGCCACCCTGGCCTTCGGTCGGCTGCGTCACGCCGCCCCCGACCGCTGGTTCCTGGATTTCGAACCCGGCGACGCGGACGACGTCCACGGTTTCCGTCTGGCCGACGAACGCCTGGAGACCGGCGAATACGTCAGTCTCTCGACGGACGACCAGATGCACACCTATGTGGTCGCCCGCTCCGAACCCGTCTGAGGCTCAGAAATACTCCGCATCGGCCGGGCACTGGGCGCTGATGCGGCGCGCCGTGATGGTGGCGGGAATATAGGGGGTGCCGCGCAGCAGCTGGGCCCCGCCGCGGAAGCTGAAGCTGGTGTCCTCATAGGCGCCGGTCAGCCGCACATTGACCCGGCGGCCCTTCTTGTCCTGACACGTCCCCTCGAACCGCGCCCGGCCGTCCCCGACCACGCGGGTCGGATAGGTGCAGCGCCAGCGGTTGGTCGACAGACCGCCGAAGAAGCGGTTGATCTCGCTGGGCCGCACGCATTTCTGTTCGGTGTCGCGTTGGCCGAGCGCGCTGGTCGTATATTCCCAGTAGCCGGGCAGGACTTCGCTCTGGGCGGCCGTCTGGGCCGGGGCCAGGGCGGGGGCGGCCAGCAGGACGCCGCCGGCCATGACCGGAGCCAGCACGGCCCAGACCTTCAGGGACAGGGCGCGTTTGGACAGGCGATCAATCAGGGACGGGCGAGACATGGCGGCCTTCTGTTCAGCGTGGATCTTCATGATATGACCCATAGCGCGCGTCATTTGAATGACGCCTGAACGAAGTCGAGTCCCGGCCGACGCGCGACGGGCCTCGAAAGCCCAAGACTCGGCTTGACGCCGAACCTCCTCTTCCCTTATACGGCCCCCTCTCGCGCGGGCTGCTTCCCGCGCGTACTTGTTTCATGCGTCTTCTCCCTTGTTTCGGGCTGGACGCCGCACCTTAAGGATCTGACGATGTCGCGTCGTTGCGAACTCACCGGTATCGGCCCGATGGTCGGCCATAGCGTGAGCCACTCGAACATCAAGACCAAGCGCCGCTTTCTGCCGTCGCTGAAGACGGTCAAGGTCACCTCGGATTCCCTGGGTCAGACCTTCTCGCTGCGTATCTCGAACGCCGCGCTGCGCACCCTCGACTACAAGGGCGGCCTGGACGCCTTCATCGTCAAGGCCCGCGACGAGCAGCTGTCGATCGCCGCCCAGCGCATCAAGCGTCAGGTCCGCGCCAAGCTGGCCGAGCAAGCCGCCGCCGCCTGATCGGCGACCGCTGCATCTGTTTCTGGAAAAGGCCGGCGGCGACGCCGGCCTTTTTCTTTGCCCCCCGCCCCGGCCGACGGCTAGGCTTCGGCCGTATTCGGAGGGGATTCCATGACGATCGCGCGCACCCTGGCCTGCACGGCCGCCGTCCTCGCTCTGGCCGCCTGCGCCACGACCCCGCCGCCGCCCGCGACGCCGCGCGAGTCGACCGCCTTCACCCTCGCCACCGACCAGCCCCTGACGCCTGAACAGCAGGCGATGCGGTTCGACCAGGCCGACCTGTCGATCCGGGTCCTGCCCGAGGACCGGGCCATCGACGCCGTCGCGGTTCTGGACTTCACCGCCACGGCCCCGCTGCACCGGCTGGAGGTCGAACTGGACACCCTGCTGGCCATCTCCTCCGTCCAGATCGACGGGGTCGAGGTCGCCGCCGACCGCTGGTCCAATCCCGAAGGCCGTCTGACGGTCCAACTGCCCCGCCCCCTGGCCGCCGGTCAGAGCGTCGCCCTGCGCGTCGCCTACGCCGGCCGGCCCCGCGTCGCGCCCCGCGCGCCCTGGGACGGCGGCTTTGTCTGGTCCACGGCCCCGTCGGGCGAGCCCTGGATCGCCACCGCCGTCCAGGGCGAGGGCTGCGACATCTTCTGGCCCTGTATCGACAGCCCGCACGGAGAGCCGGGCCGGGTCGACCTGCACATCACCATCCCCTCGACCCTGTCGGCGCCGTCCAACGGCCGGTTCCTGGGCACGGTCGACCACGGCGACGGCTGGACCACCTGGAACTGGTCGGCGAAGAGCCCCAACACCTACGCCATCGCCCTGAATGTCGGCCCCTACGAGGAGGTCAGCGGCCAGTACGAAAGCCGGTTCGGCAATACGATCCCGATGAACTACTGGCATCTGAAGTCGGACGCGCCCGACAAGGTCCAGGCCCTGTTCGCCCAGTTTCCAAAGATGCTGGACTTCTTCGAGGCCAATGTCGGCCCCTTCCCCTTCGGCGACGAGAAGATGGGCGTGGTCGAGACCCCGCACCTGGGCATGGAGCACCAGACCATCAACGCCTATGGCAACGGCTACAAGATCGACGGACGCGGCTATGACTGGCTGCTTCAGCACGAGTTCGCCCACGAATGGTTCGGCAACCAGCTGACCAATCAGAACGCCGACGACATGTGGCTGCACGAAGGTCTGGGCAGCTATATGCAGCCCCTCTACGCCCGCTGGCTGCTGGGCGACCGCTATATGCAGCGCGAACTGGCCAACCAGCGCGAGGGATTGATCAACAAATTCCCTGTCGTTTCGGGCACGCCCAAGACCGAGGACGAGGTCTACAAGGGCGACGTCGGCCCGGGGAACGACATCTATTCCAAGGGCTCGCTGATCAGCCATTCGCTGCGGATGCTGATCGGGGACGCCGCCTTCCACCAGGCCCTGACCCGCCTGGTCTATGGAACCGATGATCCCCGGCCCGGCGCCTTCAGGCCCCTGTACCGCTCGACGCGGGATTTCCTCCAGATCGTCAACCAGGTGACGGGCCAGGATTACGGCTGGTTCTTCCGCGGCTATCTCTACAACGCCGCCCTGCCGGTGTTGACCCAGACGCGAGAGGGCGACGTGCTGCGGCTGGAATGGGCGACCGGCAACGGCGAGACCTTCCCCATGCCGTTGGACGTCGAGATCGACGGCCGCGTCCGGACCGTCGCCATGACCGACGGTCGCGGGCAGATCGCGGCCCCGGCCGGCGCCCACGTCCTGATCGACCCGCAGAACAAGGTGCTGCGCCAGATGGACGTGATCGACGCGCTGCAGGCCTATAAGGCGGAGCAAAAACGCTGATCCTTCTCCCAATGGGAGAGGGTGAAACACTCAGGCCGGCGCCACCGTCACCGACTGCCGCACCATCTGGCACCGCTCCTGAGTCGTCAGAAACGCGATGTCCGCCGCGTCGCGTCCGCAGGCGATCCGCACCAGACCCTCGACCGGCGCCAGCCGCGTCGCATCGACCAGCCACCAGCCGTTATCCAGCCAGACCTCGAAGATGGCGTGGAAGTCGGGCGGATTCAGCTGGTGCGCAAAGGCGCTGACCGCCCGCGCCGGAATGCCCGACGCCCGGCACAGCGTCATGCCCAGGTGGGTGAAGTCGCGGCACACCCCGGCCCGGTCGATGAAGGTGCGCGCCGCCGTGGTCTCGGTGTCCGACACGCCGTGCTCATAGTCCAGGTTCTCGGTGATCCAGTTCAGGATCGCCAGCACCCGCGCCCCGCCCGAGGTGTCGCCGAACTCCCGCGTGACGAACCGGCCGAACTGGTCCGAAGGGCAGTACCGGCTCGGCTGCAGATAGGGCAGGACCTCGGCCGGCAGTTCGCCCCAGTCATGCTGGGACACGCCGGGCGGCAGGCCCTTCAGCACCCCGTTCTCGACCACCGCCTCATAGGTCAGGGTCACTTCGCCCTCGACGTGGCAGCGCAGGGTCCGGGCCCCGAAATCGACGTCCTCGTCCTCGTGGAACTCCACCGGCGGATCGAAGGTCAGGGTCTCCTGCAGGATGTCCTGGCCGGGCCAGTGGGCGACCTGGATCTTGTAGATGGCGTCCGTCGGCGGATCGAAACGATAGACGAGCTCGGCGCGGACGCGCAGTTTCATGAAGGGCTGCCAACTGGAAAGGGGAACCGTATCCCAACGCCATGGGACTACGGCCGTTCCGTGTCCATGGCCCGCCTCGGCCAGCGGCGCGACACTGTCCGCCACCGGACACTTCTAACGCGAAATAGACAAGCGCCGCCCGTGTGTTACCTTGTCGGTCGCATGAACCTCCCCACAAGCGAAACCCGGCGAAACGTCCCGGAACCGCCACGCTTCTCCGGCGCGGGCGACCGGACGTCCGCCGCATGAGCGCGCCCGCCGCCCTCATCGACCTGACCGACTGTGATCGCGAGCCGATCCATGTCCCCCAGGCCATCCAGCCGCACGGCTTCCTGCTGGTGCTCAATCTCGAGGCCCAGACCGTCGAACAGGTCGCCGGCGCTGTGGAGGAACTGACCGGCCGCACGACCTGGATCGATCAGTCGGCGACCGACCTTCTGGGCGAGGTCGTCGGGCGTCGTCTGCGCGACATGGCCCGCGGCCATGAGGCGGGCTTCGCCGGCCGCTGGCGCGCGACCAATCGACTGGAATACGACATCGTCGTCCATTACGCGCCGGGCCGGGACCCGCTGGAGCGGATGGTGGTCGAGGTCGAGCAGAGCTCACAGCAGGCCCGTCTCGGGGTCGAACTGATCGCAAGGCTCGACGCCGCCGCCGCCGCCTTGGAACGGGCCGCATCGGTCCAGACCGTGTGCGAACGCGCCGCCGACGCCTTCCGCAGCCTGACCGGCTTCGAACGGGTCATGATCTACCGTTTCCTCGACGACGAGGCGGGCCAGGTGGTCGCGGAATCGCGCGCGGCCGGCGCGTCGTCCTTCCTGAACCACCATTTCCCGGCGACCGACATTCCCCGCCAGGCCCGCGCCCTGTATCTGCGCAATCCGGTGCGGGTCATCCCCGACTGCCGCTATACGCCCCAGCCCCTGCGTCCGGTCGCGCCGGGCGAGCCCCCGCTGGACATGAGCGACAGCGGCCTGCGCTCGGTCTCGCCGGTCCATATCCAGTATCTGAAGAACATGGGCGTGCGGGCCTCGGCCTCGGTGTCGATCATCGTCGACGACGTCCTGTGGGGCCTGGTCGCCTGCCACAGCGCCACGCCGCTGCTGCTGCCCTATGAACTGCGGGTCGCCTGCACCACCCTGGCCCGCACCCTGGCCCGTCAGTTGAAGACCAAGGCCGACGCCGAACTGTATCGCGACCGGGTCCGCCTGCGCCGGCTGGAGGACGAACTGATCCTGCGCCTGTCCACCGACCGCGATCTGGACGCCGCCCTGGCCGAACATTCGGGGCAGCTGACCGAGCTGGTCGGGGCCGACGGCCTGGCCATCGTGCGCGGCGACCGCATCGCCTGTTTCGGCCACACCCCACCGCAGGAGGCCGCACGCCGCCTGTCGGACTGGCTGGGCCAGCAGCCGGGCCTGCGCCCCGTCGCCTCCAACGCCCTGTCCGCCCTTCTGCCCGAGGCCCAGGCCTGGCGCGTCCACGCCAGCGGCCTGCTGGCCGTGCGCCTGGCGGGCGACCAGCCCCTGTCGCTGCTGTGGTTCCGGTCCGAGATCCTGGAGACGGTCCGCTGGGCCGGGGATCCGTCCACCGCCGTCAAGTCGGCGGCCGACGGCGGCCCCCTGACGCCCCGCGCCTCGTTCGAGGGCTGGTCCCAGACCGTCACCGGCCGCGCCCGACGCTGGAGCGCGGCGGCCGTGGAATCCGCCGCCCGCCTGCGCGACGCCCTGTTCGACTTCGCCGCCGTCAATCAGTTGCGCAGCCAGAACCAGTCGCTCCAGGCCCGGCTGACCGAGCGTGACCTGCGACTGGAGCAGCAGCAGTTCCTGATGCGCGAGGTCAATCACCGGGTCCAGAACAGCCTGACCCTGGTCTCCAGCTTCCTGGGCCTCCAGGCCCGCGACCTGGGCGACAGTCCCGCCGGCTCGGCCCTGCAGGAGGCGCGTCGCCGCGTCCGCGCCGTCTCGACC
The DNA here is from genome assembly GCF_058809375.1 of Brevundimonas sp. GW821-FHT10E09. NCBI lineage: Bacteria > Pseudomonadati > Pseudomonadota > Alphaproteobacteria > Caulobacterales > Caulobacteraceae > Brevundimonas > Brevundimonas sp. GW821-FHT10E09. Next base: position 38,570 of record NZ_JBXASO010000017.1, on the reverse strand, counting down.
GTCCACAGCCGCCTCTATCGCGGCGACCACGACACGACGATCGACCTGTCCCGCTACATCAGCGAACTGGTCGACGACCTGGGCGCCAGCATGGGCGCCGACTGGGCCGCCGCCATCGAGACCGACCTGGCCCCGATCTGTATCGACGCCGGCCGCGCCGTGACCCTGGGCCTGATCCTGACCGAACTGATCATCAACGCCCAGAAATACGCCTATGACGGCCGGCCCGGCCCGCTGCGCATCACCCTGAGCGAGAGCGACGACCGGTTCCGCCTGGTCGTGGCCGACGACGGCAAGGGCGGCCACAAGGCGGGCAAGGGCTTCGGCTCCCTGATGATCGGCAGCCTGGTCACCCAGTTGGACGGCCGTATCGACTATCGCGACCTGGCCCCCGGTCTGGAAGTCGCGCTGCGCGCCCGGATCGATCCCGCCTCCGATCTGGCCTGACCTGTGGCGGAAGGTCGCGGGGCGGCGTAAGAGGCCCGCCATGTCCGCTCTCGCCGCCCGCGTCTCCCCCCGCGCCTTCGCCCTGATCGTCCTGCTGATCGCCGCCTGCGTCCTGGGCCTGGCGCCGATCCTGGTGCGCCTGACCGAGACCGGTCCGGCGGCGGCGGGCTTCTGGCGGTTCGTCTTCGCCCTGCCCCTGCTGACCCTGCTGGCGTCGCGCGAGCCGGGCGGGATCGCCGCCCCGTCGAAATGGGCGCTGCTGGCCGGCCTGTTCTTCGCCCTGGACCTCAGCTTCTGGCACTACGGCATCGTCATGACCTCGGTCGCCAACGCCACGGTCCTGTGCAACCTGACGCCGGTCGTCGTCACCCTGTTCGGCTGGATCGTGCTGAAGGAGACGCCGCACCGGCTGTTCCTGCTGGCCCTGGCCCTGGCCATGGGCGGGGCCTTCGCCATGGCGGCGGGCGCCGACGGCGGACAGGGGACCAATCCGCCGCTGGGCGACCTCTTCTCGCTGTCGGTGGCGGTCTGGTACTCGGGCTATTTCCTGGCGGTGAAGGCGGCGCGCGCCACGGCCGGCGCCATGCGCGTCACCTTCTGGGCCACCCTGCTGGGCGCGCCCCTGCTGCTGATCGTGGCCCTGGTCCTGGGCGAGGACATCATCCCCGCCAGCCTGTCCGGCTGGGCCGCCTGTCTGACCATGGGCGTCATGCACGTCTTCGGCCAGGGCGGCGTCGCCTGGGCCCTGGGCAAGCTGCCGGCCTCAATCACCGCCGTCACCATCCTGATCCAGCCGGTCGTCGCCGGCCTCTTGGGCTGGTGGATCTTCGGCGAGACCCTGACGCCCATACAGGCCCTGGGCGGCGCCCTGGTCCTGGGCGCCATCGTGATGGCGCAGAGATCCCAGCGAACGAAGCCGACCGAAGGGCTCAAGCCGCGCGAAGCCGCGTAGGCCAACCTCGGGCTCAAGTAGCGCGAAGCGCGGTAGCCCCACATCATGCGGCTCAAGTAGCGCGAAGCGCGGTAGCCCCACATCATGCGGCTCAAACCGCGCGAAGCGCGGTAGCCCAAACAAAAACAGGCGCGGAAGCCTTGGCCCCCGCGCCTGTTCTCATGCCTTAATCGGCCGCTCGACTCAGAGGAGCTTGAGGTCGATCGCCGAAGTCTTGCCGCGCTGGTTTTCCAGCTCGTATTCGACCTTGGCGTTCTCATCGAGGCCCTGAAGGCCGGCCTTCTGAACGGCGGTGACGTGAACGAACACGTCAGAGCCGCCGCTGTCGGGCTGGATGAATCCATAGCCCTTGGTGGGGTTGAACCACTTGACCGTACCGGTCGCCATGTCTGCGTCTCCGTAAACGCGCTTTTCCAGGCGGATCCCCCTCAGGGTGACCCGACAGTCCATCTGGACAGCTCGTTCAGGCGAAGGAGCGAGACGCGGGTGTGGACCCCACGCAAAATCCGGACTGTGCTGTTGTTGTCACCCGGCTTTTCCGGTCGGTCAACAGCAAAGCGATTCGCGTCAGGGGCGATTCAACCTTAACGGCACAGGCCCCGCTCGGCCCCATCGACATGCAGATGGTTCTCGTGGGCGGCGTTGTAGTCGGGCGTCAGCACGGTCGAGAACAGTCGGCACGCCCCGTCGCGCACCGCGTGCAGGAACCGCCCGCCCGGCTCGCCCGCCGGACCCTGGCCGCGCCAGTCGTTCAGCACGCTGACGGTCCGCCCGTCCTCCAGCCGCACCGCCGCCACGTCCAGGGCGTTGGCCCGCGCATGTTCGCTGGGCCGCTCCTGTTCGTCCTGCGAGCCATAGATGCGCCGGCACGAATAGGTCCCGTAGTTCTCGACCCGCGCCGGGGCCGAGCCCAGGATGCTGCGCGCCGCCGGCTGCAACACCTGCCGGTCCCAGATGACATAGCGGACGGCCAGCGGGCACTGCATCACCACATCGGCCGGGGCCAGGGGCGTCACCGCCCCGCCGGTGATCCGCACCGCCCCGCGCACGACGCAGAAGCCGCCGTCGTCGCGATCCGCCGCCCGCTCGACCTCGATCCCCGCCTCGCGCAGCACCTGCATACAGGCCTCGGTCGCCCCCTGGACCTCTTCCGGGGCCGCCGTCGGGGCGATGTCGAAGTCGGCCACCTTGGCCGCCGTCGCCCGGCCCAGCGGCTGGCTCAGGTCCAGCGGCTTCCACGGCAGGTCCTGCGGCGGCGCATAGGCGTTCAACAGCGCGAAGGCGGCGCAGGCCAGCAGCCCGACCTCCCACAGCAGATTCCAGAAATCGGCGAAGTCGCGCTTCATGCAGCCCCAGCATGGACCGCCCACGGCCCCGCTGGCAAACGCCGCGAGGGGGCGAAGCGTTCAAATACAGCCGCCCGCGCCCCTAGGCGGCGGACGACAGCACCAGAGGTTTGACCGGGCGCAGCATGATCCTGGCGCCGGCGACCTTCTTCACCCCGGTCAGCGGCGTGTGGATCAGCCGGCCTGACTCCGGCCAGAACTCGAGCCTGCAGCCCGCCGCCCCGCTGCGAACGGGAGCGGCGGTCGCTATGCCGCGCTCGGCCAGATAGGCCATGGCGAAATCGACGTTGTTCTGGCCGATGGGATTCTGGAACGGGCCGGGACTTGCGCCGCCGAACACCTGGGCCTCCAGGCGCTTCAGGCTGGCGCCCCGTTCAAGCAGGCGGTCGATCAGCAGCGGCATCAGCCGGGAGCCGTAGCGGGAGGGGTCGCTCCGCGAGCCGGAGGGAAGCCGAGGCAGGACGAAGTGATTCATCCCGCCGATTCCGGCCTTGGGATCGCGCACACAGGCCGCAACGCAGGATCCCAGGACCGTGGTGATCACGGTGTCGGGATCGTCGCTGACGCAGAATTCGCCCTGGCCGAGCGAGACGTGGTCGACCTGACGCCCGTCGCGCTCCCAGCCGCCTCGTAAGACATTGTAACTCAGCACTGCGTACGCCTTCACTCACTCACCGCTCCGGAATAACCGCAAGTGGTGTACAGAGCATTTAGAACGGGTCTGGCATCTGCTCAGGCGTTCAGCCGTCCAACCAGTTTTCGCATCAGGGCGGTCGTCGCCGCCTGACCCGCGCCCTGATTGCTCAGGGCGATGAAGGCCACGCCCCGCGCCGGGGCGACCACGGCCGTCGCGTACCACAGGGTGTTCGACCCGTCGTGCGTCAGCACCGGCCCGCCCGCCCAGGGAATCTGCGGCGGCGCGATCCACCCCAGGGCGTAGGGCATGCCCTCGCCCGCGCCCGGCGTGGCCAGTTGCGCCGCCGTCTCCGGCTTCAGCCAGCCGCCGCCGTCCGTCAGGAACAGCCTCAGCCATTTCGCATAGTCGTCCAGGCTCATGTGCGCCGTCCCCGCCGGCCCCAGGGCCGGGGGATTGTCCGCGCCCGGATCGGCGGGATCCACAGCGACCCGCGCCGCCCCTTCGCCGCGATGCCCCCAGACATTGGGGCCGCCCGCCGTATCGGTCTTCGGCGCGCCAAAACCGCCCGACGTCAGGCCCAGGGGCGCGAACAATTCGGCCTGAACGACCTGTTCCCACGACTGGCCCGTGATCCGTTCGATGGCCGCCCCGACCAGCATATAGTTGGCGTTGGCGTATTCGAACGCCCCCTTCGTCCCGGTCGGCGCGACGCCCAACATCCGCTCGACCACGGCCAGCCGCTGTTGCGGCAGGGACCGCGGGTCGCCCCTCGCGGTCAGGAAAAAGACCATGCCCAGGGCGTCGGCGTCCTTCACCCCCGCCCGGTGATGCATGAAGTCGCGGATCGTCGTCCCGTCCCAGGCCGGGTCGATCCGGACGCCGGGGAACAGATTCCCCAGCGGCGCGTCCCAGTCCGCCCGTCCCTGGTCGACCAGCCGCCCGTAAAGGGCCGCCGTCATCGCCTTGGTGTTCGACCCCAGGTGCCAGCGGTCGTTCAGGGTCGCGGGATCGGTCCCGCCGATCCTTCGCACGCCCCGCACCCCGGACCAGACCAGGCCTTCGCGCGTGACCACGCCCCCGGCCAGGGCGACCGGCCCGGTCTCCGCAAACGCGGCGTCCAGCCCCGCCTCATAGTCTGCGGCGTCGCCCGCCGAAGCGGACGACACGCCTCCGGTCGCCGCAGCGACCAGTCCGGCGGCCAAAAGCCTGCGGCGATTCAGCGTCATCGAAGCCTCCACTTTGGAATATCCTAGCCCCGGTCGCCGCTGGCGGCACGTGAGAAGCGCGTCATCTTGCATCGCCCGTCAACGCCCCGCTTGCCCTCGCCCCCGTCCCGTCCCACTCTGATCGAATGGGAAAGAAAACAGACGCCTACGACGCCGAACTAGAACAGCTTCAGCTCGCTGTCGTGAAGACCCAGGCCTGGACCATCGAGCATGGGCTGCGGGTGGTCATCGTGCTGGAGGGGCGCGACACCGCCGGCAAGGACGGGGCCATCAAGCGGCTGACGGAATACATGTCCCCGCGCCAGACCCGCGTCGTCGCCCTGCCCAAGCCCAGCGACCGGGAAACCAGCCAGTGGTATTTCCAGCGCTACGTCCCGCATCTGCCGGCGGCGGGCGAGACCGTCATCTTCAACCGCTCCTGGTACAACCGCGCCGGGGTCGAGCCGGTGATGGGCTATTGCACGCCCGAGCAGTACGCCCAGTTCCTGACCGATGCGCCGCGCTTCGAGCGGATGCTGACCGACGACGGAATCATCCTGATCAAGCTCTGGCTCGACATCTCGCGCAAGGAACAGGCGAAACGGCTGAAGGAACGCCGCGTCGATCCGCTGAAACGGTTCAAGCTGTCGTCGCTGGACGCCGAGGCCGAGGCGCGGTTCGACGCCTATTCCGACGCCCGCGACCGGATGCTGGACGAGACCGACCGCGCCTTCGCCCCCTGGACCATCATCGCCACCGACGACAAGAAGACCGCCCGGCTGAACCTGATCCGCCACATCCTGAAGGTGCTCGACCACTGCGGCGAGGAGATCGCGGCGCCGGACCCCGACATCGTTCTCGACTCCGACAAGGCCAAGGGCAGGCTGGCGCGCTGAGCCGCTCCCCCTTCTCTTTCGTCATTCCGGGCGCAGCGCAGCGGAGACCCGGAATGACGAAAGGGATCTTTGCCCTCATAATGACGCTGGTCCTTCAGCAAGGATTTCAACGCCTTGCCGAACCGGAGGACTCATCGACCTGACGCCCCTCCCGCGCGTGGTAGTCTGTCGCCCTTGCCGCCGTCGCCGGAGATTTCAGACGATTCAGACAAATTAGACTGTGTTTTTTCCTGAACGCCGCCGTCGCCGATTTCAGACTATTCAGACGATTCAGACTCTCTTTTTTCGTCCCGGCGTCTGAATCCGCCCCGGCAGGTGACGAACCGCCCTCCAGCCCCTACCTACAGCCCATGACCGTTCACGCCGCCCCGCCCCCCATCCTCGACGCCGCCGGCGTCGAGACCGACGAAGCCCTGTCGATCCTGAAGACGGCCCTGGCCGGCGCCGACGACGGCGAGCTGTTCCTGGAACGGTCCGAGAGCGAGAGCCTGGTGTTCGACGACGGCCGGCTGAAGTCCGCCGCCTATGACGCCACCGAGGGCTTCGGCCTGCGGGTGGTGGCGGGCGAGACCGCCGGCTACGCCCACGCCAACGAAATTTCCGCCGCCGCCCTGCGCCGCGCCGCCGACAGCGCGGCTCTGGCCAAGCAGGGCCACGCCGCCCGGGTCGCCGAAGGGCCGCGCGCCACCAATCAGCAGCTCTATGACGCGGTTGATCCCCTGGCCTCGCCCGCCTTCTCCGACAAGATCGCCCTGCTGGCCGAGATCGACGCCTGGGCCCGCGCCCGCGATCCCCGGGTGGTCCAGGTCTCGGCCTCCCTGGTCGGCGAGCGCCGGGCCATCGAGATCCTGCGCGCCGACGAACGGGTGGTGCGCGACGTCCGTCCCCTGGTCCGGCTGAACGTCTCCGTCACCGTCGAGCAGAACGGCAAGCGCGAGAGCGCCGGCGCCGGCGCCGGCGGCCGAGCCGGCTTCGAGGCCTGGGTCGCGCCCGAACGCTGGCAGGCCCAGGTGGACGAGGCCCTGCGCCAGGCCCTGGTCAACCTCGACGCCATCGACTGCCCGGCGGGCGAGATGGACGTGGTCCTGGGGGCCGGCTGGCCCGGCGTCCTGCTGCACGAGGCCATCGGCCACGGCTTCGAGGGCGACTTCCACAGGAAGGGCTCGTCCGTCTTCAACGGCATGATGGGCCAGCGGGTCGCCGCCCCCGGCGTCACTGTGGTGGACGACGGCTCCATCGCCGGCCGCCGCGGCTCCCTGTCGGTCGATGACGAGGGCACCCCCACCTCGCGCACCGTCCTGATCGAGGACGGGATCATGGTCGGCCTGATGCACGACCGACTGTCGGCGCGTCAGCTGGGCGTGGCCGCCACCGGCAACGGCCGGCGCCAGTCCTTCGCCCACATGCCCATGCCGCGCATGACCAATACCTTCATGGAGGGCGGCAAGGACTCCAAGGCCGACATGATCGCCAATACCAAGCGCGGCCTCTACGCCGCCAACTTCTCGGGCGGCCAGGTGGACATCACCAACGGCAAGTTCGTCTTCCAGTGCAACGAGGCTTATCTGATCGAGGACGGGGTCATCACCGCGCCGGTGCGCGGCGCCACCCTGATCGGCGACGGCGCCACGGCCCTGACGAAAATCCAGATGATCGGCGACGACTTCGCCTTCGACCCCGGCGTCGGCGTCTGCGGCAAGGCCGGTCAGGGCGTGCCCGTCGGCATCGGCCAGCCTTCGCTGAAGATGGGCGGCCTGACCGTCGGCGGCACGGCGGTCTGAACAGGCCGGAACCCTAATCGCCGAGCGCGTGTTTCCTCGCCACACTGGAGAGGACACACCATGCCCACCGAACGCACTGTCGAACACCCTGACGGCCGGGTCGAACGGATCACCGAGAACGATCCCGCCGCAGCCCCCGTCGTCGTCGAGAGCCGTCGCGGCGGCGGCCTGGGCGGCGTCGTCGCCCTGATCATCGGCCTGGCCCTGGTCGGGCTGATCGGCTGGTTCCTGATCAACATGAACCGCAACGACGCCGTCGAGTCGAACGCCATCGCCGGCGCCGCAGACAGCGTCGGCGGCGCGGCCGAGAACATCGGCGACGCAGCCCGCGACGCGGTCCCGGACCGCCAGCCCCCGGCCAGCTAAGGCGTCAGGGGGCCGCGGGCCGCCACTCGGGTCCGATCGGCTCCAGGCCCTGGGCTTCCAACCGGGCCAGGACGCCGTTCGGCTCCGCCAGCAGCCGAAGCGGTGCGATGGCCACCGTTACCCCGGGCTGCGACAGAGCCTCGTCGACGGCCTCATTCCAGATGCCCCGCAATCTCTCGCCCTCGCCCATTACCGCCCAGTAGGAGCAGGCGTTCGTCGCCTGCTCCAGTGGCGAGGCCAGCACCGCCGGCACCTGCCTGCGTCGCCAGGCCTCCGCCCGTCGTTCGCCCTCGACCTCCCCGGCTTCGGCGGCTGTCGCCGCTCTTTCGATACAGTCCAGATAGGCTTCGGGCGGCGTGGTCAGGATCTTCTCGACCATCTCGTCGCCGCGAAAGACGCCGACAGGTTCGGCCGGCTTACGGGATTTGCGCGCCGCCCCGCGCACTACCTCCGACACGGGCCGCGCGCGTCGGGCATAGCCACCGTGTTCCATCAGGTCGGCCGACAGCATCAGCATACTTTTGCGGCTTGGCCCCTCGGTTGTAATCCGTTCCACCCGCGCCTCAAGCTCGGGCGAGAGATAATCCGCGCTCGTGCGGTCGTTGGGCAGGCGCGTCAGAGTTCGCATCCGCCAAAGCAGCCGTCCGACATCCGCCAACGACGCCTGGCCCTGTATCGGGAACAGCACGCGATCCGCCCCTTCCACCGCAGAGACCAGAGCGTCTGTGCGCCATTCCATGTCTCGCGGCAGGCCGTCGATAGACCCCACCAGGATCAGCGTGCTGTCGCCGCGTTGGACCTCCCACATCGGGCCCTCGATCCGGCGCGCAACCACGACGATCTCATCGACCGTGGCGGGCTCCTCGGCCGTCTGGGCCAGCGTCGGCGTCGGCGCAGCGATCAGCCCCAAAGCCAAAATCAGTGCTTTCATGTCCATCTCCCGTACGCACGACCGTATAGTCTCACAATCGAAAGTATAGACACGTGAACACTCTGTAATGCTGTCGTCGATTTAATCCACCTTTCGGCCTTGTAACTGGAGATGAACGCGACAGATCGGCACACCTCTCGCCAATGGACCGAGGGAAAGACCGATGACAAAGACACTGCTGCTGGCAAGCACCGCCCTGCTGCTTTCCGCCGTGAGCGCCCAAGCCGGCGACGAACCGCAGGTGGCCCAGGCGCCCGTGCCGACCGGACCGGTAAGCCAGGCGCCCCTGGCCGACGCCGCCCAGCGGGGGGTGCTGGTCTTCACGCCCGCCTTCTTTCTCGCTCAACAGCCCAACACCGCGCTCGACATGGTCAACCGCGTGCCCGGCTTCGACCTCGACGACGGCACGGGCGCGCGCGGCTTTGAGGGGGCGGTGGGCAATGTCCTGATCGGCAACGCCCGACCGGCCTCCAAGAACGACACCGGCTCCAACGTGCTCAGCCGCACCCCGGCCCGGCAGGTCGAGCGGATCGAGCTGATCCGGGGCGGCGCGCCCGGCATCGACATGCAGGGGTTCTCGGTGGTGGTGAACGTCATCCTGAAGAAGGAGACCAGCCGCCAGTCGATCCTGACCTGGAACACCACCCAGTTCGAGGGATCGGGCCAGGACCTGTACGGCGGCAGCTACCAGTTCACGGCCCGCAGCGGCGACCGCAGCTGGGGCGTCACCCTGTCCGACGGCGTCAGCATGAGCGATTCCAATGGCCCCGGCCGCCTGATCCGCCGCGACGCCTCGGGCAATGTGCTGCGCGACGAGCTCACCGACACCGACGGCTACGGCGGCGGGAACTCGATCCGCGGGACCTACGCCGGCCCGCTCGCGGGCGGCAAGGTCGATCTGACCGCCCGCTACGGGATCAACGACTGGCAGGGCTACAACACCAGCCGATCCGCCACCGCCTTCCGCGAAAGCCTGGACAGCGAGGACAGCGACAGCGGCGAGTTCGGCGTGACCTGGGAGCGTCCCCTGAACGACCGTTTCAAGCTGGAAACCCGGCTGATGCACGAGTTCGGCAGCTGGGACGGGGTCTCGACCTACAACGTGCTGAACAACGGCGTGGACGCCCCCGAACAGATCTTCGCCTATTCCGGCGAAAGGTCAGAGACCATCCTGCGCGCCCTGGTCCGCCACGAGCGCTCGCCGAAGCTGACGATCGAGACCGGCGGTGAGATCGCCTACAACATGCGCCAGGCCGATCAGGCCTATACCGAGGGCGGCGCGCCCATTCCCCTGCCCAGCGCCTCGGTCAAGGTCGAGGAGACGCGCGGCGAGGCCTTCTCTAAGGGAACCTGGCGGCTGCACCCGGACCTGACGCTGGAGGCCGGCCTGCGCCTGGAAGCCTCGACCATCAGCCAGTCCGGCGACGCCGACCAGGAGAAGAGCTTCTTCTTCGCCAAGCCCCGCTTCATGGCCACCTGGACGCCGATGCCGAACAACCAGCTGCGCCTCCGCTTCGAGCGCGAGCTGGGCCAGCTGGACTTCTCCGACTTCGCCGCCTCGGCCGACCTGGAAGAGGAGAACGTCTATGGCGGCAACGTCGATCTGGAGCCGGAGCAGCGCTGGATCTCGGAACTGACCTACGAACGCCGCTTCTGGGGCGAGGGCGTCGTCTCCATCGGCTATCGCCACGACGAGATCATCGACGCCATCGACCGGATCCCCCTGGCCGGCGGCCTGTCGGCGGTGGGCAATATCGGCGAGGGCACGCTGGACCGGCTGTCGCTGAACGTGACCCTGCCGCTGGACAAGCTGGGCGCGCCGGGCGCCCGCTTCACCTTCAAGAACGACTGGAACAAGACCGCCGTCACCGACCCGACGACGGGCGAAGAACGGCCCATCTCGGGGGTTCGAGCCACCCAGGCCAATATCGGCATCGAGCAGGACATCACGCGCTGGAAACTGCAGTGGGGCGTGAACTGGCTGCCCTATCTGGGCCAGCCCAACTATTCGCCCGACCAGGTCTCCAAATGGCGCGGCACGGACTATTTCGAGATGTTCGCCGAGTACAAGCCGAGCCCGACCCTGGCGATCCGCGCCCAGCTGAACCTGTGGGACGACTTCACGAACAGCCGGACGGTTTTCGCCGACCGCGAGACCCGCGCCGTGGCCTTCATCGAGGACAGCACGGTCGATCCCCGCACCTTCGTCTCGATCCGGGTCCGCAAGACCTTCTGAGGCGAAGGCCATTTCCAAACAAAAAAGGCGGCGTCCGTGAGGACGCCGCCTTTCTCATGTCGGGCCTTGAGGATCAGCCGGTGGTGGAGGTTCGCGGCGCAGCGATATTGCCGTCTTCCTGGCCTCTATCGCTCAACGTGGGGCCGGGATGACCGTCGCCGTCGTTAGCTCCATGCGACCAGCCCTTGATGAAGAAGCTGACAACGATGAAGGCGACGCCGATGCCCATGCCCCACAGCCCCAGCATGCTGAACACCTCCAGCGAGGTGCGCAGGGCCAGACCGGGGTCCAGCACCTGTCCGCCGACGGTCTCCGTACCCGCCAGGCCAGCGATCCAACCGCCGACATACTGAGCGATTGAACTGGCCAGGAACCAGACCGCCATCATGAAGCTGACCACCTTGGCCATCGACAGTTTGGTGATCTCCGACAGGCCGACCGGCGACAGGAAAAGTTCGCCCGTCGTGTGGAACAGATAGAGCAGGCCCAGCAGCAGCAGAGGCATCTGGAAGGCCGAGTCGGCCATGCCAGCGCCCCACACCACGATCATGAAGCCCAGACCGACCTGAAGCAGGCCCAGGCCGAACTTCATCGTCGGATTGGGGTCCAGCTTGCGCTTGGCCAGGAAGGCCCACAGCGCGGCCATGATGGGGGCGAAGATCAGGATGAAGCCCGCATTGAAAGACTGAGTCTGGGCGGCGGTGATCGTCGCGTCGATCCAGAAACCGCTCGGCGTGATGCCGGCGGCGGCCAATTGGGCGGGCGTTCCGACTGTGACCCCGAAGAACTGGAAGGCCTGCGGCGTGATGCTCAGGTCCACGTTACGATCAGCGAACAGATTCAGCGACGTGCCGGCCTGCTCGAAGAGAGTGAAGAAGACCACCGATCCGAAGATCAGCACCATCGCCAGCATCATCCGCTCGCGCTGAGCCTTGCTTTCGCAGACCTTGACGATGACGTAGAGGATGAACAGCAGCGAGGCGACCGTCGCAGCGCCCAGGACCCAGCCGACCAGAGCGTTTCGCTGGACCATGAACCAGACGACGCCGACACTCAGGGTGCTGAGCAGATAGATCGACCATTCGCGGTTGATCGGTCCCAGCAACGGCTTCTTCAGATCAGCGTCGGCCGGCGGCTCGCCCTTGCCTTGCAGCAGCGGCTTGCCGAGCATGAAGACAACCCAACCCAGCGCCATGCCGATGCCGGCCAAGCCGAAGCCCGCCCACCAGCCGACAGTCTGCCCGAGAAGCCCGCAGAGCACGGCGGCCCAGAAGGCCCCCAGGTTGATGCCGTAATAGTAGAGGGTAAAGCCGGAATCCCGGCGTGGGTCGCCCTGCGGATAAAGTTGTCCCACGATCGTCGAAATGTTCGGCTTCAGGAAACCGACGCCCATGATGATCAGGGAAATCGCCAAGTAGAAGACGTTTACGCCCGCCATGTCGCGGGTAGCCTCGATCTTGTACTCGGCGGTCGGAATGACGGCCGGCAGAGTCGAGGTCGCGGGCAGGTTCTGAATGGCGATGCCGTTTTCGGCAGGTTCGAACTTGTACTTCTGACCGTCGATGACGATCGCGACGTCACGGGCCGCACCACGGCCTTCGGCGTCGATCTGGTAGGTCTGGCCGGCATAGGTCAGGGTTTCTGTCGCCGGGCGTCCCTCGAAGGCCATCATGCCGTGACCAGCGACCAGCAGCAGAGCGCCGAAAGCTACGGCCTTGCGCGTGCCGATGAAGCGGTCGGCCATGATGCCGCCCAGCAGGGGCAGCAGATACACCAGAGACGTGTAGGAGCCGTAGGTCGAGCCCGCCATCGAGTCGTCGAACAGGAAGTGCTGCGTCAGGAAGAAGATCAGGATGCCGCGCATGCCGTAGTAGGAGAAACGCTCCCACATCTCGGCGAAGAACAGGATGATTAGCCCCCGCGGATGGTGTTTGAGGATCTGCATCAGCACCGGCACGCCGGTGGCGAAGGTGATGATCAGTCCAAGGGCGACGACGATGTTCATACCGACCTCCCCCAATGTGCATGCAGGCGTCGCGTAAGTCGCGCTGTCCCCAAGTCCGTCGCTGTCAACGGCTCACTCCCAACCGCCGCGCCGCAACTGGGCGCGCGAAAGGCGCATACCCAGCACAGCAGGCAAATGCGAACAAGTGTTAAGGCTGTCGCGCCCCCTCCCTTCACTGTCGGACAAAGGCCACTTTGGCCCGGCCTCTGCACTGTGCGCCCTCGAGCAGCAGTCCCGGTTTCATTATGGGAAGGAGCGCCGATGTCCGTGCGACCCATCCGCAGATCCGACTACGAGGCCCTGAACAGGCTGCATCGTCAGGTCGGGTGGCCGGAGCGATCGCAGGCGGGGTGGCGCTGGCTGGAGGACAATCCGGCGCGGCGCGACATCGACGCGCCCTTCGGCTGGGTCGTCGCCGATCGGCAGGACGAACCGGTCGCCATGCTGGGCAATCTGATCCAGAGATTCTGCAAGGACGATGACAGCCTGTACGCGGCGACGGGTTTTTCCATCATCGTGCCGCCGGAACGCACCGGCGCCAGCCGCTGTCTGATCAAGGCGATCCTGGCTCAGCCCGACCTGTTCGCCTGCTATACGCTGAACGCCAATCCCCGCGCGGCGCCGCTTTATCGGCTGTTCGGCCTCAAGCCGGGGCCGACGGAGACCCACGCCCTGAAACTGTCCTGGATGGTGGATCCGCTGACCTGTCTGAAGGGTCGACTGCTGCGGCGTCTGCTGGGCGGGATTTCGGCGGAGCAGGCCCGACGTCTGGGCGAGCCCCTGATGAACGCACGCCTGTTCCAGCCTCCACGCCTGCAATTGCCGGACGACGTCGTCGTGCTGCGCGATGTCAGGGAAAACTCGCCCTATGCCGACTTCTGGCGTGCGCTGACGGCCGAGGGGCGGCTGCTGGCGGACCGGGGGCCCGAGATCATGGCGTGGCGCCTGGCCGACCCGGACCAGACCTTGCCCCCCATACTGCTGGGGCGGATGCGCGACGGACGACTGGTGGGGACGGCGACGGCGATGATGACCAAGACCAGCCCGATCGAACCGCCGTGCCTGGACATCATCGATCTGACGGCGCTGAAGACGGCCCCCGAAGCGATCGAAGTCCTGGCGGGCGTCCTGATCGACAATGCGCGGGCGCTGGGCGCGGCCAAGGTGCGGTTGCCGGTGACCAATCCGGACATCCTGGACCATCTGGGCGCCCTGACGCCCAAGGCGCGGCGCGAAGGCGGCTGGGGGCATTGTCACGCGCGCGTCGATGACCCGGTCCTGGCTGAAACCTGGGCGCCGACGCCGTTCGACGGCGACTACGCCGTCTGCGCCCGCCCCGTGCCTCAACCCCGCGCCCGGCGCGCGCCGGTCCGCGCCTCAGCGGTCCAGGGTCGGTTCTGGAAGGCCTGACCCCGACCGGCCGGCGGGAAATTCCGGCTTCAGGGACGCGCCTTCAGCGCGTCGCGAATCTCGACCAGCAGGGATTCGATCGGCGTGGGGGCCGAGGGCGCCGGATCGGGCTTGGCCGCCTCCTGGCGCCGCATGCTGTTGACGCCCTTGACCACCAGGAAGACCACGAAGGCGACGATCAGGAATTGGATCACGGTGTTGGCGAAGGCGCCGTACTGAATCGCCACCTTCTCGACCGCCTCGGTCGCCGGATTCTCGCGCCGCAGCACCCATTCCAGTTCGGAAAAGTCGATGCCGCCGGTCAACAGGCCGATGGGGGGCATGACGACCTGATCGACCAGGCTCTTGACGATGCCGTTGAAAGCCGCGCCGATGATCACCCCGACCGCCAGATCGACGACGTTCCCCTTGACCGCGAACTCGCGGAACTCGGACAGCAGGCTCATTCGCAAACTCTCTTGGCAGTCAGGACGTGGAAATTCAGGCGTCGCCGGACGCGTTCAGACGCTCGCGCAGTTCCTTGCCGCTCTTGAAGAAGGGCACGGCCTTGGCCGGCACCTCGACCGTCTCGCCGGTGCGCGGATTGCGACCCAAGCGCGCCGGACGGGACCGCACCGAAAAGGCGCCGAAGCCGCGCAACTCGACCCGGCCGCCCTCGGACAAGGCCCCGGTCATCTTGCCGAGGATGACATTCACCAGCCGCTCCACCTCCGCATGGGTCAGGTGGGTGTTCTCGGCCGCCAGCTTTTCGATCAGTTCAGACTTGATCATCAGGGCCCCTGCCAGCTCGCGATCGACAGGCCAGCGCTCGCCGACGATCCAGAAGCCGCACACTAACCCTCGCTCGCCGCGTGAAAAAGCCCTTATCCGCCAAGGAGGGGCGGCATTCGCATGATTTATGTCCGGTTCCGCTCATGCCGGTGCGCCAAAAAGAGAAAAGGGCGGCGGGATCGCTCCCGCCGCCCTCATCTTTTTTACGCTACCGCGGAGCGCGCGGCGCTCCGCAGCTTGAGCGCCTACTCCTTGGTGCCGGCGTTCTTCAGCGCGGCGCCCAGGATGTCGCCCAGAGAAGCGCCCGAGTCGGACGAGCCGAACTGTTCGATGGCTTCCTGTTCGTCCTTCATTTCCAGCGCCTTGATCGACACCGAGACGCGGCGCGAGGCCTTGTCCACGGCGGTGATCATGGCGTCGACGCGGTCGCCGACGGCGAAGCGTTCCGGACGTTGCTCGTTACGGTCGCGCGACAGGTCCGACTTGCGGACGAAGGCCGTGACCGGCGCGTCGTCTTCACCGAACTTGACCTCGATGCCGCCCGACTCGATCGACGAGACGGTGACGGTGATCTGCTGGCCGCGGCGATAGGTGTCGCCCTCGCCGATCGGATCGCCGCCCAGCTGCTTGATGCCCAGCGAGACGCGTTCCTTCTCGACGTCGACGTCCAGGACCTTGGCCTTGACCATCTCGCCCTTGCGGTAGCGCTGGATGGCTTCTTCACCCGAGACCGACCAGTCGAGGTCGGACAGGTGGACCATGCCGTCGATGTCGTTGTCCAGGCCGATGAACAGGCCGAACTCGGTGGCGTTCTTGACTTCGCCCTCGACGGTCGAGCCGATCGGGTTGTTGGCGACGAAGGCGTCCCACGGATTGTCCTGAGCCTGTTTCAGGCCCAGCGAGATGCGGCGCTTGGAGGCGTCGACGTCCAGGACGACCACGTCCACTTCCTGAGAGGTGGAGACGATCTTGCCCGGATGGACGTTCTTCTTGGTCCAGGACATTTCCGAGACGTGCACCAGGCCCTCGACCCCGGCTTCCAGCTCCACGAAGGCGCCGTAGTCGGTGATGTTGGTGATGCGGCCCGTGTACTTGGCGCCGACCGGATACTTGGCTTCCACGCCGTCCCAGGGGTCCGACTGCAGTTGCTTCATGCCCAGCGAGATACGTTGGGTGTCCGGGTTGATCTTGACGATCTGGACCTTGACGGTGTCGCCGACGGCGAGAACCTGCGACGGGTGCGAGACGCGCTTCCACGACATGTCGGTGACGTGCAGCAGGCCGTCGATGCCGCCCAGGTCCACGAACGCGCCGTAGTCGGTGATGTTCTTGACCACGCCTTCGCGGACTTCGCCCTCTTGCAGCTGGCCGACCAGCTCGGTGCGCTGTTCGGCGCGGGCTTCTTCCAGGATGGCGCGACGCGAGACGACGATGTTGCCGCGCGGACGGTCCATCTTCAGGATCTGGAACGGTTGTTCCTTGCCCATCAGCGGGCCGACGTCGCGCACCGGACGGATGTCCACCTGCGAGCCGGGCAGGAAGGCCGAGGCGCCGCCCAGGTCGACGGTGAAGCCGCCCTTGACGCGACCGACGATAGCGCCGTTGACCGGCTGGCCTTCGGCGAACACGACTTCCAGACGGGTCCAGGCTTCCTCGCGGCGGGCCTTGTCACGGCTGATGACGGCTTCGCCCAGGGCGTTCTCGACGCGCTCCAGGTAAACCTCGACGTTGTCGCCGACCTTCGGCAGCTTGGCGTCTTCGCCCTGGCCGAATTCGCGCATCGAGATGCGGCCTTCGGTCTTCAGGCCGACGTCGATGATGACGATGTCTTTTTCGATGCCGACGACGCGGCCGTGAACGACCTGGCCTTCGCCGAAGTCGCGACCCTGAAGCTGTTCGTCGAGCAGCGCCGAGAAGTCGTCGCGCGTGGGATTGAGAGTATCAGACATGAAGCTCTGGTGTTTCCGGTAGGGCTGTGGCGCGCGACCGAACGGCCCCGCGCGAGGTGGACGCCCCTCACACAGCAAAGCGCTGCGCCGAGGCGAGAGGAAAAGATAGGCAGGTCGTCAGGATGCGAGGCCGTTCAGAACGATCAAAACGCCCGCGGAAGCCGAGGATGGACGCGTTGGATTTGCGAAACCGGTCAGAGACCGTGTTTCACGCGCGCCGCCTCGACGATACGGCGGGCCGCATCGAAGGCCGCCTCTATACCCATGTCGGTGGTATCCAGCAAGACCGCGTCTTCGGCCTGGACCATCGGCGCCGCGCCGCGACCGGCGTCGCGCTCGTCCCGGCGCTGAATGTCGGCCAGCATGTCGTCGAAGCCGATGTCGAAACCCCGCGCCGTCAACTGTTTCCAGCGGCGGTCGGCGCGGACCCGGGGCGTGGCGGTGACGAACAGTTTGGCCGGGGCGTCCGGGGCGATCACCGTGCCGATGTCGCGGCCGTCCAGCACGGCGCCCCCCGCCTGGGCCGCAAAGGCCTGCTGCAGGTCCAGCAGGGCGGCGCGCACGCCGGGATGGCCGGCGACACGGCTGGCCGCCTCGCCCGCCTCGCCGGTGGTCAAGCGGGGATCTTCAGACACGTCGGCGGCGTCCAAGGATCGAGCGACCTGGGTCGCGGCCGCCTCGTCGTCCAGCGAACCGCCGGCCTCAAGCAGTTTGACGCCCACGGCGCGGTACAGCAGGCCGGTGTCCAGGTGCGGCAGGCCATAGGTTTGCGCCAGCCGCGCGGCGATGGTGCCCTTGCCCGAGGCGGCCGGGCCGTCGACAGCGATGATCAGCGACATCAGGCGGCGGAGTCCACGCGAACGGGGGCGAGGCGAAGGCCCAGGGCCTGCATAACCTTGAAAATGGTCGAAAGCTCGGGCCGCCCCTCCTCGCTGAGCGCCCGATAGAGGGCCGTGCGCGACAGGTCCGCGTCCCGCGCCATCTGGGTCATGCCCTTGGCCCGGGCGACGACGCCCAGGGCGTTGGTGATGATGCGCGGATCGCCGAGCTCGGCGGCGGACTCGAACGAAGCCACCAGAAACTCCTCGACCGCCTCAGGCGTATCGAGGAAGTCGGCCGCGTCGAAGGGAACAGTTTCAATCGGCATGTCTCAACTCTCTCGCCAGAAGCAACGCCGCCTCGATGTCCCGCTTTTGAGACGACTTGTCGCCGCCTCCGAGCACGACGACCCAGGTGCGGTTCCGCTGAAACACATACACCCGATAGCCAGGGCCGACGTCGATCCGCAGTTCGCTGACGCCCTCGCCTACGGGCTTGACGTCGCCCCAGTGTCCAAACTGAAGCCGGGTCAGCCGGTCGGCGATCCTGGCCAGCGCCCGAGCATCTCGCAGTCTTGAACGCCAGCTCACGAACTGCGGCGTCAGTTCTAACGCAACCCGCTCACTGTCGTCTATAGGCGACATTTCGTCAAGCGATCCGCCCGCCCAGGCCGTTCATCATTTCGACGAAGCCAGGGAAGCTGGTGGCGATCATGCCGGGTTCGTCGACCGAGACCGGCTGATCGGCGGCCAGGCCCAGGACCAGGTGGCTCATGGCGATGCGGTGATCGTGGGCGGTGTGGACGGTCCCGCCGCCCGTCACCGTGGCGGCGCCCGTGACGATGAAGCCCTCGGGCTCCTCCTCGACCTGGACGCCGCAGGCGCGCAGGCCCTCGACCATCAGCGAGATCCGGTCGCTTTCCTTGACCCGCATCTCGCCCACGCCGCGCATGACGGTGACGCCGTCGGCGAAGGCCGCCGTCGCGGCCAAAATCGGATACTCGTCGATCATCGAGGCGGCGCGGGCTTCCGGCACGACCACGCCCTTCAGGGCCGAATGACGGGCGGTGATGTCGCCGACGTCCTCGCCGCCGGCCTGACGCCGGTTCGATATGGTCAGGTCGGCGCCCATTTCGAGCCAGGTGTCGAACAGGCCGGTGCGCAGGGGGTTCAGCATCACCCCCTCGACCGTCACCACCGAGCCCGGCACGATCAGACCCGCCGCCAGGGGGAAGGCGGCCGAGGACGGATCGCCCGGCACGGCGACGAAGGTTCCGGTCAGCGGCTGACCGCCCTTCAGCGTGACCGTCCAGCCCTCGCCCATTTCTTCCACACCGACTTCGGCGCCGAAGGCGCGCAGCATGCGTTCGGTGTGGTCGCGGCTCTTCTCCGGCTCCGTCACCGAGGTGACGCCCTGGGCGTTCAGGCCGGCCAGAAGTATGGCCGACTTCACCTGGGCCGAGGCCACCGTCTGCACATAGTCGATCGCCGTCAGCGTCCCGCCGGTCAGGGCGACCGGGAGCCGGTCCTCGGCCGCCTGCCAGTCGAACCGGGCGCCCATGTCGGCCAGCGGGCCGGTGACGCGCTTCATCGGCCGCTTCCGCAGCGAGGCGTCGCCGTCGAAGGTGGCCGTCAGCGGAAAGCCGGCGGCCGCCCCCATCAGCAGCCGCACGCCGGTGCCGGCGTTGCCGCAATCGATCACCGTCAAAGGCGTTCTGAAGCCGCCCGCCCCCTCGATACGCCATTTGCCGTCACCGGTCCGCTGGACCTTGGCGCCGAAGGCTTCGACCGCGCGGGCGGTGGCCAGGACGTCGTCGCCTTCCAGCAAACCCTCGACCTCGGTGACGCCGGAGGCCATGCCGCCCAGAATCATCGAGCGGTGTGACATCGACTTGTCGCCGGGCGCGCGAACCGTTCCGGCAAGGGCGTCAGAGCGTCTGGAAGTCAGTTGGGACGGCATAATCACCCGCTTCAGGCTGCGTTCGCGAAAGGGCCGCGCGGGCGGCGCGAAAGATGGCTTTTGACAGCGGCTCCTAGGGGTGGCAAGGGACCGCCCCGAATTCAACCCGTTGAAGGTTCCAAACGTGGCCAATCCCGAACTGGGCGCCAAACAGGTTTGCCCGAACTGCCAGGCTAAGTTCTACGACCTGAACCGCCGCCCCGCACACTGCCCCAAATGCGCGACCGACTTCGATCCCGAAGAGGCGCTGAAGCTGCGCAGCCGTCGCGTGCGTCCCGGCTATCCCGCCGACGACGAAGAGACCGAAGATCAGGTCAAGGACAAGAAGGCCGAGTCCGACGAGGACGAGGAAGAAGAGATCCGGGCTCCGGAGATCGACGAGGAAGGCCATGAGCCGATCCTGACGCCCGACGACGATGACGACGACGCCCCCGCTGACGCTTCGGAAGAAGCCGGCATGGGCGCCACCGACGGCGACGACGACCTGGCCGACGACGATGACGACTCCGTGCCGTTCATCGAAGACGACGACGATGACTCCATCGAGGACGAGATCGCCAAGCCGTCGCGCGACGACGACTGATCTTTCTTGTTGCGTCCGCCGCATTTCCCGCTAGGAACTGCGGCGGACGGTCGATTTCAGCCCTCTTTTGGTTTGAAATCGCTGTGTTTTTTCGCCTCCGGAACCGATGCGAAAATAAATGTCGAAACGGGCTTGATCGCAAAAAAGCTCTGACATAGGTTCCGCCGCCTCGCCGGGGGCCATCGCAAGATGAACCGGGCGGACCAGACCGCAAGGTCCGGGGCTTTAGCTCAGTTGGTAGAGCGCTTGCATGGCATGCAAGAGGTCAGCGGTTCGACTCCGCTAAGCTCCACCAGTTTCCAGAAGCCCGGCTGTGAAAACAGCCGGGCTTCGTTGCTTTCTGGAACCTGAGCCGTTGGCCGCGCGCTTGCGCCCTTATGACATCCCCCATCCAGGCCGGCCTCGAATCCCTCGACGACACCCAGATCGTTCGGGTGGCGGGCGCGAGCATCACTGTCGGCGGCCTGGTCAGCGCCCTGGTGATCCTGCTGGTCGCCCTGATCGTCGCGCGGCTGGTGACGCGCGCCCTGCGGCGGGTGCGCGAGCGGTCGGAACGCAGCCGCCAGGCCCTCTACCTGCTGGAGCGGCTGTCGGGTTACGCCGTCATCATCGTCGGCGTCATGTCGGCCCTGTCGGCGGCGGGGCTGAACCTGTCGTCGCTTGCGGTCTTCGCCGGCGCGGTGGGCATCGGCGTCGGCCTGGGCCTGCAGGGGGTGGTCAAGGAGTTCGTGTCCGGCCTGTTCCTGATCTTCGACCGAATGGTGTCGGTCGGCGACTATATCGAGATCGAGGACATCGGCATCCGTGGCGCCATCATGGAGATCGGGCCGCGCGCGACGCGGGTGCGGACCAATGACAACGTCAATGTCCTGGTGCCGAACTCGCGCTTCATCGAACAGCCGGTGACCAACTGGACGCTGAAGGGCGACACCCGCCGCATCCATGTACCCTTCGCCGTCGCCTATGGGTCGGACCGGGGCAGGGTGCGCGAGGCGGTTCTGGCCTGCGCCCGGGCCAGCCCCTTCACCCTGCCCGAGACCGAGGCGCGCAAGAGCCAGGTCTGGCTGGTGGGGTTCGGCGACAAGGGGCTGGATTTCGAACTGCTGGTCTGGCCGACACGCGAGGCGGTCAAACGGCCGGCGGCCATGCACGCCGCCTACACCTGGCTGATCGCCGACGCCCTGGACGGCGCCGGGATCGAGGTGCCCTTCCCCCAGACCGACCTGCGGATCCGCAGCGCCTTCGGCCTGGAGGGCGACGACGCCCTGGGCCGGCTCGGCTATGGCCGGGGCGCCCGCCCGGCGACGGCGGCGACCGTCACGCCCCAGGCCCAGCCCTCTGTCTCCGCTTCGGGCGCCAGCAACGACGCCGCCGAGGACCTGATGATGGCCGAAGACGAGGACGGCCCCCTGGAACCGGCGCCCGGCCTGCCGCCGGGACGGACGGGGGGTTGAACCACAGCCCCGTCACCCTCGGCTCGTCCGAGGGTGACGGATTTTAATGCTGGGCCTTGGCCCTCAGCCGGTAGGCATGAAGCAACGGCTCGGTATAGCCGTTCGGCTGGGCCGCGCCCTCGAACACCAGGGCGCGGGCGGCCTGGTAGGCCAGGCTGGCGGCGGGATCGGGGGCCATGGGGCGATAGAGCGGGTCCCCGGCGTTCTGGGCGTCGACCTTGGCCGCCATCCGCAGGAAGGCCGCATCCACCTGATCGGGGGTGCAGACGCCGTGCAGCAGCCAGTTGGCGATATGCTGCGAACTGATCCGCAGGGTGGCGCGATCCTCCATCAGACCGATGTCGTGGATGTCGGGCACCTTGGAACAGCCGACGCCCTGATCGATCCAGCGCACCACATAGCCGAGGATGCCCTGGGCGTTGTTGTCCAGTTCGGCCGCCACCTCATCTTCCGACCAGTTGGCGCCGTTCGCCAACGGCGGGGTCAGCAGATCGTCCAGACCCGGCGTCGGGCGGGTCGCCACCTCGGCCTGGACGGCGAAGACGTCCACGGCGTGATAATGCAGGGCGTGCAGGGTCGCGGCGGTCGGCGACGGGGTCCAGGCGGTGTTGGCGCCGGTCCGGGGGTGGGCGATCTTCTGCTCCAGCATGTCCGCCATCCGATCGGGCGCGGCCCACATGCCCTTGCCGATCTGGGCCTTGCCGGACAGGCCGCATTTCAGACCGATGGCGACGTTGCGGGCCTCATAGGCGGTGATCCAGGCGCTGGACTTGATATCGGCCTTTCGCACCACCGGCCCGGCCTGCATGGCGGTGTGGATCTCGTCGCCCGTGCGGTCCAGGAAGCCGGTGTTGATGAAGACGATCCGGTCCTTCACCGCATGGATGCAGGCGGCGAGATTGGCCGAGGTGCGGCGTTCCTCGTCCATCACCCCGACCTTGATCGTGTGACGCGGCAGGGCCAGCAAATCCTCGACCGCGTCGAACAGCCGGTCGGTGAAGCCCGCCTCATCCGGCCCGTGCATCTTCGGCTTGACGATATAGACCGATCCCGTCGCGCTGTTGCCGAAAGCCCCGAGCCCCTTGATATCGTAGAGGGCGATCAGGCTGGTGACGACGGCGTCCATGATCCCTTCAGGCGCGTCCGAGCCGTCGGTCAGACGGATGGCGGGCGTGGTCATCAGATGGCCGACGTTGCGCACGAACAGCAGGCTGCGGCCCTTCAGGGTCACGTCGCCGCCGTGGGGCGCGGTCCAGCGCCGGTCGGGCTCCAACGCGCGGGTCAGGGTCTCGCCGCCCTTCCTGAAGGTGGCGGCCAGGTCGCCGCGCATCAGGCCAAGCCAGTTGCGATAGGCCTCGACCTTGTCGGCGGCGTCCACAGCCGCAACCGAGTCTTCCAGATCGACAATGGTGGTCAGGGCCGATTCCAGCACCACGTCGGCCAGACCCGCCGGATCGGTGCGCCCGACCGGGTGCGAGGGGTCGATCACCAGTTCGATGTGCAGGCCGTGGTGCGCCAGCAGGATGGAGGCAGGGGCGGCCGGATTTCCGGAAAAACCGACGAACTGGGCCGGATCCTGCAGGGCGGGAACCAGGGCGCCGTCGACCACCGACCAGCCGGCGACATCGGCGTGCGAGCCCTCGGCCAGGGGCGCCGCCTCATCCAGAAACGCCTTGGCGCGGACGACGACACGCGCGCCGCGCGCCGCGTCATAGCCGCCACCGGTCGGCAGATCGCCCAGAGCATCCGTGCCGTAGAGGGCGTCGTACAGGCTGCCCCACCGGGCGTTGGCGGCGTTCAGCAGGAAGCGGGCGTTCAGCACCGGCACGACCAGCTGCGGCCCGGCCATGCGGGCGATCTCGGCGTCCACGCCGCTCGTGCCGATGGAAAAGGGCGCCGGATCCTCGACCAGATAACCGATCTCGCGCAGGAAGGTCTGGGACGCGGCGACGTCATAGGGCTGGCCCCTGCGGGCGGCGTGCCAGGCGTCGATCCGGGCCTGAAGATCGTCGCGCCGGGCCAGCAGGGCGCGGTTCTCCGGTGCGAACCGGGCGAAGACATCCGCCGCGCCGGACCAGAAGTCCGCCGGGTCCAGTCCCAGACCCGGCAATACGTCCTGTTCGATCAGGGCCGCGAGCTCGGCCGCGACCTTCAATCCGGCGCGATCTTCATAGGACGTCATGGCGGCCTTTCTCCGGCGCGACGCCGGGCCTGTAACAATGCGTGATCACGCTAAGCCGACCGTGCGGGGCTTCGCAAGGGTCACGTTGCGTCAGGCGCTTCGCTTTTCGTCTAGCGCTTGCGGCACGCGCATGGGGCGTCATGATCCGACCATGAGTCTGTTTCGCACGCTGCGCCTGTACGGCGTTCTGTTTTCCAGCCTGGGTGTGGTGATCCTGGTCGCCCTGCTGATCCCGGCCGGTGAAAGCGCTTTGACCCGGATGGCCTATGGCTGGATCGCGGGGGTCGCAGTCTTTATCGCCGCCACCCTGACCCGTATGGCCCTGGTCCAGGACGCCAACGCCATTCGCAGGCGCGCGGCGGCCCTGGACCAGACCGGCGGCGCCGTGCTGCCTCTCAGCCTGCTGGCGGCGGTGGCCAGTATCGTGGTGGTCGTCGGCGAGGCGGTGCAGGCTGGCGGCTCGCCGATCCTTGGTCTGCTGGCCCTGGGGACCGTGACCCTGTCGTGGACCTTCATCCACCTGATCTTCACCCTGCACTACGCCCACGCCTTCTATCAGCACGGCGACCACGGCAAGGACCGGGGCGGCCTGATCTTCCCCGGCGAAACCGAGCCCGACTATTGGGACTTTCTGCATTTCGCCCTGATCATCGGGGTGGCGTCCCAGACGGCCGACGTCCAGATCGCCGATCGGGGCATCCGTCGACTGTCGACCGTGCACAGCCTGACCGCCTTTGTTTTCAACACGGTGATCCTGGCCCTGGCGGTGAATCTGGCGGTCGGATTGGTGGGCGTTTCGTAGAATTCCCGGATCGCCCGGTCAGAAAGGCTTAACCGCGTCCGTGAACGGGACCGCAAGCGACTGGGGCGTAAGGCTGTGTGTACGGACGACCTCCCGTCCGGATCGCAAGAAGCGTCTCGCCCATGCTGTTTCTTCTGAACGACGTCGTGTTCGACCTGGACGAGGCCTGTCCGGTCACGCCCGCCGACGCGCGCCGGTTCGAGAAGCTGGGCTTCGACTATGTGCTGGAACTGGGCTGCGAACTGTTCGCCGAGGATCCGCTGCTGCACCGCAACGATCCCGGTCGGGCGCGCCGTCTGGCCTGGCTGATCGCCGAGCGCAGCCCCGAGGTCAACGCCGCCCTGTTCGCCGCGCCGACAGCCGCCTGCAATCCCGACCTGGTCGAGCCGCGCTTCTGCACCCTGCCCGACGTGGTGATGAGGCAGTTGCAGGAGAAGGGCCGCCGACTGGACGCGATCGCGGCGGATCGCGCCGTGTGGAACCGTCTGGCCGCCTGACCGTCTCTGCTCATCGTCTGAGGCGGGTCCCCAGACGCCTGTTTATTCCGTGAAGCGACCGGTCAAACGGCCGCGCCAAATGTCGTCGCGCCTTCAGAACGCCGTGAACAAGGCGTGGACGACGGCCGCTGCGGCGAAGATGAAGCCGAAGCCGATCACCAGTCCGAAAGCGGGGTGCAGCCTGTGCGGGCGCTCGAATTTCGAACGGTCGAGACCGACGGCGCGGTCCTCAGGATGGATAACAGCCATCGTCATTTCCTTTCCCTATGGTCCCGGATCGATCCGGGAGAGAAGCGCCGGGCTCTGACGGCCTGATCGTCTCCTCAGACCCGACAATGACTCCAATAGCCCCTTATGGCGAGGGGTTATTTGATGTGGCGCAAATCGCGCGCAGAGAGCAGGATTCTTCGCGCGACATGCACACGGCTCTTTACGATTCCGCACAACCTTTGCGACAAATCGAAGGTCGGGGGAGACGGGACTAATCAGTCCCGTTCGGCGGGGACGAGGAGCAGGCCATGAGGATATCCGGACTGGGCGCCGTACTGGCGGTCGCCTTAGCGGCGCTCACTCTGACGGCGACAACGGCGCGTGCGGATTGGCAGAAGGCGGAAAGCGAACGCTTCATCGTCTATAGCGAGGGCAGCGAGCGTTCGCTCAGGGAGTACGTCCAGAAGCTGGAAACCTTCGACCGGGTCATGCGCTATCGGTCAGGCTTTCCGATGAACGAGGCGCCGGCCCGCAAACTGCCCATCTATCTGGTGAACTCCAGGTCCGGTCTGCTGCGAGTGCACCCCTCCACCCCACAGAATGTCGTGGGCACCTATTTCCCGACATCCGAAGACATATTCGCGGTGGCCATCCGCGGCGAGAACGACGAAATCCTGCTCCATGAATACGTCCACCATTTCATGTTGGGCAGCATGTCGGCCGCCTATCCCGGCTGGTTCGTCGAAGGTTTCGCCGAATACTACATGACCGCCGACATCGACGGCGGCAAGATTCAGGTGGGCGGCTATAGCGAAAACCGGGCCTATTGGCTGTTCAACGGCAGTTGGATCCCACTGGAGATGCTGTTGCGGTCGCGGCCGGCGGAGATTACGCGCAGCAGCTATCGCGAAACCTATTATCCGGTCGCCTGGTTGCTGACCCATTGGTTCTTCAGCGATCCCGCGCGTCTTCAGCAGTTGAGCGCCTATCTGACCTCAGTCGGCAACGGCGGCGATCCTGTGGAGGCCATGGAGACCGCAACCGGCATGACCATGGGTGAGTTGCGCACCGCCCTGCGTCGATATCTGAACCAAAGATCGCTGGTCGTGCGGGTCATCACGGGCGACTTCCCGCCTGCGGACATAACCGTAACCCGCCTGCCCCGTTCGGCGAACGACCTGCTGCTGATCAACCAGAGACTGAAAATCGGCGTGGAGGACGAGGATCGGGCCGCCCTGGGGCAGGAGGTGGCGAGCATCGCCGCCCGCCACGGCGACGACCCGCTGGCCTTGCTGGCCGCCGGTCACGCCGGCATGCATTTCGGCGACCGCCCGGCTGGAGAACGCGCCCTGCAACGGCTGATCGAGCTCGAACCCGACAACGTCGAGGCCTTGCAGTTCCTGGCCCAGGAACGCCTGCGTCGCGCACGCGACGTCGAGGACGCCGCCGAGAGCATGGCGCTGAAGCGCGAGGCAAGAACCTATCTGAGCCGCGCCTACGCCGCCGCCGACAACGACTATCGGACGCTGATGCTGATCAGCGAAATGCGTAGCGGCGCGCCC
This sequence comes from Brevundimonas sp. GW821-FHT10E09, assembly GCF_058809375.1. Taxonomy (NCBI): domain Bacteria; kingdom Pseudomonadati; phylum Pseudomonadota; class Alphaproteobacteria; order Caulobacterales; family Caulobacteraceae; genus Brevundimonas; species Brevundimonas sp. GW821-FHT10E09. The sequence goes on along the minus strand of NZ_JBXASO010000017.1, from coordinate 11,570 downwards.
GGCTATCCCAATGAGAACGACATGCTGACGCTGGGCCTCGCCTTTGAACGGGCGCCGCAACTGGCCGAGGTCCGCCTGAGCTACGCCGCCGCCTTGATCGAAACCGACGAAAAGGAAGACGCGGTCAGGCTGCTTAAACCCCTGGCGAATAATCCGCACGGCGGCGGTGCGTCGGACATGGCGGCGCGGATGATCGCCGCGCTCGAGGGCGGGGAGCCATCGCCCACGCTGGAGGAGCCGCTTGACGGCGCGACAGTCTCCCAGCCCGAGTCTCCATCGGAAGACAGCCCTGAATCGCCTCCGGCGCCCGCCAGCGAGTGACTTTCACGCCCGGGCGCGCTAGTCGCGCGCCATGACACTGACACTGCCCGAGGAAGCGGCCAAGTCTTCAAGGACTCTCGCCGCCGAAGCGGCGAGGCGCCGGACCTTCGCCATCATCGCCCACCCGGATGCGGGCAAGACGACCCTGACCGAGCACATCCTGCTGGCCGGCGGCGCCATTCGCGCGGCCGGGGCCGTGCGGGCGCGGGGCGAGAACCGGCGGACCCGGTCCGACTGGATGAAGATCGAGAAGGAGCGCGGCATCTCAGTCAGCGCCTCGGTCATGACGTTCGAGCACGACGGCAAGATGTTCAACCTGCTCGACACGCCGGGCCACGAGGACTTCTCCGAAGACACCTATCGCACACTGACCGCCGCCGACTGCGCCATCATGGTGCTGGACGCCGCCAAGGGGATCGAGCCGCAGACGCTGAAACTGTTCGAGGTCTGCCGCCTGCGCGACATCCCGATCATCACCTTCATCAACAAGCTGGACCGCGAGGCCCAGGACCCGATGACGCTGCTGGACGACATCGCATCGCGGCTGCAACTCGACCCGGCCCCCATCTGGTGGCCGGCCGAGAGCGGCAATCGTCTGCGCGGCATGGTCGAGGTCGGGACCGGCCGCTTCCAGCCCTATACCCGCAAGATCGCCGGTTCGGCCGAGGATCCCGAACACCCCGCAGCCCTGCCCCTGGACCAGGCGGCCCAGTATTTCGAGGCGGGCGAGCAGGACGCCCTGGCCGAGGCCGTCGAACTGGTCGAGGGCGGCTATCCGGCCTTTGACCGTCAGGCCTTCCTGGAGGGCCATATGACGCCGGTGCTGTGGGGGTCGGCCCTGCGCCATTTCGGCATCGACGAACTGCTGAAGGCCATCGGCGACTGGGCCCCGGCGCCCAAGGTGATGAAGGCCAGGAAGGAATCCCCGCCCGAGACCCGCAACGCCCCCGCCCCCGTCGATACCGTCGTCGAGCCCGGCGCCGACGAGGTCACCGGCTTCGTCTTCAAGGTCCAGGCCAATATGGACCCCAACCACCGCGACCGGATCGCCATGTTCCGCATGGCCTCGGGCGCCTTCAAGCGCGGCATGAAGCTGAAGGTGCAGAACACCGGCAAGTCCCTGTCGGTCAATGCGCCGATCATGTTCTTCGCCAGCGACCGCGAACTGGCCGACGACGCCTTCGCCGGCGACGTGATCGGCATCCCGAACCATGGCGTGCTGCGCGTCGGCGACAGCCTGTCGGAGAGCGGGGTGGTGCGGTTCGCCGGCCTGCCGAACTTCGCGCCGGAAATCCTGCAACGGGTGCGGGTCAAGGATCCGCTGAAGGCCAAACACCTGAAGAAGGCGCTGGAAGGCCTCGCCGAAGAAGGCGTGACCCAGTTGTTCCGGCCCGAGATCGGGTCCGACTTCATCGTCGGCGCCGTGGGCCAGCTGCAGTTCGAGGTCATGGCCGACCGCCTGGGCGAGGAATACGGCCTGGACGTCATCTTCGAGCCGTCCCCCTACGCCGAGGCGCGCTGGGTCACTCCAGCTTCGGGGGGAACCGACGCGGACATCGAGGACTTCAGCGGCAAATACCGCCCCCAGATGGCCCGCGACATCGACCAGGCCCCGGTCTTCCTGGCCAAGTCCAGCTGGGAGACCGGCTATGTCGGCGAACGCTTTCCCAAGGTGGCCTTCACCAAGACCAAGGAGCGGGGTTAACCCCGCGCCATCGCGTCTTCGATGATCTTGGTCGCCTTGTCCGGACCCAGGCCATAGGCGACGGCGGTGCGGAACTTGCCGTCAGGGCCCATCAGATAGACGGTCAGCGAGTGGTTCATCGTGTAACCCTCGCCCTCGCCGACCTTCTCGTAATAGGCGCGATAGGCCTTGGCCGCCTGGGCGACCTGTTCCGGCGTGCCTGTCAGGCCGATGGTCCCCTTGGGGAAGCCGTCGGAGGACAGATAGTCCTTCAGCTGCCGGGGCGTGTCGCGTTCGGGGTCGATGCTGACGAAGACGATCTGGAGGTTGTCGGCCTTGTCGCCCAGCCGCTGCTGCACCGCGCCCAGTTCGGCCAGGGTGGTGGGGCAAAATTCGGGGCAGTAGGTGAAGCCGAAGAAGACCAGGCTCCATTTGCCGTTCAGCATCGTCTGATCGACGGGCGCCCCGTCCTGGTTCACCAGCTGGAAGTCGCCGCCGACCAGGGGCTGGCCAGTGGAGGAGACCTCGCCAGCCGCCGGGCCACGGCCTGACACCACCACCACGGTGACGATGGCCAGGGCGGCGGCGATGGCGATACAGGCGCCTGCGAACAGCAGGATGGAACGACGCGGCATGACGACCTCTGACGAAAACCTCAGACCCGGTCTATAGAAGGCCCGTGACCTCGACAGAAGACCGCATCGCGCCGCATGCGCCCCCGGCCCCTTCAGAGGGGAGTCTGTCCGGCGCTTCCTTGGCCGACGCCGGCCTGTCCGAAGCGGGTTGGCGCGAGGCGCCGCGGCGGGGGCGCGGCTTTTCGCTGCGGACCCTGATCGTCCTGCGCTGGCTGACGATCCTGGGCCAGAGCGTGGCCATATTGACGGCGTCGCAGGGCCTGCACTTCCCACTGCCCTTGTGGCCCTGCCTGATCGTCATCGCCGTCAGCGCGGCGGTCAATGTCGGGGCCATGGCGCGGGTGAGACGACTGGAGGCCAGCCTGCCGGACGGGCGAACCACGGCCGTCCATCTGGGGTTCGACATCTTCCAGCTGGGCCTGCTGCTGGGCCTGACCGGCGGGCTGGAGAACCCCTTCTGCCTGCTGCTGGTGGCGCCGGTGACGATCGCCGCGGCGGCCCTGCCCGCGCGCCAGGCCCTGTTGCTGGGCCTGCTGGCCCTGATCGCGGTCGGGGTGCTGTTCTTCTGGTCCGAGCCCCTGCCCTGGCGCGCCCACGAGAATTTCCACCTGCCCCTGCTCTATCGGCTCGGCATGGCCATGGCCCTGGTGACGGGAGTGGTGTTCACCGCCGGCTACGCCTGGCGGGTGGCGGCCGACGCCGAGAAGCTGGAACTGGCCCTGGCCACGACCCAGGACGTGCTGCAGCGTGAGCAGAGGCTGGCGGCCCTGGGCGGGCTGGCGGCGGCGGCGGCGCACGAGCTGGGCACGCCGCTGGCGACCATCCAGGTGGTGGCCAAGGAGCTTCAGCGCGCCTCGGCCCCCGACAGCGACGCGGCCGAGGACGCCGCCCTGATCCTGCAACAGGCCGAGCGGTGCCGGGGCATACTGACCCAGTTGTCGCAACAGCCCGAGGGCGACGACGCCCTGTATGCCGATGTGGCGCTGAAGGCCCTGCTGGAGGAGGTGGTTGAGCCGCATCGGGGGTTTGATCTGAACTTCGAGGTTCTGGTCAAGACCCCGCCCGGCCAGCCCGCCCCGCGCGTGCGCCGGATGCCCGAGGTGGTCCACGGCCTGTCGACCCTGGTCGAGAACGCCGCCGATTTCGCCGCCTCCACCGTGCGGGTCCAGGCCCTGGTCGACGCCGGCTGGATCGAGATCGCCATCCTGGACGACGGCCCCGGCTTCGCCAGCGACATCCTGCCCCGGCTGGGCGAGCCCTATGTGACCAGCCGCCCCCAGGGCAAGGCGCGCCTGGCCCTGGCCGCCCAGATCGCCGCCGCCACGTCCCGGCGGCGCAACACCGGGGCCGAGACGCCCATCGCCCCCAGCCAGGGCGGCATGGGTCTGGGCTTCTTCATCGCCCGCACCCTGCTGGAGCGGACCGGGGGCGTGGTCAGCGTCGGCCAGGGTCTGCCGCGGCCCGAAGTCCCCTCCGACGCCCGCAGCCCTGCGCGCGGCGCCCGCGTGGCGGTGCGGTGGGCGCGCCCGGCCCTGGAGGTGGCGGCCTGAAAGGGTCCAGTCCCGCCCAACCTGCGTATTGGGTCGAAGAGTCGCAGGGTTGAACCTTGGCCTTGACCCCGACCCGCCCCGCCCCGACTTGAACCGGCAGGAGAGACCCATGCCCGAGATAGACGCCCGTATCGCCGCCCTGCCCGACAAGTCCCTGCTGCTGCTGGACGACGACCAGGCCCTGCGCACCCGAATGGGGCGGGCGCTGGAGGCGCGCGGCTTCGAGGTGACGACCGCCGAGTCCGTCGCCGAGGCCACCCGGTTGCTGCGCGACAAGGCCCCGGCCTTCGCCGTGCTGGACATGCGGCTGGAGGACGGCAACGGCCTGAAGGTCGTCGAGGCGGTGCGCGACCGGCGCGCGGACGCCCGCATCGTCATGCTGACCGGCTACGGCGCCATCGCCACGGCCGTGGCGGCGGTCAAGGCCGGGGCCGTCGACTATCTGTCCAAGCCCGCCGACGCCGACGACGTAGTCAAGGCCCTGCTGGCCACGGCCGACGAGGCGCCCGAGCCGCCGGACAATCCGATGAGCGCCGACCGGGTGCGCTGGGAACATATCCAGCGCGTCTATGAACTGTGCGACCACAATGTCTCGGAGACCGCGCGTCGCCTGGGCATGCACCGCCGCACCCTGCAACGCATCCTGGCCAAGCGCGCCCCGCGCTGAACCGGGCGGCCGCCCCGCCCCCGACCTGAGCTGATCCACGGGTGGCCGCCAAATTGCGTCACGCCGGACCAGCTTCTCGCTTTGGGACGGATCAGGCATGGCCGCGCAACACACCGATTTCGCCCTGCATCTGGCCGAGGTCCGCCCCGGCCTGTGGAACTGGCGCTTGCTGGGCGATGACGGCGAAGCGGCCGTGACCGGCGACACGACCACGAAAGAGACCGCCTACCAACAGGGCGAACTGTTCCGCCGCTACCTGTGCCGTTTCAGTGCGGAACGCGGCGGCGCTGGCCGTTCGGCCAGGCTGCGTTCGGCGCCTCGGCGCTGATCCTCAAGACGCGGGCGGGCGCCTGAAGCGGGTTGGGGGGATCGAACCCCGACATTCAGCCTGATATCGGGCGACATCGACCACCCGCCTCAAAATCGGCGCTTCAGGCTCAGTTGAACCGTGCGTCCCAGCGGATCCTGATCATCCCGTCCATAGCCTGGCGCAGGGCGTCCGTCGCCCAGGCGCGCCTTGGGGCGGGCGTCGAACAGGTTGGCGATTTCCAGCTCCACTTGAAGACCGACGCCGCGCCGCGTCTCCTCATCCCGACCGGCGATGGCGCGCTCGAACTTGCGTGTCAGCTTGAGATTGACGGCGCTGAACGGCGCAATGCGCAGATCGTCCGGGCCGTCGCGTCCGAAATCCCGCCTGAAGCGATATCCGTCCCGCCAGCGGGCGCCGATGTTGACGCCCCATCGCTCTCGCCGCGCATCGATCGACAGGCCCAGAGACTGACGCGACACGCCCCCCCCCGTCGCCGGCCAGCCGATCCAGCTCCGGCAAGGCCTCATGGATCGTCGTCCGGTTCGTCAATCGCCAGCTGTGGTTCAGCGTCACGCGCAGCACGCCCCGCCTTGCGCCCTCGCCCCCCAGCGGCACGTTGGCCGTCAGACTGCTGCTCAGGCTTTCGCTCAGCGCCGAGCGGATGTTGAGGGGCCGCTGGTCGATGCTGACCAGCCGGCCCGAGGCGTCCCGCTGGAACCGCTCCGGAAAGGCCGCCTCCAGCTGGGGCGTCGGCGCCGGCAGGGCGCCGATGTCGTCCACCGCCTCCGCCCGTTCGAAATTCACGCCGCCCTGCAGCGCCAGGGCGGTGAAGGGGCCCGCCGCCGCCGACAGCATCAGGTGGTCGGAGCGGGGCGGGCGAAGGCCGGGATCGCCGCCCAGGATCGGCAGCACCTCGACCGACTCCCCTCTGACGAAATCGAACACCACGACGGGTTCGCCATAATACTCGGGCTCGAAGCGCTGGAGGTCGGGGACGGTGCGCCGGGCGCTGGAAAGGCTGGCGTTGAACCTCAAGGCAGACAGCGGCGTCCACGACAGGGCGGCGTTCAGCCCCTCGCCCCGGCCGGAATCGCTCTCGCTCAGGTCGGCGCCCAGGGTCATCAGCAGATCGCCCCACAGGCCGTCGTCCCCGTCGGCCGATCGCCGCGCCAGGGGCATCGACACCCCGCCGTTCAGGCCGAGCGTTCGCCCGGTCGAGGTTTGGTCCCCCTGCGGACGTTCGACGACCGAGCGGGCGCGCGACGCCTGCCCCGACAGGTTGACGCTCACCGGGCCGGCAGGCAGGTCGAGCAGGGGACGGCCCAACTCCAGGTTGGCCGAGATCGACTGCTGTTCGGACTGGGACGGCGAAAGGCCGGACTGCTCGCCCCGCGACCACAGGCTGCTCAGCATGACCTGGGTCGACCAGCCCGCCAGTGCGCCGTTCAGCCCGCCCGTCAGGCTGAGGCCCTGATGGCTTCGCCGGCTCTCGGCCGGCTCCCCGTCGCGCACCGAGACGGTCCGGCTCTCCTGAGCCCGCGCGTTGGCTCTCAGACTGGCGGACCAGTCGCCGAACGCCCCGGTCTGGACCAGGTCGGCGGCGTAGTTTTCGGAGGCCGGCCGCAGGGTGGCCGCATCGCCCCCCGGCGCCGGATCCCGCGTCAGGTCGCGCTCGCCCGCGCGCAGGGCCGTCGTCCGGTCCGCCTTCAGGCCAAACTGGCTCGTGCGGGTTTCGATGATGGAGGACCGCCGCAGGTCCAGCGCGGCGCGCGACGTCCCGCCGGCGGTGGGGCGGCTCAGTTCGGCCCGGCCGTCGCGGCTGGCGAAACGGCGCTGCAGCACGATGTTGACCACCCGACGCGCGGGATCGCCCGCGCCGTACAGGCCCGCCGCCTCGGGCGGCAGCACCTCGATCCGCACCAGGGCGTCGGGCGGAAAGCCGGAGAAGACGCCGGGGTCGGCCATGCGCCGGCCGTTGACGACGATCATCGGCGCCTCGCCCAAGGCGTAGTCTTCGCTGAGACGCCGGATCGCCTCGCCGATGTCATAGGCGCCCAGGGCGTCGATCTGGGCCCCGTCCAGCTCCCGCTCGGGGGCGACCAGGGCGCGTCCTCGCTGGGCCAGAACCTCGACATCGTCCAGCACGACGGGCGGGATCGCGTCCGGGGCCGCCGACTGCGGCGCAAGCCCGGCGGTCGAAAAGGTCAGGAGAACGAACGCCAGACCAGCCACGTCGAGGTCCTCTTCTGCGCCGCCCGGGTTTCCCGTGCGTTGTCCGAATCGGACGCCGTCAGGGCCAAGCCTCATCAGTTGGAGAGGGAGAAGCAAGGCGCGACGAGGGACGCGCGCCTTGCTTCAAGTCGGACGTCAGCCTTTTAGGGCAGGGTGACGATGTTGACCGCGGCGCCGTTGGAGTCACGGGTCAGGGTCAGGCTGCCGGAGGCGCGGCAGATGGCGGGGCTGCCGAAATACGCACCGTCGAAGGTGGCGGTGTTGCCGGCATAGGCCATCTTATAGTTCGTGGCGTTGCACGGACCGCCACGGGTACCAACTTTGAACTGATCCAGGTTGATCTGGTTGGCGGCCGAGGCCGTCACCTTGATCGGGAATTCCAGCGAATCGCCGCAGGCGAGATTGCCGCCGTCGCCGGGGGCCTGAACGCCATCGTAGTCGTCAAAGACGATGCTTTTGCCGTCTGCGGCCACCGTACCGTAGATGCTGACGTTGCAGGTCGTTTGGATGACGCCCGGATAAGAGACGTTCTGGATCAGTTGGCCGCTGGCGGTGACGGCCTGACCGGCCTGGTTGAAACCCAGGGTCTGGGCCGAAGCGGCCGAGGCGCCGGCCATCAGGGCCAGCGAGGCGACGGCGGCCGCAGCCGCCTTGTACAGATGAGTCATGGTCGAAGTCCTTTTCTAGGGTTGATAGAAAACGCACTTTCCATTTGGAGCTCCATCGCCGTTTGGCGACAAATCAACCTTAGATTTAGATTGCGACAATCAGGCTTCATCTTGATGAAATCGAATAGACTACATTCAATACATAAAATTGGACACGACGAGGCGCCGGACTGCTGAGAAGTCCGGCGCCAAAATCAATTCACAGTGAAACTTTTCCTCAGAACGATTTCTTGACCGATACTCCTATGATCCGCGGGTCGAGGGTGAAGACGTTGGTGGCGTTGCCCAGGTCGTCGGGCCCGGTGAAGCCGTCGGTGATGGGGGTGTCGTCAAGGACGTTCTTCACATAGGCCTGGACCACCAGGTCGGAGGTCCGGTTGGTCAGGGTCATCGACAGGTTGGCGTTTCCCCAACCCTCCAGCCGGTCGTACGGCCGCAGATTATAGACCCTCATCCAGCTGTCCGCCTGGCGGTAGTAGTCGCCTCGCAGCATCAGGTCCCAGCCGGCCGGCAGCTCGATCCGGTACTGGGCGCCGATGTTGAAGGTCCAGCGTGGGGCGTTGGGCAGTTCATTGCCCGACAGGTCGGCCGAGAAGCCCCGCCCGCCGTTAGGGGCGTCGAACGGATTGTAGGACAGCGGCTCCAGAGCCTGCCATGCATCGGTCCAGCCGTCGGCGTAGTTGAACTGCGATCCCGACCCGGGCACCCAGCTATTGATCAACTGGCGGTCCGGGCAGAGCGTCCGGAGAGAAAGACTCCCCAGCAGGTTCGGGAACGTCGTACCGACCTCATCATTCCGGTTGATGAGGCGACCGACGACGTCCGCCGGGACGATGCAGGTCGAAGGGCTGCCCGGCCAGGGTTTGATGACCACCCAGTCGGGATTGCCCTGGGTGCGGTTCATGACATCGACGGATTCCTCGCCGTCGCCGATGCGCGTTCTCAGCAGTCCCACGGTGGCGTCGAGGCGAAAGTTCCGGGTCGGCGCCCAGGCGGTCTCGAACTCCGCGCCCCAGATGTGGGCGTCGAAATTCTCGTTGTGGATCGCCCGCTCGATCAGCTGGGCGACCTGATAGTCCCGGTAGTCGTAGAAGAAGCCGGTGGCGTTGAACACCAGCCTGCCGCCCGCGAGGCTGTTCTTCGTGCCGATCTCATAGGCATTGACGAACTCGGGATCGTATCGGGACGGCAGGCTGGGCACATTGACCAGATTGGGATTGTAGTCCCTGTCGCGCGGATTGCCGCCGCCGCCCTTGTAGCCCCGCGAGAAGGAGGCATAGATCAGGGTATCGTTGGTGAACGACAGGTCCGGCTTCCAGTCGATGGCCGCCCGACCGGTCCATTCGCCCCAGTGCATCTCCTCATCCGGATAGCGGGGATAGCCACGCCCAACTAGGCCGGTGGCATCGGGTTTGTAGACGTGGGGCGTCGACGCCAGCAACTGCGTCGGCACGGGGGTGATGGTCTTGGTGTCGTCGGTGAAGCGCAGGCCCAGGGTCAGCCGCAGGTCGTCACGCACGCTCCAGTAGCCCTCGCCGAACACGGCCCAGGACTCGGTCTGGCTGATGCTGGTGCTGCGGATGTAGTTGTGGCCGTCTCCGCCCTGACCGTTGATGATGTCGTTCAGGGGCGTGTTGTCGATATAGGCGCAGGTATGAGGATCCAGCGTCCCTGCGTCGACGCCCGCCTGGCCCTGGGGCGTAAGATTGCAGTACCGGTCGAAATTGCCCGATGTGACGGGGCTGCCGCCGTTCTGCTGGACCGCCATCATGGAAAAGACGTTCGAGAAGACCCAGTAGTTCTCTTCCGTCTTGTACCTCAACCAGTTGGCGCCGAGGTTGAAGTTGAACGGCCCATCCCAGTCGGACTGCAAGCGGAATTCCTGCGACCATTGGGTGCTTTCGGCCTGGCTCAGGTCCAGGGCCATGAAACGGTCGGTGGCGCCCAGTTGCGGATCCAGGAAGACGCCGCCGGAGGGGATCCCGCAGTCGGGCAGCGGCCCGCAGATACCCTGACCGGTCCAGGCCATGGAGTAGACCGTCCCCACCTCGGCCGAGGATTCGCCGATCCACGGCGCCCAGGTCGGGGCGACCGTCCGGGGCAGGCCATGAACCAGGCCCGGGGTCTCATACCGGTACATCTGGCCCGTGGCGTAGGTGCGGAAAAAGTCCTGGAAGCCAGAGTAGGAATCCTCCATGTACAGCGTCTGGGAATGCAGGGTCAGGCCCGGCGTCAGGTCCCATTCCAGATTGAGCTGGAAGATGTCGTTCTCGGCCTGGAACTTCGGATCGTATCCCGTCGAGATGGTGCGCAGGTCAGGTGACTGACGATTGCCCTCGACGCCGAACGGGTCGACATACAGCGGCAACAGATAGGTCCCGTCCCAACCGTTGGATGCAGAGCTGGTATATCCCCTCGGCGGGCGGCCGCCGCCGGTCCAGACCGGGTTCACGAACACGCCGGTGAAGTTGATGATGGCGGCGGTCAGCGGGAAGCCGCGACCGTCCGGCACGCCAAAAGCCTTGTCATCATAAAGCGATGACGGCGTGCAGCCGGCAGTCAGAGTCGTGCTGCTCCAGTAGGAGAAGATCGGCGTGGTTTGGGCCGTGCCGTCCGGAGCCGTCCAGGCCAGGCTCTCCGGCGTTTCCCCACGCGTGCACAGCATCTTGCCGGTGCGGGCGCGGTCATCATCCTCGCGGAACCGCTCCCACAGGAAGTTGGCGCGGAAGTTCTCGGTCGGTTCCCACAGCACGCCCACGCGCGTCGACCACAGGTCGCGGCCGTTGACGTTTTGGTCGGTGACGGTGTTGTAGTCGAAGCCGTCTCGCTGGGTCACGGCGAAGGCGCCGCGGACCGCCAGGGTGTCGCCCACCGGAATGTTGATCATGCCCCTGGCGCGACGGCTGTCGTGGTTGCCGACCTCCCACTGGGCGTCCATCGAGAACTGCTCCAGTTCGGGCAGGTTGGGGGGCAGATTCACGACCCCGGCGGTGGCGTTGCGGCCGTACAGGGTGCCCTGCGGCCCGCGCAGCACCTCGAGCCGCTGGACGTCGAAATACTCCTGCTCGAACAGGCGGTTTCTGAGCAGGGCGGTGTTGTTGAACGACACGGCCACGCCCGGATCGGCGGTGGTGGCCAGCACCTTGGCCCCGATGCCGCGGATGGAGAAATTATAGCCGGTGAAATTGTCCTTGGAGAAGTTGACGTTGGGCACCACGCGCAGCAGTTCGGCCCCGCCCTCGATCTTGCGCTCGTCCAGCTGTTCGGCCGAGAAGGCCGAGACCGCCACCGGCACGTCGATGATCCGCTCTTCCATCCGCCGCGCGGTGACGACGATGTCCTCCAGCGCCGCGACGTCGGGGCGCGCCTGTTGCGGCGCCGACAGGGCGGCGGGCGCGGTCGTCTGACGGCGCCGCACCGGCTCGTCGGCTGTCAATCGGCGTCTAAAAGGGACCCCCTATCGGCGTGCAATAGGGACCCCCTTTTGAGGTTCGGGATGGACG
>NZ_JBXASO010000016.1:0-75007 GCF_058809375.1 Brevundimonas sp. GW821-FHT10E09 | reverse complement strand
CAGATGGCAGCATCCGACTACGTGTCAGAAATTCCCGAAAATCACTCTTGCGCTGAAGGGGGCGTCCACAGATGGGAAGCAGACATCAGGCAGCGCGCGAGCTAAGCTTGAGGGATGACAACAACTCTTTTCGATGAAGACGGCGTTGTGCTCATAAAGCGCGATGATCGCTATTACGTCCGATATGACGCAGGGACTCATATGGTGCTGCTGCGTGAAGACGAAGTCACATCAGAGGACGCGAAACGCTTGATGCGGGGCGACCCTTACGCCACCGAGGTTCTGTTCGATTTGCAGCGTCGTTTGCTGGCGGCGGGTGAAGACCCCTATGTGTCGAACATCGCTTGGGTGGCCGCAAGGGGTCGATTTCAGTCCTGGGCTTGACCGCCGAAAGCGGACGTTCGTCTCGAGGCCGGCAAGCACTCGCGGCCGACGGCCGCTGGGGATCGAAAGCGTACGCTTCCTATCTGCCCACTGGCCCGGATAAACAGTGGCATGGAAGAAGATTCAAGTTGCCCTCGCGGCCATATGGCAGATCACCCGCAGAATGACTGGGGGATGGTTCGCTACGATCCACGCTTCGACGTCTACTGGACGCCGGCAGGCGGAGCCAAGCAGCAGTTGTTCTTTTGTCCTTGGTGCGGCGAACGGCTTCCGCCATCTCAACGTGATCGCTGGTTTGATGAGTTGGAAGCTCTAGGGATTGATCCAAACATCGACCCCATTCCCAGTGAATACCAAAGTGGCGCATGGCGAGGTGCCATCGATAAAGCCGGCACTCCGAGACAAGGGGGCGCCATTGAAGGAAGATATATCGATTTCTTCGACATTCCTCCCGACGAGGATGAGGAGCCAATGCCTGATTAGGGTCGAATTGCGAAGTTGGCATCCTGCCAAGAACCGGACATTGGGCTGATCGCCCCGAAGCTGACGTTCCGAATTGCCGTTTAGGGTGGCTATCGGTCGTAGCCCGCACCGACAGTGAAGCCGTCTGGCATCAATCCCAGTCGCTCACATTGCTCTGCGTGAAGAGCCTCTAAACGCAGTCTGGCCTTCGACCGACGACGCCAGTCACCCTTTGCAGTCAGGAAGGGCATCGCAACTGCTCGTCCCTCAACATCTGTTGGGTCCAGGTCGGTGGAGATAAAAAGTCGCGGCTGTTCCCCGGGATATAGGAGAAGCCCGCACACTGTCGTTCGGCCTGCACTGAAGCGAAGCCCGGCCACCCGAGCTTCAGGGTATGCGTAGGCCAGATGGGACACCCTCTGCTGAATATACGAAGTGATGTCGTCCTCGGAATTCGCTGATCTCGGCGAAACAGCGGTGTCCTTCTGTTCGGGGTCTGAACACCCGACTGCGCACGCGAGCAATCCACACAAGAACAACGCTTTTACGTTCATGACCAAACATCGCCCGAAGTCTGAATGTCCGCAATGGGTCGCAAACCGAAATAGACCCGCCGTCAGAAAGCCGACCTTCAGATCGCGACTGCAGGAAACTGTCGTCCTGGGTCAACGCTCGCCGAGTTGACGGGTGCGGGGCGTTACGCCCCCACAGGGTCTCAACCTCGCAACAAGGCCAGGGCCACGCTGGGTTCGGGCGAAACCTCGAAACCGGCCATGGACCAGCCGGACTCCTTGGCCAGTGCGGCGACCGAATCCTGCGTGAACTTGCGCGAGCTTTCGGTGTGGAGGGTCTCTCCGGCCATGAAGGTGAAGACGCTGTCGCCCACGCGGGCGGCGGTTTGGCGCGCGGCCTGGAGGTGCATCTCCATGCGCGACTGATCCGGGTTCCAGACGGCGCGGTGGGCGAAGGCGCCGAGGTCGAAATCGGCGCCCAGTTCGGCGTTGGCGCGGGCCAGGAGATTCAGGTTGAACGCGGCGGTGACGCCCTGACTGTCGTCATAGGCGGCGACCAGGGTCGCGGGATCCTTGACCAGATCGACGCCCAGAATGAACAGCGCCCCCTCCCCCAGCATCCGGCGCGCCGAGGCCAGGAACCGCACCGCCTCCTCGGGCTCCAGATTGCCGATGGTGGAGCCGGGGAAGAAACCGATGCGCCGGCCGTGCGGCAAATCGTCCGGCAGGGGCGCGAGATGTTCGAAGTCGCCCGGGACCGGCTGGACCCGCAGGCGGGGATAGTCGGCGCGGATGCGGGCGGCGGCGTCCAGCAGGGCTGACTCGCTGATGTCCAGCGGCACATAGGCGCCGAGGTCGGGCGCGGCGTCCAGCAGGAGACGGGTCTTTTCGCTGGCCCCCGATCCGAACTCGACCAGGACGGCGTCTGGGCCGAAGTCGGCGGTCAGGGCGGCGGCGCGGTCGCGCAGCAGGGCCGTCTCCTGACGGGTCGGATAATATTCCGGCAGGGCGGTGATGTCCTCAAACAGGCGCGAGCCCTCGGCGTCATAGAACCATTTGGGCGGCACGGCCTTCTGGCCGCGCGACAGGCCCTGGACCAGGTCACGCCGGAATGCGGCGGTCTGGGTGTCGTCCTCGGGGGAAACCTTGCGCTCGTGCGGGGCGTCTTCGGCCAGTCTCAGACCCATGAAGGCCCACCTCTGTTGGGGGTAGAAGAAGTTGCGATAGGTGATGCGGGCATGGCCGGGGGGCGTGGCGAAGGCGCCGCCGCGCAGCACCATCTGATTGGCCATGAACTTGCCATTGTACTCGGCCGCCGTGCCCGGCGTCGGCTGGAAGCCGGGGTATGGGGCGTAGGCGCTGGACGTCCACTGCCAGACCTCGCCCGACAGGTTGGAGAAGGCGTCGGAGGCCGTGGTGGCGGCGTGCTCCCACTCGGCCTCGGACGGCAGGCGTTTGCCGGCCCAGCGGGCGTAGGCGTCGGCCTCGTAGAAGCTGACATGACGCACCGGGGCGGCGGGGTCGACGGGAACGCGGCCGGTCAGGCTCATGATGCTCCAGTCGTCGCCGTCGCGGCGCCAGTAGAGGGGCGCGGTCCAGGCCTCGGCCTTGACCGTGGCCCAGCCGTCGGACAGCCACAGCTCGGGTCGGGCGTAGCCGCCGTCGGCGATGAAACCCAGCCAGTCGCCGTTGGTCACGAGGTCGGCGGCCAGGGCGAAGGGCTCCAGCCAGACCCGGTGCGACGGGCCCTCGTTGTCGAAGGCGAAACCGGCGCCGTCGTGACCGATCGAGACCAGGCCGCCGTCGAAGGCGACGACGCCGCCGCGCGGGGCCTCCAGCGGCGCCTGACGCGGCTCGACCCCATAGGCGGCCGGGTCCAGCGGCGAGCGGGACATCAGGTTCAGCAGGTCCATCAGGAACAACTCCTGATGCTGCTGGTCGTGGTGGAGGCCCAGCTCGAACAGATAGAGTTGCTGACCGCTGGACGGCCCCGAGGCCAGCCAGGCGGCCATGCGCCGGTCGATTTCGCGCCGATAGGCCAGGACCTCGTCCACCGAGGGGCGGGTCATCAGGCCGCGCTGGGGCCGGGGCACCCTCTCGCCCAGGGCTTCGTAGTAGGAGTTGAACAGTTGCTGGAAGCGCGGATCGACCGGCTGGTAGTCCGGATCGGCCGACAGGATCATCGCCTCGAAGAACCAGCTGGTGTGGGCCAGATGCCATTTGCCGGGACTGCAATCCGGCATGGACTGGGCCGACAGGTCCTCGGGCGAAAGGCCGTCGGCCAGGGCGGGCATGGCGGCCCGGGTCTCCCTGAAACGCGCCACATCCGACGCCGCCCGCGTATCGGGCTCGAAGCGAGCATTCATGTCAGCCGTTCCGTCCCGCCTCAGCCCCGAAGCCCCGGCGGGCGTCGCGTCGTCCAAGCAGAACGAACGTCACGCCTCAGCCGGAGTTCCCCTGATCTAGGAAGCGTAACGGTGAATTCAACGCACCGGCTTGCCGCCGTGTTTGGCGTATTCCAGCCGGGCGATGCTGCGGTTGTGGACCTCGTCGGGGCCGTCGGCGATCCGCAGGGTGCGCACCGTCGCATAGAGTTCGGCCAGGGGCGTGTCGCCCGAGACGCCGGCGCCGCCGAAGGCCTGGATGGCGTCGTCGATGACCTGAAGCGCCATGCGGGGGGCGGCGACCTTGATCTGGGCGATTTCGGAGCGGGCGTTCTTGGCCCCCGCCTCGTCCATCATCCAGGCGGCCTTCAGCACCAGCAGGCGGCACATCTCGATATTGGTGCGGGCGTCGGCGACCCGCTGCTCCCAGACCGAATGTTCGGCCAGCTGTTTCCTGAAGGCGGTGCGGTTCAAAAGGCGCTTCACCATCAGCTCCAGCGCCCGCTCGGCCGCGCCGATCACGCGCATGCAGTGGTGGATCCGGCCGGGGCCAAGCCGACCCTGGGCGATCTCGAACCCCCGGCCCTCGCCGGCGATCAGGTTCGAGGCGGGGACGCGGACGTTCTCCAGCACCACCTCGGCGTGGCCGATGGGGCGTTCGTCATAACCGAAGACCGACAGCATCCGCTCGACGCGGAAGCCGGGCGTGTCGACGGGGACGATGATCTGGGACTGCTGGGCGTGGGTCGCGGCGTCCGGGTCGGTCTTGCCCATGACGATGGTCACGGCGACGTTCGGATGGGCCATATTGGTCGACCACCATTTGCGGCCGTTGATGACATAGTGGTCGCCGTCGCGCTCGATCCGGGTCTGGATATTGGTGGCGTCGGACGAGGCGACCTCTGGCTCGGTCATCAGGAAGGCAGAGCGGATCTCGCCGGCCATCAGCGGCTTCAGCCAGCGGTCCTGCTGGGCGGCGTCGCCGTACATGTGCAGGACTTCCATATTGCCGGTGTCGGGGGCGTTGCAGTTGAACACCTCCGACGACCACAGATGGGCGCCCATCATCTCGGCCAGAGGCGCGTAGTCGAGGTTGGTCAGGCCGGCGCCATGCTCGCCCGGCAGGAACATGTTCCACAGGCCCGCCTCGCGCGCGGCGGCCTTCATCGCCTCCATGGCCGGCGGCTGGCGGTTCGGGTTCTCGCGCACCTGGGCGAAATATTCGGCCTCGCGCGGGATGACCTGTTCATCGAGGAAACGGCGCACGCGGGCGTGCCAGTCCAGGGCGCGGTCGGAATGTCTGAAGTCCATGTCGTTTCCTCGTTTTTCGTTCGCGTCTCTGACGGGCGCTGAAGACGAAAACGGCGCGGCCCCGAGGGGAGCCGCGCCGCAATCAACTGTTGCTCAGCCTGCCATCAGCGCTTCAGCAGCGGGGCCAGTTTCTGGGCGATCATCATGTCGCCGGCGATCTTCAGCTTGCCCTGCATGAAGGCCATCATCGGATCCAGCTTGCCTTCCGACAGGGCCATGAAGTCATCCCATTTCATCGAGACGGTGGCGTCGGCGGGCTTGTCTTCGTTGGTGACGGTGTTCGGCACCGAGGCGCCGTCGATGAAGATCTTGCCCTCGTCGCCGAGGTCGAGCTTCACGGTCTTGCCGAGGCCGGAGTTGTCGCCGACGGCGCCGCGGATGTGTTCTGTGACTTGTGCGAGATCAGGCATTGGAGGCGTCTCCCTTGGACGTTGGAACACATGCCGTAACCCGCATCGCGCAGGGCGCCAAGATCACGTCGGGTAAAGCTGTCGTCACTTGTCGTCGGACGAGCGCGAATACAGGCCGGCCAAGGCCAGCGCGGCCATGAAGAAGACGAAGGCCGCGACGATAGCGGCGACGAACGGGACTGCGTCCTGGGGCATGAGAAATCTCCTCCGCCCACGATTGCGCCGTCAGACAGGGTTCGCCTTGATCCGGATCAAACCGTCACGCTTCGGGATCGCCGTTCCGGAAGCGCCATTTCATCGCCAGGACCCCCGAAGCCATGACCAGGGCGCATGAGTTGGCGATGGTCACCGGCCAGGCCTGGGTCATGACGCCGTAGACGACCCACAGGGCGAAACAGGTCACGGTCAGGGAATAGGTCTTCAGACTGACCGAGGAGGCGTCGCGTTCCTTCCAGATCTTGATCGCCTGGGGCGCGAAACTGGTCACGGAGCAGACCGCTGCGGCCGAGCCGACGATATTGGCGATCAGGTCGCTCATGCCGCATTTCCAGCGGCCGCGACCGCCCGATGTCAGGGCCGGGACACAGGCGGCGGCCGCCGCGCCTGCATCGCCTTTTCGAAGGCGTAACCGAGGGAAAGGATGCGCGCGTCATCCCATTTTCCACCGATAAAGCTGAGACCTACGGGCATATTCTGATCAAACCCCATCGGCACGGTCAGGTGGGGATAGCCGGCGACGGCGGCCAGACGGCTGGCGGCGCCCTGCATGTCGTCGTCGTCCTTGGGGTCATTGGTCCAGGCGCGCGAGGTGGTGGGGGCGACCAGGGCGGACAGGCTGTGCGCCCGCATCAGCCGGTCGATGCCTTCTTCTCCCGCAAGTCGCAGCGAGGTGGCGCGGGCCTGGATATAGTCGGGGTCGTCCAGTCCGCCCATGGCCTGGGCCTGTTCGAAGACGTCCTGGCCGAACAGCACGGTCTCGCGCGGCTCGGCGGCGTTGAAGGCGATGACCTCGGCCAGGGTGCGTGTCCTGACCTGGGTCGGGTCGGTCGAGGCCAGATAGGCGTTCAGATCGTGCTTCAGTTCGTACAGAAGCACCTTGAACTCGGCCTCGCCCAGGGTGCGGCCGTCAGGCCCCTCAGGCAGATCGACCAGGACGGCGCCGGCGTCGCGCAGGGCCTGCAGGTTCTGTTCGAACACCGCCTGGGTCTCCGGCGAATAGCCCTGCAGGAACCGCATCACCCCGATGCGCGCGCCGCGCAGCGATCCGGCGTCCAGGGCGGCGACATAGTCGGTCTTGCGCGCATCCGCCTCGACCGTGGCGGCGTCGGCAGGGTCCGAACCGGCGATGACGGTCAGCACCCGCGCGGCGTCGCGAACGGTCGCCGCCATCGGGCCTGCGGTGTCCTGGGAATGGCTGATCGGCACGATGTGGGTGCGCGAGACCAGGCCGACCGTGGGCTTGAACCCGACGATCCCGTTGACCGAGGCCGGACAGGTGATGGAGCCGTCCGTCTCGGTGCCTATGGCCGCAGGCGTCAGGCCCAGGGCCACCGCCGCACCGCTGCCGGACGAGGAGCCGCAGGGGGTGCGGGCGGGATCATAGGGGTTCAGGGTCTGGCCGCCGACCGCGCTCCAGCCGCTGATCGAGTCCGACGAGCGGATATTGGCCCATTCCGACAGATTGGTCTTGCCGACGATGACCGCGCCACCGGCGCGCAGACGGGCGACCAGGGGCGCGTCGCGGCCCGGCGCATTGTTCGCCAGAGCCAGAGACCCGGCCGTGGTCGGCATGTCCGTCGTCTCGATATTGTCCTTCAGCAGGATCGGCATTCCGGACACGGCGGACACGCCGCGGCCGGTCGGCGAAGAGTCGCTCCAGCGCAGGACGGCGTGGGCGCTGTCGTTCAGGCGGCCGGCCACAACCACCGCTGCGGCGGACGGATATTCCCCGGCCTGACCGCCCGCCCCGGCCGCGCATCCCGCCAGGGACAGCGCGACCGCAGCCGCGAGGATCAGTCGGCGGCCGGTTCCGCCCGCTTGCCGATCGTGCGGTCCAGGAAGTCGAGATAGGTGCGCCATTGCTGAAGTTGCCTCGGTTCGCCGCGGACGCCGTGTCTTTGGCCGGGATAGAGCATCATCTCGAACGGCGTGCTCTTGGCCTGAAGGGCGTCGATCACGCGGGTGGCGTTGCCGAAGATGACATTGTCGTCGGCCATGCCGTGCAGGATCAGCAGCCGGCCGGTCAGGTCGTCGAGGCGCGGCAGGACGTCGGTGGCCGCATAGCCGTCCGGATTGTCCTGCGGCGTGGACATGTAGCGTTCGGTATAATGGGTGTCGTAGAGGCTCCATTCCGTCGGCGCCGCGCCCGCCAGGGCGGCCGCCAGGTCCGCATCCTTGTCGGTCAGGGTCAGCAGGCTGAGGAAGCCGCCGAAGCTCCAGCCCATGACCGCGATATGGTCAGGATCGACATAGGGCAGCGTCTTCAACCATTTGGCGGCCAAGGCCTGATCCTCGACCGCAGGAAGACCCAGGCGGCGATAGAGGCTGGTTTCGAAGGCCTGGGACCGGTCGCCCTCGCCGCGGTTATCGACGCGGAAGACGATATAGCCGGCCTCGGTCAGCAGTTGGTTGGTCAGGGGCTGCCAGCTCTTCTGCACGCCCGCGCCGGTGCCGGGGCCGCCATAGACCTGCATCACCACCGGATATTTCTTCGACGGATCGAAGTCCGGCGGGGTGGTCATGCGCCAGACCAGGGTTTCGCCGTGGCTCTGGATCGTGCCGAACTCGGGCGTGCGCAGCCGCGAGACATAGGGGGCGAAGGCGTGGTCAGCGTCGAGCCTGTTCTCCTCGATCCAGCGCACGCGCGTGCCGTCGATCCGGTACAGGGCCGACTGGGGCGGGGTCTTCGGATCGGAATAGTTGCCGACATAGGCCGTCGCCGGCCCGTTGACCGACACGTTCCACCAGCCGCCGGCCGGGGTCACCGCCACCGGATCGACGGTGCGGTTCAGGCTGGCGCGGAACATCTGCTGTTCGATCGGCAGTTCCTTGCCGTCGCGCATCGAGGCGGTGAAATAGACCTCGCCGGTCTGTTCGTTGACGCCGTCCAGATGTTTGACCGGATAGTCGCCCCGCGTGATGGCGCGTAGCTGACGGCCGTTACGGTCGTACAGATACAGGTGGCGCCAGCCGCTGTCCTCGTTCGACCAGATGAAACGGCCGTCCGCCAGGACATGGAAGTCGTTGTTCAGATCGACCCAGGCCTGGGCCTTCTGGCTGAGGATCACGCGAGAGGCGCCGGTGGCCGGATCGACGCTGAGCAGATCCAGCGTCTTCTGGTCGCGCGACTGGCGCTGGACGTACAGGGTCTTGCCGTCGTCGGCCCAGTCGACCCGCGCCAGATAGATGTCGGTGTTGGACCCCAGGTCCACCTTGACCCGTGCGCCGGTCTGCTGATCCCGGACATAGAGTTCGACCAGGGCGTTGGGGCGGCCGGCGCGGGGATAGCGCTGCTCGACCATGGTGGCGCCGGCGCCGGTGATCTCGAAGCGCGGCACGATGTCCACCGGGCTTTCGTCCACACGGGTCAGGGCGATGTAGCGTTCATCGGGGCTCCACCAATAGCCGGTGTCGCGGTCCATCTCTTCTTGGGCGATGAACTCGGCCGTGGCCCAGGCGATCAGGCCTGCGCCGTCGTCGGTGATCGGGGTCTCCTGGCCGGTCGCCAGATCATAGATGACCAGGTTCTGGTCGCGGACCCAGGAGACATAATTGCCCTTGGGCGAGACCTTGGCGTCGATCTCGTCGGCGGCGGTCTCGGTCAGGCGGCGCACCTTGCCGTCGGCGCGGCTGGCCAGGAAGATGTCGCCTTCCAGCGGCGCCAGGATGTAGCGGCCCTGCTGGTCCCAGGAATAGTCGACCACGCCACGGGCGCTGATCCGCATCCGCTCGCGCCGGGCCTTTTCTGCCTCGGACAGTTCGCCGGCGTCGGGGACCAGGGCGCGGGCGTCGATCAGCTTGTATGGTTCGCCCTCGCCGGTCGGGGCGGCCCACAGGTCCTGGACGTCCACATTGTCCTCGCGAGAGCGCAGGAAGGCCACCAGCTGGCCGTCGGGCGACAGGCTGACCCCCTTGGCCACCGGGCCGTTCAGGCTGGGGCTGGAGAAGACCCGCTCGGGCGTCAGGATATTGGAGGGCGACTCCTGGGCGACCGCTGAACCGGCCGAGAGGAGGATGGTCGAGGCGAGAAGAATTGTGCGCATGGTCGGCGACGCTAGCGGCGCTTCTGCAAGCCGTCACGAGGAAAAGTCGCCGTTGGGACGATGGCTTTTCCTTCCCTGCGAGCGGGTCTCAGATTAGAGAGGCGTACGATGACCGACGCCGCCCTCTCCCCCGCTCCCGTCAAAGCCAGCCCGTTCAACGAACTGGAGGTTCTGTGGGTCCGCCACTGGACCGACAGCCTGTTCAGCTTCGGCGTGAAACGGCCCGAGGACTTCCGCTTCCGTTCGGGCGAGTTCGTGATGATCGGCCTGCCGGGCGAAGACGGCGGCAAGCCGGTGCTGCGCGCCTATTCCATCGCCAGCCCCTGCTGGGCCGAGGAGCTGGAGTTCTTCTCGATCAAGGTCGCCGACGGTCCCCTGACCTCGCGGCTGCAGAAGATCGTGGCCGGGGACACAGTGCTGATGGGCAAGAAGCCCACCGGCACCCTGGTCCTGGACGCCCTGACCGGCGGCGAGCGGCTGTTCCTGATCGGCACGGGCACGGGCCTGGCCCCCTGGCTGAGCGTGGCGCGCGATCCGGAGACCTATTCCCGCTTCGGCCATGTCTATGTGATCCACACGGTGCGCAGCGTCGCCGACCTAGCTTACCGCGACTTCTTCACCCGCGAGATCCACGACGATCCCTTGATCGGCGACGAGGCCAGGGCGCAGCTGACCTATTATCCGACGGTCACGCGCGAGGAATTCGTGACCCCCGGCCGGATCACCGACCGCATCAAGTCGGGCGACTTCTTCCGCGACCTGGGCCTGCCCGAAGGCTTCGACCCCGCCCGCGACCGCGCCATGCTGTGCGGCTCAATGGCCATGATCAAGGAAGCGGGCGAACTGCTGGAGACCTATGGGCTCAAGGAAGGCTCCAACGCCGAGCCTGCCGACTATGTGCTGGAACGCGCCTTCGTCGGCTAGGGGTTGAAAAGTCCGCCCATCCCGGCGAAAGCCGGGGCCATGCACCACCCTGCCCTTGTCGCCGTCGACGCCCGCGTCGATCCCGCCGAATGCCAGTCGATGGCCGAGGTCCGCCAGGGCGTCGACGCCCTGGACCGCGCCCTGGTCGCCCTGCTGGCCGAACGCCAGCGCTATATGGAGGCGGCCGCCCGCATCAAGCCCGACCGCGACGCCGTCTTCGACCAGGCCCGCATCGACGACGTCGTGGCCAAGGTCCTGACCGCCGCCGAAACCCACCACCTGGCGCCCGAGATCGCCGAGCCGGTCTGGCGCCTGCTGATCGACCGCTGCATCGCCCACGAGTTCGCGGTCTACGACCGGACTCGGAGCTAACGCCTTACAGTGGTATTCTCCTGACATGGCGCATCAGGAACCTTCTGTCTTCAGCCAGCCTGACCCCGAGGCGGACGCCCGATCCCTGGAAGAGGCGGAGGCCGATTTCGCGGCCGGCCGGGTCGTCCCGCATGAAGAGGTCGCAAAGTGGCTTCTGACCTGGGGCACACCTGAGGAAGGCCCGCCGCCGGAGTCTTGGGGCCTGGATGACTAGGGTGGTTTGGACGATCAGGTCCCTTCGGAGCCTCCGGTCGATCCAAGCCTATATTTCCCACTTCAACCCGCTGGCCAGTCAGCGCATAGCAAGTCGGCTCAAGGCCGCCGGCGATAGTCTGGCTGATTTCCCCGAACGTGGAGCGCCGATAGGCGGCGGTCGCCGCCAGTTGACGCATGTCCCACCCTATTTGCTGCGTTACCGCGTAGTGGGAGACATGGTGGTGATACTCGACATCAGACATTCCGCCCAGGACCTCGACTAGCCTCGCAGCCCTCGCAGCATCAGCTCGTGGCGATAGGCGGCCACGTCGGCCAGGGCGACATCCAGCGCCGTCTTGACCCGGTCCAGCGCCGGCGCCGCCAGGGTCTGTTCCGCCGCTTCCGCCTCGGCGCAGATCGACGCCAGGTCGCCGGCCCCGATCCCTGCCGCCGCGCCCCGAATGGTGTGCACCCCGTCGCGCCAGCCGTCGGCCTTGGGGTTCAGCAGCACAGACCAGAGGGCGGCCTGTTCGACGAACAGGCCCAGCACCTCTTCCGAAATCGACGCGTCGCCGCCGGTCATGGCCTCAAGCACGCTGAAGTCGACGGCGCCGGTCAGATCGCGGCGCGCCATCAGGCGGCCTCTTCCTCACCCTTGGCCAGGCGCGAGTTCTTCGACGACCACAGCAGATAGATGGCCACGCCGATCAGGTTCCAGACGACGAAGCCCACCTGGGTGACGGGCTTCAGACTCAGGAAGAAGACGATGCAGCCGATCACGCTGATCGCGCCGACCAGGGGCCACAGCGGCGCCTTGAACACCCGTTTGCGATTCGGCTCGCGAATCCGCAGCACGACCAGGCACACTCCCACCGAACAGAAGGCCGCCAGGGTGCCCGCATTGGCCAGGGAGGCCAGTTCGTCCAGCGGCAGCAGGCCGGCCAGGATCGCCACCACCACAGCCGTAAAGACCGTCACCACCGCCGGCACGCCGCGCGCCGACACCTTGGCCAGGCGGCGCGGCAGCAGGCCGTCGCGCGCCATGCCCAGGAAGATGCGGCTCTGGCCGAACAGGAAGGCCAGCAGCACGGTCGGAAGCGCGATCACCGCCGCCGCCGCGATCCACTGGGCCGCCGTCCCCTGCCCCATCTGGCGCAGGATCAGGGCCAGGGGCTCGGGGCTGTCGGCGAAATCCGCCACCGGCCGGGCGCCGATGGCGGCGGCCGCGACCACCAGATACAGGGCCGTGCAGACCAGCATGGAGCCGACGATGCCGATGGCCAGGTCGCGCTCGGGCTTCTTGGTCTCCTCGGCCGCCGTCGAAATGGCGTCGAACCCATAGAAGGCGAAGAAGATGATGGCCGCCGCCGCCATCACCCCGGTCTGGACGAAGGGGGCGCCGAAGCCGTTGGGCATGAAGGGGGTGAAGTTCTCGGGCTTGAAGGCCGGCAGGGCGATGGCGACAAAGACCACCAGGGCGGCGATCTTGATCACCACCAGCACGGCGTTCAGCGTCGCGCTCTCCTTGGTGCCCAGCAGCAGCAGGCCCGTCACCACCCCGATGATGGCCACGGCCGGCAGGTTGATGATCCCGCCGGCGTGGGGCCCGGCGACCAGGGCGGCCGGCAGATCGACGCCCAGACCGCTGAGGAAGCCGACGGCGTAACCGGACCAGCCCACCGCCACGGCGCTGACCACCAGCGAATATTCCAGGATCAGACTCCAGCCCACCACCCAGGCGATCATCTCGCCCAGGACGGCGTAGGAATAGGTATAGGCGCTGCCCGCCGCCGGCATCATGGTCGACAGTTCGGCATAGGCCAGGGCGGCGCAGGCGCAGACCAGGCCGGCCAGGCCGAAACTGATCAGCACCGCCGGCCCCGCCAGCCCCGCCCCGACCCCGATCAGGGTCAGAATGCCGGTGCCGACGATGGCGCCCACGCCCAGGGCCAGCAGGTGCGGCCAGCTGAGCGTCGGCTTCAGGCGTGGTCCGTCGTGCGGCGCCGTCATGACGTCGATCGAACGACGCCGGTTCCAGAAGGCCATGATGCTTGCTCCCCCGCCGCCCCACGCGACCGATTCCGTGCGGACCATGCCCGTCAAAGAAAGTTTGCGAAAGCGCTTGCCAACCCCCCAAGGGCTGGGTAGTAGGAGCGCCCTTCGGCAAGGCCTCTCGCCCCCGAAGACGAAGACGACCGGTCGGGTGATTAGCTCAGTTGGTAGAGCAGCTGACTCTTAATCAGCGGGTCGTAGGTTCGAACCCTACATCACCCACCATCGTCTTATTGATTTCATTGAACATTTTTACCCAACCTCCCGGGCCACCGTTTCTCGGCCAGAGAAAAACGGTGAAAAAAACGGTCGATTTCGAGGTCTTTGAAAGCCGATCCGGAAGGTCGCAAGCCGTTCTCTGACGATAGATTGAATCTATGCTCCGTCATGATGACGAGACTCGTCATTAAGGCAGGACCCAACCCGCCCGACCGCTTCAGGACCGAGAACCTCCGACCGTAGGGATCGGTATTTAGTCTTCTCGATCCTGTTTGGAGACTCACAGGTCCAAACTGATCGAGGATCTGCGTCATGGAAGAAACAACACGCGTTCCAGGCCGATTTCTGAGGACGCCGGAAGCTGGCCGACTGCTTGGCTTGTCCGGCAGAACGCTGGAGAAGCATAGGACCTGTGGCACAGGCCCCCGGTACAGAAAACTGGGCGGTCGAGTGGTCTATGCGGAGAATGAATTGCTTGCGTGGGCGGACGCGGGGCTGAGACTGTCCACTTCAGATCCAGCCGCCCTCCCCAAGACGCCGCCACCCAGCCATGGCCGTCCGGTCGGCTAATTGGATTGGAGGGCTTCGGCTTCAGCCGACGACGAGAGAGACCGCCATGCTGGAAGCGACAAGGCTCAAGACGACGAGCCAGGGCGGCGTCCGAAAGGGAACGAGCAGAACGAAGCCAGCAGCAGCCAAGGTCAAATCGATAGGCGATAGGACCGCGCTCTCCCAAACCGGATCATAGAGCGCCGCCGCAAGAATACCCACGACGGCGGCGTTGGCCCCTCGCAGTGCGGCTTGCGCGGCGGGCCGCGTCCGCACGCCGCCCCAGAAAGGGACCACGCCGACCAAAATTAAGAGACCGGGCAGGAAGACGCCAATCAAGGCGATGAACGCGCCGCCCAGGCCGTTGGGCGCAGGGGCACCTATAAAACCCAGATAGGCGGAGAAGGTGAAAAGCGGTCCCGGCACGGCCTGCGCGGCGCCATAGCCGGCAAGGAAGACGTCTTCGCCAACCCAGCCCGGTCCCACGACGCCGGCCTGCAGCAAGGGCAAGACGACATGGCCACCGCCAAACACCATTGCTCCTGAGCGATAGAAGGCTTCGAAAAGCGCCCAGCCGTGAGAATCCGTGGCGATGACGAGGAAAGGCAAGCCCAACAGCAAGACGCCGAAGACCAACAGAGCCGCAGCGCCGGCCCGCCGGCTGACAGGAAAGGGAAGCGGCTGAACGGGAGCCTGGGGTGCGCCACGGCAGACGACGAGCCCCAAGATCGCGCCCATGGTGATCGCGGCGACCTGTGTCAGTCCCCCCGCCGCCAAGGATACAATCAGCGTCGCTCCAACAGCGATGCCTGCCCGCTGAGCGTCCGGCGTGAGCGTCATCGCCATGCCCACCACGGCTTGCGCAACGATAGCGACGGCGACGAGCTTGAGCCCATGGACTAAGGCGAGCGCGATCGGGCCACCCAAGGACTGTGCGCCATAGGCAAACAGAACCAGAGCTGCTGCCGAGGGAAGCGTGAATGCGGCCCAGGCCGCCAGGGCGCCTAAGGGGCCCGCCCGCATCAGACCCAGCGCAAATCCCACCTGACTAGACGCAGGTCCGGGCAGGAACTGACAAAGCGCCACAAGGTCCGCATAGGCGGCCTCGTTGAGCCATTTACGACGCAAAACAATCTCGTCGCGAAAATACCCGAGATGAGCGATCGGTCCGCCGAACGCGGTCAGGCCCAACTTCAGAAAGGTAAAGAAGACCTCGCCTGCCGAACCCTGCGCCGCGCCTTCGGCGGCGTTTCCTTTTGGTGCTGGATGGATCACTTGGCCGGGTCACCGTTGGCTGTCAGGGTAGCAGGCCGTTCAATCTTCGATATCATCAAGCGTCAAGCGAACGGCGGGGCATCGGGCCCGCCTTAGCGATGAACAGCCCATCAAACGCAAATCGAACTCTGGCGACCGCCGCCGCATGACGAGAGTCAGCGCACCATTTGACGGAAGACAATTCTGATTATCGCTGCGTGTTGTAAGGGACGTGAAATCGCCAAAGTGATCGGCCGGAGGGTCGATCTCGATGGCCGAAGCCGACCCGAGCAGCCAACTTGTCCCTCCCCCATTCGCTCGCCCAAGATTCGCTCTGGCTATTGATTGGAAGGAGCGGCTTGATGTCTTCTCTTCCAGGGCCGGGTTCCGCCTCTGCGCGCCGCGCAACCTCAACAGAGCCGTTTCGACGGCCGGATACTGAATAGCCATGACCCGCATCCTCTATTTTGGCCGCGTCGCTGAAAAGCTGGGCACAGAAGGCGCCCTGGAGCTGCCTGCCGAAGGTTTGACCGTACGTGAGATAAGACGCCGCCTCGCCGATCAGGACGAGGTCGCCGCCGACGCCCTGATACGCTCCGACGTGCGCGCCTCGGTGGATCAGGTCATCGCCGGCGAGGACGCCCTGGCCCGACCGGACCAAGAGATCGCCTTCTTCTCCATCTTTTCGGGGGGATGAGGTGGCCTTGGACGTTAGACTGGTCTTCGGCGCCTTGTCTCCGGCGGCCGAGCTGGAGGCGTTCTTGGCCGGTCGGACGGGCGACGGCGCAGTGGTGACCTTCACCGGCCTCGCGCGCGGGACGTCCAGGGACGGATCGACCGTCGCCGCCCTGACGCTGGACCATTATCCCGGCATGACCGAGCGCTCTATGCGCGACATCGCCGAAGCCGCTGCGGCGCGATTTCAGATCGAGGACCTGATCGTGGCGCATCGCTGCGGCGAGATTACGCCGGGAGAAACCATTGTTTTCGTCGCCACCGCGTCGCCGCACCGGCGCACGGCCTTCGAGGCGGCGGACTATCTGATGGACAGGCTCAAGACCGAGGCCGCATTCTGGAAGCGCGAGACCGGCCCCGCCGGCGCGCGCTGGATCGAGCCCGTGGACGAAGATCGCGCCGCCCTGGCGCGCTGGAAGGACAAGACCCCCTGATGGCCGGAAGAATCGATGAAACTCTGCCGTTTCACCCCCTGAACATCGCGGTTCTGACCATATCGGACACCCGCGACGAAACCACGGACACCTCCGGCGGCCTCTTGGTCGAACGGCTGACCGGTGCCGGCCATAGGCTGGCCGGGAAGGCGATCGTCCACGACGATGTCGATGCGATCCGAGACCAGCTGAAGGTCTGGATCTCTGGCCCCGAAGTGGACGTCGTCCTGACGACGGGCGGCACCGGCTTTTCGCCGCGTGACGTGACCCCGGAAGCCGTCAAGCCGCTGTTCCGACGCGAGCTGGAAGGGTTTTCCGTGGTGTTCCACCTGGCCAGTCTGGGGACGGTCGGCGTGGCGACGCTGCAGTCGCGCGCCCTGGCGGGTCAGGCCGAGGACACCTTCGTCTTTTGCGTGCCCGGCTCCACCGGCGCCTGTCGCGACGCCTGGGACCTGGTGTTGGCCGAGGAACTGGACAGCCGCTTTCGCCCCTGCTCCCTCGTCGGCCAAATTCCGCGCTTCCGGGGCATCTGCCCATGAGCGGCCTCACCCATCTGGACGCCGCAGGCCGGGTGCACATGGTCGATGTCGGAGACAAGGCTGTAACGGCGCGACGCGCCGTGGCCGAAGGGCGGGTCTTCTGTGCGCCAGCCACCCTCGCCCTGGTGCGCGACGACAAGGCGCCCAAGGGCGCCGTCATCACCACTGCGGAACTGGCGGGGATCATGGGCGCCAAACGTACGGCCGATCTGATCCCGCTGTGCCATCCGTTGAGCCTAGACAAGGTGTCGGTGAAGGTGGCGGTCGACGACGATCTTCCCGGCTTTGTCGTAACGGCGGAGGCCCGTGTCAGCGGCTCCACTGGGGTTGAGATGGAGGCCCTGACCGCCGTCTCGGTGGCCTGCCTCACCCTTTACGACATGCTGAAGGCCGCCGACCGCGGCATGATTATCAGCCAGGTGAGGCTCTTGTCCAAGTCCGGCGGACGCTCGGGCGATTGGACCGTCGAGGAGGACAGCGCCGCGTGACGGATTTCGATACGGCCCTGGCCCGCCTCCTAGCCCAGGCGAATCCGCTCGGTTCCGAAGTCGTCGCGCTCGAAGCGGCGAGCGGACGCGTGCTGGCGACCGATCTCAAGGCGCGTGGCGCCGCGCCGCGGACGGCGGTCTCGGCCATGGACGGCTATGCCGTTCGCGACGTCGATCTGTCGATCCTGCCGGCGCGCTTGCCGATCGCCTCGGTGGCCTTCGCAGGGCGCGGCGACCTTCCCGTCCTGCCGTCCAAGACCTGCGTGCGGGTCTTCACGGGAGGCCCTGTGCCGACCGGAGCCGACCGCGTCGTGGTCCAGGAGGAAGTCGGCCGCGACGGCGAACTGGCCCTATTTGCGACGGCGCCGGGACCAGGACGTCACATCCGGGCCGCCGGTTCTGATTTCGAAGCCGGCGACGTGCTGCTGGCGGCTGGGACCCGGCTCGGCTACCGCGCCCTGGTGGCCGCCGCCGCCGCCGATGTCGCCGCCCTTTCCGTCGTGCGCCAACCCCGGATCGTCATTCTGAGCACCGGCGATGAACTGGCGGCGCCGGGCCAGTCTCTGGAGACAGCCGGCAGTATTCCCGAAAGCGTGTCGTTCGGCGTCGCCGCTCTGGTTGAAGCCAGCGGCGGCCAGGTCCTGGACCGCCGTCGTCTGGCCGACGCCCCCGACCAGCTCAAGGCCGCCGCCCGTCTTGCCCTGGATACGGCCGACGTGGTCGTGGTCACAGGCGGGGCCTCGGTGGGCGACAAGGACTACGCCCGTTCGATGTTCGCCGGGTTCGGCCTGGACCTGATTTTTTCCAAGGTGGCCATGAAGCCAGGCAAGCCGGTCTGGTTCGGACGCGCCGGTCGCGAACTGGTCATGGGCCTGCCAGGCAATCCGACATCCGCCATGGTCACGGCGCGTCTGTTTCTGGCGCCCTTGATCGCGGGCCTGGCGGGCCGCGATCCGGCCGAACGGCTGGCCTGGCGGGACATGATCCTGACCGAAGCCCTCAAGCCTTGCGGCGACCGCGAGACCTTTGAACGGGGGCGTCGCGACGGCGATGGCGTCGCCGGGCTCAAGGTCCAGGATTCGGCGACCCAGAAGGCGCTGGCCGGCGCCGACCTCCTGATCCGCCGGCGCCCAGGCGCGCCAGGCCTGCCCCCCGGCGACATGGTCCCGGTTCTGGACTTCTGAAGCCTAGGAAAAGCGCGGAAACAGCAGGTTGTTCTCCAGATGGACGTGGACCCGCAGGTCCGAGTCCAGCTTCCGACAACCGACATAGAGCGCGCGCCAGGAGCCACAGGCGTCGGCGGGCGGAGCAAAGTCGCCCGTTAGATCGGCCATGAGATCGAGGGCATCGATCAACTCAACATGATCCTGGAGCATTCGAGCGATGGGCTGGTGCAAGCTCGGCTCCCCGCCGTTGAGCATGATGGGAAACAGAATCGCCTCCTCCTTGTGCTGATGGTCCTCAAGGTCCTCGAACATGCGCGACAGCAGGTCGTGCAAGCCGCGTGGACAGTCGCAGCGATCCTTATGCGTCGCTTCGACGCGGCGCGCGGTGTCAATGAGACCCGGAAACTCGAGGCGATGGACCTTGTGGTAGCGCTCGATGATGTGGGCGATCAGCGCTGCGGGTTCGGTCGGATAGGGCTCGGCCTGGCGTGCGGTGGCGGACAGTTCGGCTTGGAGCTCAGCGAGATTCAGGCGACGCGCCTCCGCCGCCAGGGCCAGGGTCGCCTCCCCTTTGGAGCAGAAATCGATCTTGTGGCGCAGCAGGACGTCGCAAGCGCCCGGAAGAGAGGCGGCGATCGCGGCGATGGATTGATGTCGAAGAGCCATGCGGCGAAGGGTCCCTTTTTGCGCCCCGGCCTGGGGTTTCGCTCCTTCTAGGCCGCTGAGGCCGCGCTCGGCTTGATCGGCGTCAAGGGCGATGCTGACGCTCGTCGGCGCCTGCGACATGCCGCAGCCTGTTCCGCACGCCGCAGGGAATCACCGAGTCTGAGCGCCACGTTTTGACAGGGTGCAGCTATGGCGTTCGACAGTCCCTTGGCCGGAGAAATCTGGAACAGCAAATATCGCTTCCGCCCGCACGAGGGGACGGGAGACGCTACCGTCGAAGCCACATGGGACCGTGTGGCGGCCGCCCTGGCCGAAGCGGAGCCGACCAAGACCCGGGCGCGATGGCGGGCCCGGTTCCGCGAGACGCTGGACGCCTACCGGTTCCTGCCCGCTGGACGAATCCTCGCCGGCGCCGGCACTGGTCGCGCCGTGACCTTGTTCAACTGTTTCGTCATGGGCGTCGTCCCGGACGATCTGGACGGCATCTTCCAGCATCTGCGCGAAGCCGCCGTCACCCTGCAGCAGGGCGGCGGCGTCGGCATGGACTTTTCCACAGTCCGCCCCTCCGGCGCTCTCGTGCGAGGGGTCGGGGCGGAGGCCTCGGGTCCGCTCAGTTTCATGGACGTGTGGGATTCGATGTGCCGCACCATCATGTCCGCCGGTCAGAGGCGCGGGGCGATGATGGGCTGTTTGCGCATCGACCATCCGGACATCGAGGCCTTCATCGACGCCAAACGCGACGCGGTCCGCTTCAGGAATTTCAATCTCTCGGTTCTGGTTCCCGACGCCTTCATGGCCGCATTGGACGCGGATGCGGACTGGCCCCTGGTGTTCGACGGCGAAATCCGACGCACGGTCCGCGCCACGGATCTCTGGACCCGACTGATGCAGGCCACCTATGACGCGGCGGAACCGGGCGTGATCTTCATCGATCGGGTCAATGCTGCGAACAATTTGGCGCATTGCGAAGTCATCGCGGCCAGCAATCCCTGCGGCGAACAGATGTTGCCGCCTTATGGAGCCTGTCTTCTCGGGTCGATCAATCTGGCCCGCCTCGTCTCGGCGCCTTTCGAGCCCGATGCGGCGCTGGACGAACAGGAGTTGGCCGACCTCACCCGCACTGCCGTGCGGATGTTGGACAATGTCATCGACATTTCCCGTTTTCCTCTGCCCGCCCAGGAGGCCGAAGCCCGCGCCAAACGCCGGCTTGGCCTCGGCGTGACCGGCTTGGCCGACGCCCTGATCTTCTGCGGCGCCCGCTATGGAGAAGACCGCGCCGTCGCCCTGACCGGGCGGTGGCTGGGCCTGATCCGGCGAGAAGCCTATCGCGCCTCGGCTGAACTCGCGGCCGAAAAGGGCGCCTTCCCCCTCTATGACCCCGCGATGCTGCAGCGGCCCAATCTCGCAAGCCTGGATGCGGAGACTCGGGAACTGATCGGGCTTCACGGCCTGCGCAACGGCTGTCTGACCTCGATCGCGCCGACGGGCACCACCTCCCTCCTGGCCGGCAATGTCTCGTCCGGCATCGAGCCCGTGTTTGCTTTCGCCTATACGCGCAAGGTCATGCAGCCCGATGGGACGCGACGTGAGGAGGCCGTCGAAGACTACGCCCTGGCGTTATGGAAGACGCTCAAAGGCCCTGACGCGCCGCTCGACAGCGCGCCCGGCGACGCCTTCGTCAGCGCCCAGACCCTGACCCCGGAGCATCACCTGAGGATGCAGGCGGCGGCGCAGGCGCAGATCGACAGCTCGATCTCGAAGACGATCAACTGCCCGGAAAACATCGACTTCTCGGCGTTTTCGGATGTCTATCGTCAAGGCTATCGGATGGGTTGCAAGGGGCTGACCACCTATCGCCCCAACGCCATCACCGGTTCGGTGCTCAGCGTCGAGGCGCCGGCCTCCGTTCCGGCGGCGGCTCCGTCGTCCGACGTCGATCCTCTGACGCCGCGCCCCGGTCGGCTCGAAGGCGCGACCTACAAGATCCGCTGGCCGCTGGACGCCCACGCCGTCTACGTCACCATCAATGACGCGGACCCCGATGACGAAGGGGCGCGGCGACCGTTCGAGATCTTCGTCAACTCCAAGAACATGGCACACTACGCCTGGACCGTCGCCCTGACCCGGATGGTCTCGGCGGTCTTCCGGCGCGGCGGGGACGTCTCCTTTGTCGCCGAGGAGTTGAAGGCGGTGTTCGATCCCGGCGGCGGCGCCTGGATGGAAGGGCGCTACACGCCGTCGCTTCCCGCAGCGATCGGCGCAGTGATTGAGCGGCACCTTGGCCTCGCCGCCGAAAGCGGGTGCGAGTCCGCCGAATCCATCGAACCTCATCCCGTTTCCTCAGCGCCCGGGCCGGCGCCCTCGGCCTGCCCCCGCTGCGGCGCGCCAGGCCTGGTGCGCAAGGAGGGTTGCGACAGTTGTCTCGAGTGCGGCTACTCCAAATGCGGATGAGGGTCAGGGCTGAGACCGTCGTTCCGAGGCCGCGGTGAATACGGCCGCCGCGCTTCGGGCCTATCGGGGGCCGGCCGTCTTCAGCCTGGGTCTGCGCCCCTTTTTCCTGTTCGGCGCCCTGTGGTCGGCGGTGGCCGCGCCCCTTTGGCTTTACGCCTTTCTCGCCGGAGGTCCGGTCGGCCTTGGCTGGCACATCCATGAAATGCTGTTCGGCTATACGGGCGGCGTCGTGGCGGGGTTCCTGTTGACCGCCGTGCCCAACTGGACCGGCCGCCTGCCCGTCGTCGGCCGTCCGCTGGCCCAGTTGTTCGCCTTGTGGGCGGCGGGTCGGGCCGCCATGCTCGCCAAGACCCTGGCCCCCAGCCTGGCCGACGCGGCCTGGCCCGGGATTATCGACAGCCTGTTCCTGTCGGTCATGGCGGGCTTGATCTGGCGAGAAGCGGCGGCGGGCAGAAACGGCCGCAACCTTCCTGTCGCCGTCATGGTCAGTCTCTTCGCCCTCGCCA
This sequence comes from Brevundimonas sp. GW821-FHT10E09, assembly GCF_058809375.1. NCBI lineage: Bacteria > Pseudomonadati > Pseudomonadota > Alphaproteobacteria > Caulobacterales > Caulobacteraceae > Brevundimonas > Brevundimonas sp. GW821-FHT10E09. The sequence continues at coordinate 52,732 of NZ_JBXASO010000016.1, read as the reverse complement.
ATATCGGCTTCCACCTTGAGGCGAAGGCGAGCGGTGTCGCCTCCCTGTCCACCCGACTGGGGCTCGGAATCGTCGCCCTGCTCATCGCCGTGATCGGCGGCCGGATCACGCCCAGTTTCACTCGCAACTGGCAGATCAAACGCGGCGGGCCGCTGCCCGCCGTCGCGGGTCGTTTTGACGCCGCAGCCCTGATCGTCACCGCTGCAGCCCTGACCGCCTGGTGCGTCAGTCCCGCGCATCCGGGGACCGGAGCGACGCTTCTGACGGCGGGCGGCCTGACGCTGTTGCGTCTGGGGCGATGGCGCGGTCACGCGACCCTGACCGAACCGCTCGTGTGGATCCTGCACCTCGGCTATATGTGGCTTGCTGCGAGCTTGATCCTGATGGGTCTCTCGATCACCGCGCCGCGCCTGATGTCACCGTCCGTCGGCGTGCACGCCCTGACGGCGGGGGCGGTCGGCGTCATGACCCTGGCCGTCATGACCCGCGCCAGCCGGGGCCATGCCGGACGGCCCCTGGTCGCCGGGCGAACCGAGGTCGCGATCTACGGACTGATCAACGCCGCCGCCCTGTCCCGCGTGGCGGGCGGACTGACGCCCAGCCTCTATCCGCTGCTGCTGACCGTCTCCGCCGCCCTCTGGTCGGCGGCCTTTTTCACATTCGTGTTCGCCTATGGGCCGATGCTGGCGACGCCGCGCCTGGCCCGACCGTGATCCCTGTCAGGCGTAGCGCGCGGCGGCGGTCGCCTTGACCAGGGCGATCACGGGCAAGCCGGGCGTCAGATCGAGCTGGCGACAGGCCTGAGGCGTGACCAGGGCTTTCAGCGTGAGCCCGCCCGCCTCCAGCCGCGTCAGAACCCCGTCTCCTCGGGTTTCAAGGCTCGCCACCCGCATCGGCAGCCGGTTCTGGAAACTGGCGTCGATCGGGTCGGTCAGGGCCAGGGCCACGTCGCGCGCATCGACCACGATCCTCAGCCGCTCGCCCGGCGCGACATCCAGAAGCGGCGACAGGAAGGGGGTTCCGGCCAGGTCGATCCGCGTGGCGCAGCCGGCCGGGTCGTGCCCGCTCACCCGCCCGTCGAGGATGGACAGCGGCGCACTGAGCCCGGCGGCGGTCTCGGCCTCCGGCCGGTCGAAAGCCTGGTCCGGGGGCTCGGCGCCCACGGCGCGACCGTCACCGACCAGCACCACACGATCGGCCAGACGCGCGACCTCTTCGACGGCGTGACTGACGTAGAGAATGGGCGGTCCCGCTCGCGACAACTGATCGAGATAGGGCAGGATTTCGCCGCGTCGGGCGCCGTCCAGGCCCGAAAGGGGTTCGTCCAGGATCAGCAACCGGGGGCGGGTCAACAGCGCACGCCCGATCGCGACCCGGCGCGCCTCGCCGCCCGACAACACGCCGGGCCGCCGCTCCAGAAGGGCTTCAAGCCCCAGCAGGGCGACGATTTCCTCCAGATCCGGCCGAGGATCGCCGGCCCGTCGCGGGCCGTACAGAAGATTGTCCCGCGCCGTCATGTGCGGAAACAGGCGCGCGTCCTGGAACACGTAGCCGATACGCCGCTTCCAGGTCGGAATCGACAGACCCGTTGAGTCGTCGAACAAGACCTCTCCGTCCAGCGCCACCCGGCCGCTACGGGGGCGGATCAGGCCGGCGACGACCTCGGCCAGAGTGGTTTTTCCGCTGCCCGAGCGGCCGAACAGGCAGGTGATGCGGGCGTCGCTCGAGAAATCGATCTCCAACGAGAAATCGCCGCGCTCGATCTGACAGGATACGTCCAGGGTCATCGCGTCGCCCCGATCCGCTGGGCGGCGACCCGGGCGCCCCACTCGGAGATCAGGAGCGCCGTAATCGAGACGCCGATGGAGATCAGGACGAGCCGCAGCGCAGCGGCCTCGCCGCCCGGCGCCTGGGTCAGACTATAGATGGCCAGCGGCAGGGTGCGGGTCTCGCCGGGTATGTTGGCGACGAAGGTAATGGTGGCGCCGAACTCGCCCAAGGCCTTGGCGAAGGCGAGCACGGTTCCGGCGGCGAGACCCGGCAGAGCGAGCGGCAGAGTGACGGTCAGGAAACGAATGAAGGGGCTGGCCCCCAGGGTTTCAGCGGCCCGCTCGATTCGGGGATCGACAAGGTCGAACGACAGCTGGACGGCCCGCACCAGCAGCGGAAACCCCATGATGGCGGCGGCCAGCGCCGCCCCCGTCCAATCGAAGGCGAAGACGATTCCCAGCGGCTCCAGCCAGGCGCCAAGCGGACCGCTGCGTCCGAACAGCAGCAAGAGCCCATAACCTGTCACGACCGGCGGCAGGATCAGCGGCAAATGGGTCAGGCCCGACAGCAGGCCCTTTCCGGGGAAGTCGCCGCGCGACAGGAGATAGGCCAGGGCGACGCCGGGCGGCAGGCTGAACAGGGTCGCGGTCGCCGCGACCTTCAGCGACAGACCGATGATCTGCTGTTCCTCGAGACTGAACGGGATCACCGGACGGGCTCAAACGGGCGGGGCAAAGCCGAATTCCCTAAACAAAGCCTGACCCTGGGGGCTGGTCAGAAAATCGAGGAAGACCTGCGCCCCCTGAATATCCCCGGCCCCGTCAAGGCGTCGGACGGGCGCGCCGGGATAGAGGATGGGCACATGGGCGTCCGTTGGAAAGACCGCCGCCACCCGGACCTTCGCCTCGACGCGGGCGTCGGTCGCATAGACCACCCCGAGCGGGGTCTCTCCTCGCGCCACCAGCGCCAGGGCGGCGCGTACATCCGCTGTCGGCGCCAGGCGATCCTTGACCTGGGACCAGAGGTTCAGACGCATAAGCGCCTGTCGCCCATAACGGCCCGCCGGCACTGAGGCCTCGGCAATGGCCAGACGGCCCTCCCCTAGTCGCTGAGCCACGGCGTCTGGCGAGGCCAGATCGACCATGCCGGCCGCAGCCGAGGCCGGCGCGACCAACACCAGCCGATTGGCGGCGAGGCGGCGGCGCGCGGCGATCTCGACCAGGCCGCGGCCTTGCAGCCAGTCCATCCAGTCTTCGTCGGCCGAGATGAACAGATCGGCCGGGGCGCCTTGCGCGATCTGACGCGCGAGCTGGGCGCTGCCGGCATAGGTCGCGCGAACGCGCCGCCCCGAGGACCGATCATACTGGGCGGCGGCGGCGTCGAGCACTTCACGCAGGCTGGCCGCCGCGAACAGGTCGAGCGGCCGGTCTTCGGATGAGCGGGGCGCGCATCCCGCCAGAGCCGTCGCCCCGATCAGGGCCAGCACGCGACGCCGTCCGACATCGCCTTCTTTCATCGACATGGGCTCGTCTCTCCACGCGGCGCCCCGGGCATCGCTTCGGCCGATTAACATGGTCGTCCGCCCGGCCGCACAAGACTTGAAGGGTTTCGACTTGATCTTCGTCAAGATCATTCCACGCGCCCATCATAGTCGGGTGCAGGTTCATCGTGTAACACATCAGTCAGTATTCGCTCCGAGCCGTCCGACCTACAGCAATCGCGCCAAGGTCTGACGGCCGGATCCGCAAGGATCGAGGGCGGCGGGAGAAATCCCTCCGCCTCCCGCCTCTGGAAAGGAGCTTCCATGGCGTTTGACGCCGCTGCCATGACCGACGGCTTTGGCCGCCGGTTCCATTATCTTCGCCTCTCGGTCACGGAGGTGTGCAACTTCAGTTGCACCTATTGCCTGCCGAACGGCTGGAAGAAGACGGGCCCTCTGTCGTTTTTGACAGTCGAGGAGATCGGTCGGCTGGTGGCCGGATTTTCGGACCTGGGCCTCAGCAAGGTGCGTCTGACCGGCGGAGAGCCGACCGTCCGCAAGGATTTCGACGCGATCCTGCGGACGGTCGCCGCCTCGCCCGGCGTGGCCAAGATCGCCGTAACCACTAACGGCTGGAACCTGGCGCGCCAGGTCGAGGGCTGGCGCGCCTCAGGACTGACCCACATCAACCTCAGCATCGACTCCATCGATCCGCAGGTTTTTCATCGGATCACCGGCCACGACAAATTGGGCCAGGTTCTGACGGGGCTCGACCGCGCCCTTGAGGAGGGCTTCTCCGCCGTCAAGGTCAACGCCGTCCTGTTGCGCGAAACGGCCGAGGCGGGATTCGACGACTGGGCGCGTTTCGTGCGCGACCGCCCCGTCTCCGTTCGCTTCATCGAACTGATGAAGACGACCGAAAACGACGATTTCTTCACCCGCCATCATGTCAGGGCCGACAGATTCCGCGCCTGGCTGGATCACAACGGTTGGATGCCGACGCCGCGCGCCTTCGACGCAGGCCCGGCTTTCGAATACCGCCATCCCGATCACGCCGGCGCGCTCGGCTTCATCGCCCCCTATGCGCCGGGGTTCTGCGACAGCTGCAACAGGCTGCGCGTGACCGCACGAGGCAAACTGCGGCTTTGCCTGTTCGGCGACGGGGGCGTCGATCTGCGCGAACTGCTGCAGAACGACGACGACCGCGAAGCCCTCACCCGTCGTATCGTCTCCTCGCTCGGCGGCAAGGCCGCCGGCCACGACCTGGCGTCGGGTCGTTCGGGCGACCTAAAAAACCTCGCCCAGCTCGGCGGCTGATCAGGACAGACTTGAGCCGCAGGTGCGCCCTGAGCGGGTCGTCCACCGCTCGATCTCCGCCTTGCCGGCGCCGCCGGCGGGCGCGGGCATATGGTTGTCGATCAGCGGGTGCGGGCGCGCCAGTCGTTCCAGGGCGTCCGGACGTCCCAGGCTCACTTCCGCGCCGCGCACCACGACCCCGTAGCTGGACAGACCAGCGAAGGCGCGGGACAGATTTTCGGGCGACATGCCCAGCAGTGACGCCAGTACGCGCTTCTCGTGCGGCAAGACGATCGGATCACGCAAACCCTGACGCGCCCTTTGGGTGATCAGATAATTGGCCAGCCGCTCGACCCCGCCCCGCAGCTTCTGGTTCTTTACGGCCCGGACCAATCCCCGATAACAGCCGGACACTTCCTCCGCGACGGCGAAGCTGAAGTCCGCGTCCTGGCGCATGGTGCGACGCAGAGCCTCGCCCGACAGCATCAGGATTTCAGATCGCTCCAGGGTGCGCGCAGACATCAGCGCGTCCGCATCAAGCACGACTGCGGCCAGGATGAAGGTCGAGACCGGACGCAGCAGCGCCAGCGTCGTCTCCTTCTCCTTCCACGAGCCCTGAAGCTCCACCGCGCCTTCCAGAAGAACATAGAGGAAGTCGACCGTGTCGCCTTCCATCAGAAGCGTGGTTCCGGCAGGAAACCGTTGAAGAAAGGCCCCCGCCGTCACGTCGCGAAAGACCTCGGGCGAGGCCCGCGAAAACAACGGCAGGGCTCGGACGCGATCGAGATCGGAAGCGCGCATGGTCATGGCTATGGCTCCTGATGCGGTCGGGACAGTCGTCTCCTCGACGGAACAGGTTGATTCCATCTAGGCGACGCCCCCGTTCGATAGGCCGTCGATTGACAAACATCAATCCACGCCCCGACCTAAGACAAGACAACAACTGCCAAATGTCGCTTTACTTGGAAAATCATGTATAAATTCGCCACACGACCGCTTTTACAAAGACGCGAATTGATACGCATCAAATAAGACTGACGAGACGCCAGCTAGGACAGCTGAGCGGCGGCCGCTGAGACGCCGTCCGTGAAGGGAGCAGTCCGTTGGCATCCGCCGAAAACCCCGCCCCAGGCGCCGCATCGGCCCTGTGGGTCAGCACCTTCGCCTTCACCGCCTGTTTTGCGGTGTGGACGATTTTCTCGATCATTGGCGTCCAGATAAAGACCAACCTGGGCCTCTCCGAAGCCCAGTTCGGCCTGCTGGTCGGAACGCCGATCCTGACCGGATCCCTGGTTCGGGTCTTTCTGGGCGTCTGGACCGAGCAGTTCGGCGGACGGCGCGTCAATCTGATCGTCATGGTCCTGGCGGCGGCGGCGACCTTCCTGCTGTCCTACGCCCAGACCTACGGCCAGTTTCTGATCGCCGCCCTCGGCGTCGGCATGGCCGGGGGCGCCTTCGCCGTCGGCGTCGCCTATGTCTCGAAATTCTATCCCGCCGGCCGTCAGGGCACGGCGCTCGGCATCTTCGGCGCCGGCAACGTCGGCGCAGCGGTTACCAAGTTCGCCGCGCCCTTTGTGATGCTGGCCCTGGGTTGGGAGGCCGTCGCCCAGATCTGGGCCGGCGCCCTGCTGATCATCGCTCTTGGCTTTTTCCTGCTGACCCGCGACGAGCCGCAGTTGGTCGCGCGTCGCCGCAGTGGTGAAAAGGCCGCCGCCGCCTGGATGCAACTGACCCCGCTGAAGGATCTGCGGGTCTGGCGCTTCGCCCTCTATTATTTCTTCGTCTTCGGCGGCTTTGTCGCCCTCGCCCTATGGCTGCCGCACTATCTCACCGGCGCCTATGGGGTGGGGATCGGCGTCGCCGGCATGCTGGCGGCCGCCTATTCGATACCGGGTTCGTTGTTCCGGGTTTTCGGCGGCTGGTTGTCGGACAAGATCGGCGCCCGCAAGGTCATGTATCTGACCTTCGCCATCAGCGTGATCTGCACCTTCATCCTGTCCTATCCGGCGACCGCCTATGTGGTCGATGGGATCGAAGGCCCGATCCGCTTCCGCCTGGCGATCAGCCTGCCGGTCTTCACGGCCCTGGTGTTCGTCCTCGGCTTCGCCATGAGCCTGGGCAAGGCCGCCGTCTACAAGCACATCCCCGTCTACTACCCCGACCACGTCGGCTCCGTCGGCGGTCTGGTGGGCATGATCGGCGGTCTGGGCGGCTTCATCATGCCCATCGTCTTCGGCGCCCTCAATGACCTGACCGGCGTCTGGACCAGCTGTTTCATGCTGCTGTTCCTCCTGGTCCTGACCGCCCTCGTCTGGATGCACTTCGCGGTGCGCCGGATGGAGCGCCGCCGCGCGCCCATTCTGGCGGACCTGCCGGAATTCCCCGAACTGGCGGGCGTCGGCCCGGACAAGGCCGCCTCCTCATCCCTGCGTTCGCATTAGAGAAAGACGCATATGTCTCGTCACATTCTGCATGACTGGCGTCCGGAGGATCCCGCGTTCTGGGCCGCTTCCGGACACCGGATCGCCCGCCGCAATCTCTGGATCTCGATCCCCAATCTGCTGCTGGCCTTTTCCATCTGGATGCTCTGGTCCACGGCGGCGACCCGTCTCAACACGGTCGGCTTCAAGTTTTCGACCGCCGAGCTGTTCTGGCTGACGGCGCTGCCGGCCCTGTCGGGCGCAACCTTGCGGATCTTCTACAGTTTCATGGTCCCCATTTTCGGCGGGCGGCTATGGACCACCCTATCGACCCTGTCCCTGGCCATCCCCGCCATCGGCATAGGGGTCGCCGTCCAGAACCCTGAGACGCCCTATGGGGTCTTTGTCGTCCTGGCCCTGTTCTGCGGCCTGGGTGGCGCGGCCTTCGCCTCGTCCATGGCCAATATCGGCTTCTTCTTTCCCAAGGCCCAGAAGGGCAACGCCCTGGCCCTGAACGCCGGCTTCGGCAACCTGGGGGTCAGCGTCCTCCAGTTCACCGCGCCTCTGATCACCGGCGTGGCCCTGTTCAGCCCCCTGCTGGGCGCGCCTCAGACCTTTGTCGAAGACGGTGTTCAGCATCAGGTCTGGCTTCAGAATGCGGGCTTCGTCTGGGTCCCCTTCATTCTGATCGCCGCCGCCGCCGCCTGGTTCGGCATGAACGACGTCGCCTCGGCGCGCGCGTCGTTCCGCGAGCAGGCCGTGGTGTTCCAGCGCAAGCACAACTGGCTGATCTGCTTTCTCTACATCGGCACCTTCGGGTCCTTCATCGGCTTCTCGGCCGCCTTCCCCCTGCTCGGCAAGACGCTCTTCCCCGATGTGAACATCCTGCAGATCGCCTTCCTCGGCCCCCTGGTCGGCGCCGCATCTCGGGCCTTGACCGGCTGGGTGTCTGATCGCTGGGGCGGGCACAACGTCACACAGATCGTCTTCTACGCCCTGATCCTGGGGGTGTTGGCGGTGCTTCAGAGCGTCGGCGCCTTCGGCGCGGAACCATCCTTCAGCCTATTCTTCCCCAGCTTCCTGTGGCTGTTCTTCTGGACCGGCGTCGGCAACGCCTCGACCTTCCAGATGATCCCGGCCCTCGTCCGCGCCGACATGCCCCGGCTGATGCCCCGCGCCACGGCGGCGGAGCGATTGAAGCAGGCCGAGCTGGAATCCGCGGCCATCGTCGGCTTCTCGTCGGCCATCGGCGCCTATGGCGGTTTCTTCATCCCGCTGGCCTTCGCCAACTCGATGAAGGCGACCGGGGATCCGCTGATCGCCCTGTACCTCTTCCTCGCCTTCTATTGCAGCTGCGCCGTCGTCAACTGGGCCTTCTACGCCCGCCGGCGCTCGATCCTGAACCTCGCACCCAAGGCGGCCTGATCATGAGCCATACCCTAGACCGTCTCGCCTTCTTCACGCGCAAGACCGAACTGTTCTCCGATCGCCACGGCGTCATGAACGACGAGGATCGCGGTTGGGAGGAGGCCTATCGAAGCCGCTGGCGTCACGACAAGGTCGTGCGCTCGACCCACGGCGTGAACTGCACCGGTTCCTGCTCCTGGAAGATCTACGTCAAGGGCGGGATCGTCACCTGGGAGACCCAGCAGACCGACTATCCTCGCACCCGACCGGGCCTGCCCAATCACGAACCCCGGGGCTGCGCGCGCGGCGCCAGCTACAGCTGGTATCTCTATTCGGCCAACCGGGTGAAATATCCGCTGATCCGCTCACGCCTGCTGCGGGTATGGCGCAAGGCCCGCCGGACGATGGAACCGGTCGCGGCCTGGGCCTCGATTCAGAACGATCCCGCCGCGCGCAAATCCTACACCAGCATGCGCGGGGCCGGCGGCTTCGTGCGGGCCGACTGGGAGGAAGTCACCGAGATCATCGCCGCCGCCAACGCCTATACGGCCAAGCGCTGGGGCCCCGACCGGGTGTTCGGCTTCTCGCCCATCCCGGCCATGTCCATGGTGTCCTACGCCGCCGGCGCCCGCTATCTGCAACTGCTGGGCGGGGTCACCGGCTCCTTCTATGACTGGTACTGCGATCTGCCGCCGGCTTCGCCTCAAACCTGGGGCGAGCAGACCGACGTGGCCGAAAGCGCCGACTGGTACAACTCCAGCTTCATGCTGCTGTGGGGATCGAACGTCCCCCAGACCCGCACCCCGGACGCCCACTTTTACACCGAGGCCCGCTATCGCGGCGCCAAGTCCGTCGTCATCTGCCCCGACTATTCCGAAGCGTCGAAATTCTCCGACCTGTGGCTTCCCGTCAAACAGGGCACCGACGCAGCCTTGGCCATGGCCTTCGGCCACGTGATCCTCAAGGAATATCATATCGATAGGCAGGTACCGTATTTCCGCGACTATCTGCGCAAATACAGCGACCTGCCGATGCTGGTCCGCCTGGTCCCCCAGGAGGGCGGCTATGTGCCGGAACGCCTGGTGCGGGCGTCGGATTTCGTCGGGGATCTCGATCAGGCCAACAATCCGGACTGGAAAACGGTCGCCATAGACGAGGCCACCGGTGAGATCGTGGTCCCGAACGGCTCGATCGGCTTCCGTTGGGGCGAGGACGGGCGTTGGAACCTTGAAGAGCGGGACGCCGCCGGGCGCGAGACCACGCTGAAGCTGGGCCTGAAGGACGCGCACGATGAGGTCGCCGGCGTGCGCTTCCCCTATTTCGCCAATACCGCCAGCAACGGCTTCGCCTCCACCGACCACCCTGACGTCCTGACGCGCAACGTCCCAGTCCGCCGGGTCAAGCTGAAGGACGGCGAGGCGCTGGTCGCCTGCGTCTATGACCTGTTCCTGGCCAACTACGGCGTCGACCAGGGCTTCGGCGGCGATTGCATGCCGCGCTCCTACGACGACCTGGAGCCCTATTCCCCGGCCTGGGCCGAGGCCATCACCTCGGTCCCGCGGGATCAGATCATCGCCACGGCGCGCGGCTTCGCCACCAACGCCGAAAAGACCAACGGCAAGTCAATGGTGATCATCGGCGCGGCGATGAATCACTGGTTCCACATGGACATGAACTACCGCGGCGTCATCAACATGCTGGTGATGTGCGGCTGCGTCGGTCAATCCGGCGGCGGCTGGGCCCACTATGTCGGTCAGGAAAAGCTGCGGCCGCAGACCGGCTGGGCGCCACTGGCCTTCGCCACGGACTGGATCCGTCCGCCGCGTCAGCAGAACTCCACCTCCTTCTTCTACGCCCACTCCGATCAGTGGCGCTACGAAACCGTGGGCGTCGACGAACTGCTGTCGCCGACGGCGCCGGAAGGGCCGTGGAAGGCCTCGATGATCGACTTCAACGTCCGGGCTGAACGCATGGGCTGGCTGCCCTCGGCGCCGGCGCTGAAGACCAACTCGCTGGACCTGGTCAAGGCCGCCGAGGCGGCGGGCGTCGATCCCAAGACCTACACGGTGAATGGCCTCAAGGACCGCTCGATCGAGCTCTCTTGCATGGATCCGGACGACCCGGCGAACTGGCCGCGTAACATGTTCATCTGGCGCTCCAACCTGCTGGGCTCGTCGGGCAAGGGGCACGAGTATTTCCTCAAACACCTGCTCGGCGCCTCGCATGGCGTTCAGGGCAAGGATCTAGGCGAGGCCGGACAGGTCAAGCCTATCGACGTGGTTTGGCATGACGCGGCGCCCGAGGGCAAACTGGACCTCCTCGTCACGCTCGATTTCCGCATGTCGACCACGGCGGTCTATTCCGACATCGTTCTGCCGACGGCCACCTGGTACGAGAAGAACGACCTCAACACCTCCGACATGCACCCGTTCATCCACCCGCTGTCCGCGGCGGTGGACCCGGCCTGGGAGTCCAAATCAGACTGGGACATCTTCAAGACGATCGCCAAGAAGTTCTCGGCGGTCGCGCCCGAGGTGCTGGGCCGCGAGCACGACGTGGTGCTCACCCCGATCCAGCACGACAGCCCCGGTGAAATGGCTCAGCCCTTCGAGGTCCAGGATTGGTACCTCGGCGAGTGCGAGGCCATTCCGGGCAAGACCATGCCCCAGATCACCGTCGTCGAGCGGGACTATCCGAACCTCTACAAGCAGTTCACAGCCCTCGGCCCGCTGCTGGAGACGCTCGGGAACGGCGGCAAGGGCCTGGGTTGGAAGACCGGTCACGAGGTCGACGAACTGCGCGCCCTCAACGGCGCCGTGCTTGAACCGGGGCTGACCGAGGGCATGCCGGGGATCGACAGCGCGATAGACGCTTGCGAGACCATTCTGATGCTGGCGCCGGAGACGAACGGCGAGGTGGCGGTCAAGGCCTGGGCGGCGCTCGAGAAACAGACGGGGCGACAACACGCTCACCTGGCGCTCGCCAAGGAGGACGAGAAGATCCGCTTCCGCGATCTGCTCGCCCAGCCGCGCAAGATCATCTCCTCGCCCATCTGGTCGGGCATCGAGAGCGAGACGGTCTGCTACAACGCCGGCTACACCAATGTGCATGAGCTGATCCCCTGGCGGACGCTCACCGGCCGCCAGCAGCTCTATCAGGATCACCTCTGGATGCGGGCCTTCGGCGAGGCGCTGTGCGTCTACAAGCCGCCGGTCGATCTGAAGACGACGCATGTGAAGGGTCTCAAGCCCAACGGCGAGACCGAGATCGTGCTCAACTTCATCACCCCGCACCAGAAATGGGGCATCCACTCGACCTATTCAGACAATCTGCTGATGCTGACGCTCAATCGCGGCGGCCCGGTGGTGTGGATTTCTGAAGTCGACGCCCGCAAGGCCGGGATCGTCGACAACGACTGGATCGAAGTCTTCAACGCCAACGGCGCCCTGACGGCCCGGGCCGTGGTGTCCCAGCGGATCCGCGAGGGTACGACCTTCATGTACCACGCTCAGGAAAAGATCGTGAACACGCCCGGTTCGGAGATCACCGGCCGGCGCGGCGGCATCCACAACTCCGTGACCCGCACCGTCCTCAAGCCGACCCACATGATCGGCGGTTACGCTCAACTCGCCTACGGCTTCAACTACTACGGCACCGTCGGCTCCAACCGGGACGAGTTCATCGTGCTGCGCAAGATGAAGAAGGTGGACTGGCTCGATGAGCCTCTGAAATCCAAGGAGTTCGGCCAATGAAGATCCGCGCACAGATCGGCATGGTGCTGAACCTGGACAAATGCATCGGCTGTCATACCTGTTCCGTCACCTGCAAGAACGTCTGGACCAGCCGCAAGGGCGTGGAATACGCCTGGTTCAACAACGTCGAGACCAAGCCGGGCATCGGTTATCCCAAGGAATGGGAAAACCAGAAGAAGTGGAACGGCGGCTGGCGGCGCAAGCCCAACGGCAAGATCGAGCCCCGCATGGGCGCCAAATGGCGCATCCTGGCCAAGATCTTCGCCAACCCCGACCTGCCCGAGATCGACGACTATTACGAGCCGTTCGACTTCGACTACGGTCATCTCCAGACGGCGCCGGAAATGAAGCATTTCCCCACCGCCCGGCCCCGGTCGCAGATCACCGGCAAACGGATGGAGAAGATCGAATGGGGGCCCAACTGGGAGGAAATCCTGGGGGGCGAGTTCTCCAAGCGCTCGCAGGACGTCAATTTCGAAGACGTCCAGAAGGAGATCTACGGCCAGTTCGAAAACACCTTCATGATGTATCTGCCGAGGCTGTGCGAACACTGCCTCAACCCCGCGTGCGTAGCCGCCTGCCCTTCCGGCGCCATCTACAAGCGCGAGGAGGACGGTATAGTTCTGATCGATCAGGACAAATGCCGCGGCTGGCGGATGTGCGTCTCGGCCTGCCCCTACAAGAAGATCTATTACAACTGGGACTCGGGAAAATCCGAGAAATGCACCTTCTGCTTCCCCCGGATCGAAGTGGGGCAGCCGACGGTCTGTTCGGAGACCTGCGTCGGCCGGATCCGTTATCTGGGCGTCTTGCTCTATGATGCGGACCGCATCGAGGCGGCCGCTTCAACCCCGGACGAGAAGGATCTGTACCAAGCCCAGCTCGACCTCTTCCTGGATCCGCACGATCCGGCGGTGATCGCCCAGGCGCGGGCGGACGGCGTGCCCGAGGCCTGGCTCGAGGGCGCGCGGCGCAGCCCGGTCTACAAGATGGCCATTGACTGGAAGGTGGCCCTGCCGCTGCACCCCGAATACCGGACCCTGCCGATGGTCTGGTACGTGCCGCCCCTCTCCCCGATCCAGAACGCGGCCGCTGTCGGCGCCCTGGAGATGGACGGCGACATGCCGGACGTGGAGGCGCTTCGCATCCCGGTCAAATATCTCGCCAACCTGCTGACCGCAGGCGTCGAGGAGCCGGTGACCCTGGCGCTTCGCCGCATGCTGACCATGCGCGCCTATATGCGCGCCCGGACGGTGGACGGCCGCATCGACCACGGGCTCGCCGAGACGGTCGGCCTGACGGCGGCCCAGATCGACGACATGTACAAGATCATGGCCATCGCCGACTACGAGGACCGGTTCGTCATTCCCTCGACGCACCGCGAGACGGTCGAAGACGCCTATGACCTGCGGGGCAACTGCGGCTTCACCTTCGGCAACGGCTGTTCCGGCGGCCGCACCGAACTGGGGCTATTCGGGCCCGACAAACGCTCACGCGCCAAACCCACAGCAGAGGTGGCCTGACCATGGCTTTGACCTATCGCGCCCTCGCCCTTCTGCTGACCTATCCGACGGCGGACATCCAGACCGCCGCCCCGGCGATCATGGCCGCCATCCGCTCGGAAGGCCTGGTCCCGCCGCCCATCGTCAGCGCCCTGGACAAGCTGGCCCGCAAGCTGGAGCACGAGGATCTGTACGAGCTTCAGGAGGGGTTTGTTCACCTCTTCGACCGAACGCGCTCCCTGTCGCTCAATCTCTATGAGCATATTCACGGCGAGAGCCGCGACCGGGGCCAAGCGATGGCGGCTCTGATCGAGCTCTACGGCTCTTACGGCCTGGAGCTGACCGCCAATGAGCTGCCGGACCATCTGCCGGTGTTCCTGGACTTCCTGTCCACCCTGCCGGACGAGGACGCCGCATCTCTGCTCGGCGAAGGCGCCCATGTCCTGGCGGCGCTGGCCGAGCGGCTTCACAAGCGCGAAAGCCCCTATCGCGCCGTGTTCGGTGCGCTGGCGGCCATGACGGGCGCCGTGCCGGATTCCGACGCGGTGGCCGCCTTGATGCAGGAGCCGGACGACGATCCGGACGATCTGGAGACCCTCGACAAGGCTTGGGAAGAGACCGCCGTCACCTTCGGCCCCGCCGAGGCCGGGTGTCCGAAGGCCGACGCCATCCTGTCCGCCATGAACGCCGCCCCGTCCCCTGACAATAGTCGCCGCGCCGACGCTGCGGCCTGAGGATCGAGACCATGGACCTGAATTTCATCGCCTTCGGCGTCTATCCCTATATCGCTCTGGCCGTGCTGGTGATCGGCTCGGTGCTGCGGTTCGATCGTGAACAATACACCTGGCGCACCGGCTCCTCCCAGCTTCTGCGGCGCAGACAGCTGATGGTGGGCTCGGTTCTCTTTCACGTCGGAATCCTGGCCATCTTCGCGGGCCATTTCGTGGGTCTGCTGACCCCGATCGCCGTCTGGGACTTCCTGGGCGTCAGCCATGGCTTCAAGCAGATGCTGGCGATCGTGGCCGGCGGCCTGGCCGGCTCGGCCTGTCTCGTGGGCGGCCTGTTGCTGCTCCACCGGCGCCTGTTCGATCCGCGAATCCGCCAGACGTCCAGCTTCGGCGACATGGCCATACTGATCATCCTCATGACCCAGCTCTGCCTCGGGCTGGCGACCATTCCCCTGTCGCTGGGCCACCGCGACGGGCATGAGATGGTCAAGTTCATGAGCTGGGCCCAGGGCATCTTCACCCTTAATCCGAACAGCGCGAACTTCATCGCCGATGTCCACTGGATCTTCCGGGCGCATCTGACGCTGGGTCTGACGATCCTGCTGGTCTTCCCCTTCACACGGCTCGTCCACATGCTGTCCGCGCCGGTCTGGTATCTCAACCGCCGCGGTTGGCAGCTTGTTCGCAGCAAACGCCGCATGCCCGTGACGCGCCGCATCGGAGGCTCCGCACGATGAGCGCTATGATCGTCATCGACGGCGTGGCCCTGCCAGAGCGTCTGGTCGCCGAGGAGGCCCAGCACCATCCTGCGCCGAACGCCGAGGAGGCGCGCAAGGCGGCGGCCCACGCCCTGGCCATCAAGGCCCTGCTGCTGGACCGGGCCGATCAACTGGGTCTGACCCCGGCCCCGGAGTGCGATGAAGACGGCCGCGAGGAGACGCCCGAGGAAGCCCTGATCCGCGCGGTCCTGGAGGCTGAAATCCTGGTGGACGCGCCCAGCCGTGACGAATGCCGTCGCGTCTATGACCATGCGCCGAAACGGTTTTGCACACCGGCCCTGACCGAGGCCTCCCACATCCTGTTGGCGCCCCAGACTCAGGACGAGGCCGCCTGGGCCGAAGCGCAGGCGGCGGCCAAGGCTGCGATCACGGAGTTGGCCGCTTATCCGCATCGGTTCGCCGACCTGGCCCAGCGCCTGTCCGACTGCCCGTCCAAGGGCGTTGGCGGATCCTTGGGTCAGATCTCGCCGGGCGATCTCGCCGCCGAGGTCGAAGCGGGTCTCGATGCGCTTCAGGACGGCGAAACAGCGTCCGAACCGGTCAGGTCGCGCTTCGGCTGGCATGTCCTGCGCCTGGATCGGCGCATAGAGGGCCGCCAGTTGCCGTTCGAGCACGTCCTGCCGCGCATCGCCCTGCACCTGGAAAGCCGCGCCTGGACGGCGGCCGCCGCCCGCTATGTCTCCGGTCTGGCCGCTGAGGCCCGCGAAGGCGGTGTGAGGCTGAGCGTGACCGAGGACGGCGCCGTCGCTTCGGCGGCCCTGTCCTTGGGCGACCTTCTGAACGACCAGTCCGCCGTGACGGCGCGGCTGGAAGCCTGGCTCGACGAAGCGGATCCGGGCCTGGCCGCCCGAGCCCGCGACACGGCGGCCCAGGCGGGCGTGGCGACCGCCGAGTTCGTCCAGGGGGAAATCACCAACTTCATCCGCGAGGCCGACGACGAGGGATGGACCCGGTTGATCTCCGCCGCCCAGGGCGCCGATGACCCGGCCCTGGCCTGCGTCCGCGCCATTCTGAAATCGAAACTGGTGGAGCCTGCACGCACCTTCACCCTGATCCGGAGACATTGACATGGCTTTGACCGGACGCGCCTGGGCCGTCGGCCTGCTGATGACAGCGGCGCCCGCCGTGGCGCAGGCCCAGTCCCCCGCAGCACCGGCGGCCGCCTCCAGTCCGGCGGGCGACATCCTGTTCGATAGCCGCCTGCGCTATGAAGACGTCGGCCAAGACGGGCTCGACGACGCCACGGCCTTGACCCTGCGCGCGCGCCTCGGCTGGCAAAGTCCGGTCTATTCGGGCTTTCGCCTGTTGGTCGAGGGCGAGGCGGTCACCGCCTTGGTCGACGACTATAACGACACGATTCACGGCCCTGCGCACCGGGCGGTCGTGGGCGATCCGGAGGCCCTTGAGCTGAACCGGCTGCAGGTCGCCTGGACCGGCCTGCCCGACACCGAGGTGGTCCTCGGCCGCCAGCGGATCGTGCTCGGCGCCGCCCGCTTCGTCGGTAATGTCGGTTTCCGCCAGAACGAACAGACATTCGACGCCGTCAAGGTGACGACCAAGGCGTTCGAGCCCCTGACCGTCACCTGGGCCTGGATTGACAAGGTTCATCGCGTCTTCGGCGACGACAGTCCTGTCGGGGAATGGCGCTCGGACAGTCATTTGATCAATATCGAGGCCCCCACTCCGGTGGGACGGCTCACGACCTATGGCTATCTGCTGGACTTCGCCGACGCGCCCGCTCAATCCTCGGCGACCTGGGGCGCACGACTGGAAGGGAGTCGGCCCCTGTCTCCTGAATGGTCTGCCCTTTTCGCCCTCGAATACGCGCGCCAGTCGGAATATGGCGCCAATCCAGCCCGGTTCGATCTCGACTACGGGCAGATCTCCGCAGGACTGAAGCGCGGCCCTGTGACGGGAACGCTGGCGCTCGAGCGGTTGGATGGCGACGGCGTCCAGGCCTTCCAGACGCCCCTGGCCACCCTGCACGCCTTCCAGGGCTGGGCCGACGTCTTCCTGACCACGCCTCCCAACGGTCTGCGCGACGTTTCCGCCACCATCAGCTACACGGTGACCCGACCGCCGCTGGGGCGCAGCGCCGTCTTGACCGCCGCCTGGCGCGACTTCCAGGACGCAGACGCCTCGGTCCGCTACGGTCGGGAGCTCGACGTATCGGCCAGACTGACGCTGGACGCGCGGTGGGCTCTGGAGGTGAAGGCCGCCCATTTCGATGGAAGCCAGGTCGCCTTCGCCGACCGCGACAAGGTCTGGGCCGCCGTCGACTACCGGTTCTAGACCCATGACGGGACAGGACGCGAGGACAAGCCAGACCTCTCTGATCGAACGGCTGCCTCCCGAGCTGGTCCATGAACCGTTGAACTGGTTGTTCGCCGAACACTATCGCCATCGCCAGCTCTGCCAACTGATCGAGCGCGTCGGTACCGCGACCGTCCTGCTGGGCGACGAGGCGCAGGAAATCCTGGACTTCCTGCGCCACGACATGCCGCTGCACGTCATCGACGAGGAGGACGACCTTTTTCCGCTGCTGCGTCGGCGGTGTCAGCCCGCCGACGAACTCGACGCGGTCCTGGGCGCCCTGTCCGCCGAACATCGCGACGACTTGACCCATGCGCAGACCTTGATCGACCGGCTGCAAAAGGCCTTGATGGACGGTCGGGCGCCTGGCCATGATCTGCAGACGCGACAGCTGTTCGTCGATTTCGCCGCGCGTGAACGTCGCCATATTGCGTTGGAGAACGCCGTGGTCCTGCCCATCGCCCGCCTGCGTCTGACGGCGGCGGACCTCCGATCGCTCAGCATCCGTATTGCGGCGCGCCGGGGCGTCCTGCTGGAGGCGCCAATGGGCGAGACCGCATCATGATCGAGGATCTGCTTCGCAACAATCTGGCTTGGGCGGCGACGCGAACCCGACTGGATCCAGAGTATTTCCGTCGCCTGTCGGCGCAACAGTCGCCGGAATATCTGTGGATCGGCTGCTCCGACAGCCGGGTGCCCGCCAATGAGGTGGTCGGACTGCAGCCGGGCGAACTGTTCGTCCATCGCAATGTCGCCAATCTGGCGCCGGCCCAGGACATGAACCTGCTCGCCGTACTCCAGTTCGCCCTGGAGTCCCTGAAGGTCCGGCATATCATCGTCTGCGGCCACTACGGGTGCGGCGGGGTTCGCGCCGTGCTCGACGGCCAGAGGCACGGGGTGCTCGATCACTGGATGCAACGAGTCCAGAGACTGTGCGAGGACCACGCCACAGACCTAGAGGCTATCCATGACGCCGAGACCCGCGTGAACTTCATCTGCGAGAAGAACGTCCTGGCTCAGGTCCGTGCTCTGTCGCGCAATCCCTTCGTCACCGACGCCTGGCGACGCGGCCAGGTCTTGTCGATTCACGGCTGGATCTATTCCATACGCGACGGACTGGTGCGCGATCTCGAGACGACGGTCAGCAGTCCCGCCGAGGCCGCAAGTCTGACCGCGCCGCCTGCGCTCGTGCCTCGCACCCGGCGCGCCAAGCCGCCTCGGCCCCGTCCGCGCGAGGTCCCATGAGCCCCGTCGTTGTCGCGGTCCTGGCCGGCGGGGCCGGCCGAAGAATGGGGGGCGACAAGCCGCGTCGGCGGCTTAACGGGCTGCGCCTGCTCGACCATGCGCTGAACAAGGCTCACGCCCTGGCCGGGCCGGTGATCCTGGTGGTGCGCGATCCCGCCCAGGCGGACGGTTTCGCCGAGACGATCGTGCTCGATGCGCCGGATATCGACGGCCCCCTGGCGGGCCTGCTCGCAGCCCTGGTCTGGGCGGCGGACGCCGGCTTCGACCAGGTTCTGACCCTGGCTTGCGACATGCCCCGCGTGCCGGGCGATCTGCTATCGCGGCTCCAGTCCGCCCTGACGGCCGAGTCGGGCGTGGCCGTGGCCGCAAGCGGGGGCCGGCTTCATCCGGTCTGCGCCCTGTGGCGCACCACCGCCGTCCCGGTCCTAAGGCGCCGGGCCGACGAGGGCCGGCTGTCCCTGCAGGGCCTCAGCGAGGCCGTGGGCCGCGTCATCGTGGACTGGCCTGCGGAGGACGACGACGCCTTCGTGAACATCAATACGATTGACGACCTGGCCCTGGCTGAAGCCGCCCTGCCCGAACACGGCTGATCCAGACGGACACACGGTCGCTCACCACGGCCGCGCCGAACCGGCTGCGGCGACGTCGGCGCCGACGGGCGTTTCCGCCACAGCGGCTTGCCGACCGACCGCCTGGCCGATCAGCATCAGGGTCGGCGCGTCCTCCGCCAGGGCGCCGACGGTCAGGGGCAACAGGTCCAACCGCGTGAACAGCAGTTTCTCGTCCGCCAGGCTGACATTGACGGCGACCAGCACGGGCGTATCTCCCGCCATGCCCTCCGCCATCAGGCGTCGCTTCAGTTCCGGCGCGGCGGCTCGCCCCATATAGACGGCCAGGGTGGCGCTGGGATCGGCGAGCGCGGCCCAGTCCATGTCCAGGGCTTCTCCGGCGCGGGCATGGGCTGTGACGAACTGAACCCGCCGCGCCACGCCCCTCAGGGTCAGAGAGACGCCGGCGCGGGCGGCGGCGGCGCTGGCCGTCGTAACCCCCGGCGCCACATGGACGCGCACCCCATGCGCCTGAAGATGAGCCAATTCCTCGGCGGACCGGCCGAACATTGACGCGTCGCCGCCCTTCAGCCGCACCACCCGTCGGCCTGCCAGGGCGGCCGCCAGCAGCAGATCGTTGATGCCGCCCTGGGGCTTGGAATGGACGCCGGCCCGCTTGCCCACGCAAACGCGTTCGACCGCATCGGGAATGAGCGCCAGAACCCCCGGCCCGACCAGGGCGTCATAAAAGACGACGTCGGCGGCGCGGATCAGGCGTTCGGCCTGTCGGGTGATCAGGTCGGGATCGCCCGGCCCGGCCCCGACCAGCCAGACCTCGCCCCCGATGGACCCGCCAGCCTTGATAGAGGTTCGACGGGGAAAGGCGGCGTGAGACGGATCTTTGCGGGTCATGGACGGTCGCTCTCCTAGGCGGCAAGCAGTCTGGCGATGGCGGGGCGGCACGAGCCGCAGTTGGAGCCGGCGGACAGGGCTGCGCCGACCTCGGCCACGCTCGTCAGCCCCTGTTCGGCGATGGCGGTCAGGATGGTCCGGGCGCGCACGTCGAAACAGGCGCAGACGACAGGCCCGCGATCCACGGCCGCCCCCGGCGCTCGCCCGGCCAGGAGCCCGGCGGTCTCAACCGTCTCCGACAGCTGGGCCAGCAGCCAGTCCCGGGCCGGAAGTCGCCCGTCGCGCGCGACAAACAGCGCGCCCTGAAGCCGCCCGTCCTTCAGGACGCCGATCCGCAAGGTCCCGCGCGCCGGGTCCACGGCCGTCATCCGCTCGCCGTCCGGCAGCAGGGCCTCCAGGGCGTGCGGATCGCCGTTCCCCGCCAGTTCGAACAGTCGGCCGCCGGGGGCCGTCACCGCCGCCCACCAGACACAGTCCGGCTGAACCCCGGTCTCCCCCCGCAGGATCAAGAAGGCGCGCCAGTCGGTGTGAAGCCGGGTCACGGTCATGGCCGTTCGTTTGAACCCCGGCTGGCCCGACACGGGGTCCGCCGCAGGATCGGCCAGCCGCCCCGTCCGCCCCCCTGACGCCGTCCGGTCCGTCCAGTGGATCGGCGCGAAGGCCTCGCCCGGTCGCTGGGCGTCGGTGATTGCAAGACGGAAGACGCTCTCGCCCTGCGCCGTCCGCACGACGGCCAGATCCCCGTCAGCCAGGCCGAACCGCGCCGCGTCGTCGGGGTGTAGCTCGACCAGGGGTTCGCGACGGTGCTGGGACAGGCGCGGCGACAATCCGGTGCGGCTCATCGTATGCCACTGATCCCGATAGCGTCCGGTGTTCAGGATCAGGTCGTGGTTCACCAGCGGCTGCTGGCGCACCGCCACCAGACGGGCCCGGCCGTCCGGCGTCGAAAAAGAACCGTCCGCGAAGACGCGATCGGCGCCCCAA
The DNA here is from genome assembly GCF_058809375.1 of Brevundimonas sp. GW821-FHT10E09. Taxonomy (NCBI): domain Bacteria; kingdom Pseudomonadati; phylum Pseudomonadota; class Alphaproteobacteria; order Caulobacterales; family Caulobacteraceae; genus Brevundimonas; species Brevundimonas sp. GW821-FHT10E09. The sequence goes on along the minus strand of NZ_JBXASO010000016.1, from coordinate 31,596 downwards.
CGGACGGGTGTCATCCGGTCATAGGCCGCCGCATCCAGACCGATCAGCGGCGACAGGTCCAGACGCCGACGCCCGTCGTTCTCGAAGGCGGTCAGACGGCAATGTTCGTCGAACACCTCGGCCGGCGTGGTCCAGGCGAAACCGGACCCGTGCCCCATCCGACGCCCCACGTCCGCGAGGGTCCGCCAGTCGGGCCGCGCCTCGCCCGGCGGAGGGAAGAAAGGTCTCTGGCGGCTGATCATACGCTCGGAGTTGGTGACCGTCCCGTCTTTCTCCCCCCAGGCCGCCGCAGGGAACCGCACATGGGCCAGGCGGCCGGTGTCGGTGTCGGCCATCACGTCCGAGACGACGACGAAGGGACAGGCCGCCAGGGCGTCGCGGACCGCGCCGGCGTCGGGCATGCTGACGGCCGGATTGGTGGCCATGATCCACAGGGCCTTGAGCCGACCGTCGCCGGCGGCCCGGAACAGATCCACGGCCTTCAATCCGGGCGCGGCCGCCAGGGCCGGAGCGCCCCAGAACCGCCCGACCCGATCCCGATTGTCCTCGGCGAAATCCATATGGGCGGCCAGGGTGGAGGCCAGCCCCCCGACCTCGCGCCCGCCCATGGCGTTCGGTTGTCCGGTGATGGAGAAGGGCGCCGCGCCGGGCTTTCCGATCCGACCGGTCGCCAGATGAAAATTGATGATGGCGTTGGCCTTGTCGGCGCCCTGGGTCGACTGGTTCACGCCCTGACTGAACAGGGTGACGGTGCGGGGATGACGGGCCGCCAGATCGAAGAAGGCGTCGAGGACGACAGGATCGAGACCGCAGGCCGCCGCGGCGGCGCCCGGGTCCGCGTCCTCCGCAATCCCCTCCCAAAAGCCTTCAGGGGTGAGGACATGGGCCGCGATATAGGCCTCATCGACCTGCCCTCGTGCACGAAGCGCCGCCAGAAGACTGTTGAAAAGTCTGACGTCTGTTCCGGCGCGAAGGGGCAGATGCAGATCCGCCATCTCAGCGGTCTCGGTGCGGCGCGGATCGATGACGACAAGCTTGACGCCGCTCCGCGACCGGGCCGCCTCGATCCTTTGCCAGACCACGGGATGGCACCAGGCGGTGTTGGAGCCGACCAGCACGATCAGATCGGCCGCCTCCAGGTCCTCGTAACAGGCCGGCACGACGTCCTCGCCGAAGGCCCGCAGATGAGCCGACACCGCGCTGGACATGCAAAGTCTTGAATTGGTGTCGATATTGGCCGAGCCGATAAACCCCTTCATCAGCTTGTTGGCCACATAATAGTCCTCGGTCAGAAGCTGGCCCGAGACATAGAAGCCGACGCTGTCAGGGCCGTGCTCGGCGACGGCGGTCGCGAAACGGTCCGCCACCAGATCCAGCGCCTCGTCCCAGGCGGCGCGCCGGTCGCCGATCATCGGGTGCAGCAGCCTGCCGTTCAGTCCGACCGTCTCGCCCAGATGTGTGCCCTTGGAACACAGCCGCCCCCTATTGGCGGGGTGGTCGCGGTCGCCCGCGATGTCCACCGTGCGCTCGCCCGTGACGCGCGCGACCACGCCGCAGCCGACGCCGCAATAGGGACAGGTGGTGCAGACGGGCCGGGTCACCTCAGGCGAGGACCGGGCTGGACGTCGCAATCAGCACCCGCCCGGCTTCGATCCTGACCGGGATCGTCGGGGTGCAGCCGCGATCCGGCGCCTGCGCTTCGCCGGTGGCCAGGGCGATGCTCCAGTTGTGCAGCGGGCAGGCGACGCTGTGGCCGTGGACGATACCCTGGCTCAGCGGGCCACCCTTGTGGGGGCAACGATCGATCAGGGCGAAGACGGCGCCGTCGCCTGTGCGGAACACCGCGATCGCGTCTTCACCCACCGTCACCGTGCGGGCGCCGCGCAGGGGGATCTCCTCGACGGCCCCCGCATCCATCCATCGCTCCGCCCGCATCACGCCGTCTCCGCCAGGACCAGGGGTTGGTGAAGTTCGCGATCGACCCCGCTCACTCGTGCGGCCCAGGGATCCTCCTGGCTGAAGCTCTGGGCGTAGAGGAAGCGTGCGGCCAGGGCGTCGCGCCCCTCGGCGTCCTCGACGATCCGGGCCTTGATCCACTCCAGTCCGACGCGTTCGATCCAGGGCGCGGTGCGCTCGAGATAGCGGGCCTGTTCGCGGTAAAGCTGGATGAAGGCGGCGCAATAGTGCAGCGCCTCGGCCTCGGTCGCGACCTTGCACAACAGATCGGTGACCCGAACATGGATGCCGCCGTTGCCCCCGACATGGAGTTCATAACCGCTGTCGACGCAGATGACGCCGAAATCCTTGATGGTGGCCTCGGCGCAGTTGCGGGGGCAGCCCGACACCGCGATCTTGAACTTGTGGGGCATCCAGCTGCCCCAGGTCATGCGCTCGGCCTGGATGCCCAGACCGGTGGAGTCCTGGGTGCCGAACCGGCACCAGTCCGACCCGACGCAGGTCTTCACCGTGCGGAGTGATTTGCCGTAGGCGTGGCCCGACACCATGCCTGCGGCGTTCAGATCCGCCCAGACCGCCGGCAGATCCTCCTTCTTGATGCCAAAGATATCCAGCCTCTGGCCGCCGGTGACCTTGACCAGGGGGGCGTCGTATTTCTCGACCACATCGGCGATGGCGCGCAGTTCGCGCGGATTGGTGACCCCGCCCCACATCCGCGGCACTACCGAATAGGTCCCGTCCTTCTGGATATTGGCGTGCAGACGTTCGTTGACGAACCGGCTTTGCTGGTCGTCCACATAGTCTCCGGGCAGGGCGCACAGCAGATAATAATTCAAGGCCGGACGGCACGACGAACAGCCGTCGGGCGTCGTCCAATGGAGTCTTTGCATGACCTCAGGGATTGTCCGCATCCCTTGGGCCACGATCTCCCGACGCACGTCGTCGTGACCGAAGCTGGTGCATTTGCACAGGGTCCGAACGGCGCGCTCGCCCGCATAGTCGTCGCCCAGGGTCACGGCCAGCAGGGTTTCCACCAGACCGGTGCAGGACCCGCAGGAGGCCGAAGCCTTGCAGCCGCCGCGAATGGCGTCCAGCGTCGCCGCGCCGCCCTCGATTGCGGCGACAACCGTCTTCTTGGACACGCCGTTGCAGCCGCAGATCTCGGCTTCGTCCGAGAGGGCTGCAACGGCCGCCCTAGGGTCCGGCGGCCCTCCTCCCAGGGCGAAGGCCTGACCGAAGATCAGCATGTCGCGGACCGACGAGATGTCCTCGCCCCGTTTCATCAGGTCGAAATACCAGCCGCCATCGGCGGTGTCGCCGTACAGGACCGCGCCCGCGATCCGGTCCTCGCGCACCACCACCCGCTTGTAGACGCCGCGCGACGCGTCCCTCAGGACGATGTCCTGCGCCCCCTCGCCGCCCGAAAAATCCCCAGCGGAAAACACGTCAATGCCGGACACCTTGAGCTTGGTCGAGGTCACCGAGCCACGATAGCCCGTATGACGATCCGTCAGTCCATCGGCCAGGGCGCGACACATGTCCCACAGGGGGGCGACCAGGCCATAGACCTGACCGGCGTGTTCGACGCATTCTCCGACGGCCAAAACCGCCGGGTCGGAGGTGACCATATGGTCGTCCACATGAATGCCGCGCCCCACGGCCAGTCCGGCCGCACGCGCTAGACTTATATTGGGTCGGATGCCGACCGCCATGACGACGAGGGACGCCGGGATCAGCCGACCGTCCTTCAGTCGCACCCCCTCGACGCCGACGTCGCCGACGATCTCCGCCGTATCGCCGCCGGTCAGGATGGTCTGCCCCCGGGCCTCCAGCGCCGACTTCAGCAGCCAGCCGGCGGCCTCGTCCAGCTGCCGTTCCATCAGGTTCGGCATCAGATGGATGACCGTCACCTTCATGCCCCGCAGGCTCAAGCCGTGCGCCGCCTCCAGGCCCAGAAGGCCGCCGCCGATGACAACCGCGTCCCCGCCCTGCTGCGCGGCGGCGACCATCCGGTCGACGTCGGCCATGTCGCGGAAGCTGATGACGCCGTCGAGGTCGTGACCCGGCACGGGGATGATGAAGGGGTCCGATCCGGTGGCGATCAGCAGACGATCATAGCCGACGGTGCGGCCTGACTTCGCGGTCACGGTCCGGGCGGCGCGATCGATCGCCTCGACGGGATCCGACACGATCAGTTCGATGTCATTGTCGGCGTACCAGGCGCGGTCGTTGATGACGATCTGATCGAAGGTCTTCTCGCCCGCCAGCACGGGGGACAACATGATCCTGTTGTAGTTCACATGGGGTTCGGCCCCGAAGATGGTCACCCGGTATCGGTCTGCGTCGCGCGCGAGAATTTCCTCCACCGCCCGGCAGCCGGCCATGCCATTGCCGACGACGACCAGATGCTCCCGGGTGTCCCGGGTCGCGCCCGTGGACCGCGCCAAGACCTTTGCAAAACCGTCCATTCGACGCCCCAAACGAAAAAAGCCGCCATGCAGACGCTGGTTTCCCAGCGCCTGCATGGCGGCTTTGCCAAATCTCGATCACCCCCACCGATCCGGTCAGGGCGCGAAAGCCGGGACTCCCCATCGATGGAGGGTTCCGACCAATCCGAGGCGTCCTTGCCTCAGTTCGATGAGGTTGACTCGTTTCTCCCTGCTCGGCAAGGGGTCATTTTGCATCGCACAAAGAGGTTTTTGTCCGCGATCATGCGGCGGCCTCGGCGAAGCTTTCGACATAGGCCTCGATCCGGTCGGGATCGAAGGGCCGGCCGTCGAAGAAGTTCCCGACCGCTCCGGCCCCGTCCCTGCCTGGAACGGCGCGACGATACAGGTCCGGACGGAAGACGGCCGCAGAGGCCGCGCGCGCCGTTTCGGACGCCTCGATCATGCCCCAACGCACGAACTGCGAGTAGATCCACAGGCCATGATCGATCGCCGGCGCGGTGGCGGCTTCGCGGTGCAGCATGAGGAAGTCCGCCTCGGCCACGGGCGCTTCCCCCTGGCCGAGCACCAGTCGCCCGGCCAAGGCGCGCTCGATCACCGCCGCCGACTGGTTCACATAATTGGGCGCCGCCAGCAGCCGGGCCAGGGCGGGGCGATTTTCCGGCGCGTCGCACCAGGCGGCGGAACGGTCCAAGGCGATCAAGAGCCGGTTCAGAACCTCCGGATTGGCCTCGGCCCAGTCGGCGCGCGCGGCCAGGACCTTTTCCACCCCCCGGCGCCAGAGCCGTGATCCGAAAGCGGCGATCTGGCCCAGGCCTTCGTCCACGGCGAGACTGCTCCAGGGTTCGCCCGCCATGAAGCCGTCGATCTCGCCGGTCCGCAACGCCTCCACCATCAAGGACGGCGGCGCCACCCGCAGGGTCAAGTCCCGATCGGGATCGACCCCCGCGAACGCCAGCCAGTAGCGCAGCATGAGGGCGTGGCTGGAAAACCGATGAACCACGCCGATGATCGGCTTGCGACGGTGCATGCCGATGGCCGAAGCGAAGTCATGGGCGGTCGCGACAGGATCCTCGACCCGATGCGCGAGCACCGGGTCCAGGGCGGCGGCGAACTCATGCGACAGGGTCAAGGCGTTGCCGTTCATCCCCAGCCGGAAGGGCGCCACCAGCCGGGTCGGCTGTTGGCTGAGCCCCAAGGTCACCGCCACGGCCAGAGGCGCCAACATGTGCGCCGCCTGAACCTGGCCGTAGACCAGACGGTCTCGAACCGTGGCCCAGGAGGTGTTGCGGACCAGCGTCAGGTCCAGCCCGGCCGCTTCCGCGAAACCCATCTCCTTGGCCGCGACCAGCACCGCGCTGTCGGTCAGGGGCAGAAAGGCGATTGAAAGCGGCGTCATCGTCCGGTTCCCTTGGGTGGGTCGATCAGGGCGTAGGCGGTGATCAAGGCTTCGGCAACCTCGACGATGCGGCGGCTCTGGTTCATGGCGGTGGAGCGCAGCAGGGCGTGGGCATCGGGCTCGGACAGACCGCGACCCTGCATCAGCAGGGTCTTGGCCTTATCGATGGTCTTGCGGTCGGCCAGGGCCGTGACCGCGTCGTCCCGCTCCGCCCTCAGGATGTTGAAGGCGTTGAACCGGCGGATCGCCAGCTCCAGGATCGGCTTCACCCTTTCCTTCCTGAGACCATCGACGACATAGGCCGATACCCCTGCGTCAATGGCGGCGCCGATCATCGCATCGTCCGACCGGTCGACGAACATGGCGATGGGTCGAGCCAGAGCGCGGCTGACGGTCAGCATTTCCTCGAGCGTGTCGCGGCTGGGATCGCCCAGGTCCATCAGCACGATGTCGGGCGCCATCCGTTCCAGACGCGCGACGAAACCGCCGTGGGGCGCCACGACCTCGATATCGATGTAGCCCGCCTCGGCCAGCCCCTCTTTCAGGATGGTCGCGCGCAGGCCGGTGTCGTCGACGATGGCGATACGCAATTGTGATGTTCCCCGACGCGAGTAAGCGGCGCCCTCCGTCAAGAGTCTAGACGGGCCGCGTCGAGCGCGACCGGGACGACGATCATTTCGCAACCTGTTGCATTCAGGGCATCCTGCTCGCGCCTCGCCCGCTCAGACGCCGCAGGATTGCCGGCATACAGTCTCACGACGCGTTCGCCTTGAGTCCAATGTTCGACCATCAGACGGCAGGCTTCGGCGGGGCCGGCGTCCGCCAGGTTTCGCCGAGGCGCATCACGTCGCGCCCGCGCCAGGACGAGCTCCGAGACCTCCGGGTCGTAAAGGATGACATCGGCGTCCTGCATGATCCGCAGCGCCTTGAGCGTCAAAAGTTCCGGATCGCCCGATCCGGCCCCCAGACCATACAGACTCCCCGCCTCCGGCGCCGCCGCCTCTATAAGCCGCATCATCTCGGCGCGGGCGGCCGATATCCGCCCTTGTCCGACCAGATCAACGGCCAGACCGCGAAACGCCCGTTCCCAGAACCGTCGCCGCGCCATGAAGTCCGGAATGCCCGTCTTGACCTGGTCACGAATCTCGCCGGCGATCTCGGCGAGGGGGCCGAGCGCTTGGGGCAGTATGGCTTCGATACGGCTGCGCAGGTCCCGCGCCAGGATCGGCGCGGCGCCGCCGGTCGCGATGGCGACGACGATCGTATCCCGGTCGATCAGGGCCGGCGTCTGGAAATCGCTCAAGGCCGGCCGGTCCACCACATTGACCTGGGCGCCCGCCGCCCGCGCATCGCGGGCGACCGCCTCGGCCTCATCCTCCTGCTCCAGAGCGATGAAGACCAGCCGCGCCTCCTGAAAATCCGCCCGCGTCGGCGCGCGAGCCCTGGGCGTGGGCGCGTTCGCCGGCCGGCGATCCGCGTCGGGGGGGCCGCCGGGGGTGAACCAGACCAGTCGGGCGGGCGAGCCGACGAACAGCCGCAGTTTCGCCAGCGCCGCCTCCCCGTCGCCGACCACGACGACAAGCGCGTCATGCAAGGGTATGCCGGCCAGAAAGACCCGCATCAGGCGGCGTCGGCGTGAGCGCCGTGCTCGTAGTCCGCCAGGAACTGAAGCACTTCCTCACGATAGGCGTAGAATTGCGGATGATCCAGCAGGGCGCGGCGGTCGCGCGGACGCGGCAGATCGACCTCCAGCACCTTGCCGATGGTGGCGTTCGGCCCGTTGGTCATCATCACCACCCGATCAGCCAGCAGGATCGCCTCGTCCACGTCATGAGTGACCATGACGGTCGTGACCTTGGTGCGGTTCCAGACCTCGACCAGCACGTCCTGCAGATCCCAGCGCGTCAGGCTGTCCAGCATGCCGAACGGCTCGTCCAGCAGCAGCAGTCGGGGCGACAGGGCGAAGGCGCGGGCGATGCCCACCCTCTGGCGCATGCCGTTGGACATATCGGCGGCCATCTTGTTCATGGCGTCGCCCAGGCCGACCCGTTCCAGATAATAGGCGACGATGTCGGCTCTCTCGGCGCGGGTGGCGTGGGGATAGACACGCTCGACCCCCAGGGCCACGTTCTGGCGCGCCGTCAACCAGGGCATCAGGGACGGCGATTGGAACACCACCGCCTTGTCCGGTCCCGCGATCTCGATCTCCCGACCGTTCAACACGATGCCGCCGTCAGAGATCGGATTGAGACCGGCGGCCATGGTCAGAACCGTGGACTTGCCGCACCCCGAATGCCCGATCAGCGAGATGAACTCGCCGCGGTCCATCAGCAGATTGACCTTCTCGACCACCGTCAGCGGGCCCTTGGGCGTCGGATAGACCTTGGACAGGTTGTAGAACTCGAGATAGCGGCGATGGATCGGACTATAGGCGGCGTCCTGATAGGCCTTGGGCGGCGCCAAGAGATCGAGCGGCGCCACCGTCGGCAGGTCGATCACGTTCGAAGCCGCCGCCTCGCGCGCCCCGCCGGCGAGACGCCCCAGATAGCCGACGATCTCGTTTCTCAGCGTCTTATAGGCCTCGTCATGGTTCAGCTCGGTGCGGTCCCGCGGCCGAGCCAGGGCCACCTCGAAGATTCGGCCGATATGGGCGTGGGGCGCCGGCGTCAGGACCGCGACCCGGTCGGCCAGCAACAGGGCCTCGTCCACGTCGTTGGTCACCAGGACGATGGTGCGTTTCTCCTGGCGCCGGATCCGCTCGATCTCGTCCTGGAGCTTGGCGCGGATCAGGGCGTCCAGCGCCGACAGGGGTTCGTCCAGCAGCAGGATCTCGGGTTTTGTCGCCAGAGCCCGCGCCACCGCCACGCGTTGGCGCATGCCGCCCGACAACTGCGCCGGCTTGCGATCCAGCGCATGGGCCAGTCCCACCAGGGCGACCGTCGCGCGCACCAGTTCGACCCGCTCCGTCTTGGGCATCGTCAGGTGAACGGCGTCGACCGCCAGCCTGACATTCTGTTCCACAGTCAGCCAGGGAAACAGCGAATAGCTCTGAAAGACGACCCCGCGATCCGGTCCGGGGCCGGCGCAGGGCCGGCCCTTGATCAGGATGTCGCCGCTGTCCGCCTCGATCAGCCCGGCGATGGCGGACACCAGGGTCGTCTTGCCCGCGCCCGAGAAGCCGAGAACGGCGACGAACTCGCCTTCCTGAACGTCCAGTTCCACGCCGGACAGGACGTCGGTGCGCGCGCCGTCGGCCCCCAGGTAGGATTTGCTCAGTCCCCGCAAGGACAGGATCGGCGCGCTCATTTGGCGTGGTTCCGCGAGGCGAGGGCTTGCAGGGCCATCATCAACCGATCCAGCAAGAAGCCGATCAGGCCGATGACGATGACCGCGAACATGATGCGGGCCAGCGACTGCTCGCTGCCGTTCTGGAACTCGTCCCATACGAACTTGCCCAGTCCGGGGTTCTGCGCCAGCATCTCAGCGGCGATCAACACCATCCAGCCGACGCCCAGCGACAGCCGCATGCCCGTGAAGATATAGGGCAGGGCCGAAGGCAGGATCAGGCGTCTCAGCCGGGCGAAGGGGCTGAGGCGAAGCACCCGTCCGACATTGAGCAGATCCCGGTCGATCGAGGCGGCGCCGACGGCCGTATTGATCAGGGTCGGCCACAGCGAACACAGCATCACCACGACCGCCGAAATGACGAAGCTCTTGGGCAGGGCCGGATCCGGGCGGGTCATGGTCGCCGACACCACCATGGTCACGATCGGCAGCCAGGCCAGCGGACTGATCGGCTTGAAGATCTGCACCAGGGGATTGAAGGCGGCGTTGAACCCCTTGGACAGGCCGCAGACCAGGCCGAGCGGCACGGCGACCACCGTCGCCAAGCCGAACCCGAAGGCCACCGTGAACAGGGAGGTGAAGATCTGATCGATGAAACTGGGCGATCCGGCGTAACGGAAATCGCGAACCTCGCCCCCCCGTCCGGCGGCTTCCAGTCCGGCATTACGCTCGGACTGGGCCGCATAGAAGGCGGCCCGATCGGCCTGGCCGGCCTGCCACTCCTCGGCCAGGGCGACGCCCTGCGCCGCGACCGCCACGGGCCCGGGAAGGGCGCCCAACGAGGTCTTCACCATAGGAGCCGCCATGGCCCACAACAGGATGAAAATCCCGATGCCCGCCAGGGGCGGAACCAGGGCGCGCAATCTGGCCCCCAGCTTGACTCCAAGCCCGGCGGCGAAACGGACGAGCCTGGACGCTCTCCCCTCCTCCGACGCCGAACGGGTGTCGGACGCGGCGTCCTCGGACGGCGTCCGACGCGGCGCCGTCTCGGACGGTATGCGACCGATGACCTTGGTGGGCGTTTCACCGTCGGGCGCGACCTGGTTCGTCAGCATCAATCTTCTCCCCTTTGCGCGATCAGGCCGGCGAGACGCCGGAGGCGGCGACCCGCTGACCCTGTTTCAGACCGATGGCGAACTTGGCCAGATAGGCGTTGGGCGCGCGCCCGTCGTAGGCGACGCCGTCGATGAAGCCGGTCTGCACCTCTTTGAAGCCGTCCGTCTCCGGGACGGACTCGGCCGGGATCACCCCCTCGGCGACCAGCGCGCGCGCGGCGGCCAGATAGAGGTCGGCGCGATAGACCGCCTGAGCGGTTTCCAGGTACCAGGCGTCGGGACGATCCTCGGCGATCTGGCCCCACCGGCGCATCTGAGTCAGTTGCCAGACCGCGTCGGAAGCGAACGGATAGCCGGCGAAGCTTCCGAAGAAGATGTTGAACTCCGGGGCGGGGCGGACATCGCCGGGCGCATAGGTGAACCGCCCCGTCATGGAGGCGGCGATCACGTCGGCGTCGGCCCCGACATAGTTGGAGCGGGCCAGGATCTGCACCGCCTCCGGGCGATTGGCGCCCTGGTCGGCGTCCAGCCACTGCTGGGCCTTGATCAGGGCGCGGATCAGGGCGGTGGTGGTGGCGGGATAGGTCTCGGCGAAGGCCCGGGTCATGCCCAGGACCTTCTCGGGATTGCGGGGCCAGATGTCGTGATCGGCGATGAGGGGCACGCCGATCTTCTTCTTGACGGCCGCCTGGTTCCAAGGCTCGCCGACGCTATAGCCCTCGATGGTGCCGGCTTCGAGGGTGGCGGGCATCTGGGGCGGCGGCGTGACCGACAGCTGGATGTCCGCGCCGGTCGTGCCCGCCACGTCGCGCGGCAGATAGAAGCCGGGATGGATCCCGCCGGCCGCCAGCCAATAGCGAAGCTCGTAATTGTGGGTGGAGACCGGGAAGACCATGCCGAACTTGAGCGGACGCCCCTCGGACCGGAAACGCTCGACGACCGGCATCAGGACGGCGGCCGAGATCGGATGCAAGGGCTTGCCGTCGGCGCCCTTGGGCAGGGTCGGCGCGATCTGCGCCCAGATCCGGTTCGACACCGTGATGGCGTTTCCATTCAGGTCCAGGCTGAGCGGCGCGATAAGATCGGCCTTGGTGCCCAGACCGATGGTCGCCGCGATCGGCTGCCCCGCCAGCATGTGGGCGGCGTCCAGCTGGCCGCCGATCACGCCGTCCAGCAGGACCTTCCAATTGGCCTGGGGTTCGAGGGCGACGTTCAGGCCCTCCTCAAGGAAAAAGCCCTTCTCCTTGGCGATCGCCAGGGGCGCCATATCCGTCAGCTTGATGAAGCCGAGTTTGAGATTGGGTTTTTCGACCGTCCCCGCCGGCGCCGTGGCGCCGTTCGAACGCGGCTCGCTCTCGCCACATCCGGCGAGGCCCGCTGCGGCGCCGGCCAGCAGCGCGCCGCCGGCCATCAGGAATCTGCGCTTGTCCATCACCTTCATCCCCCGCCATGTTTGGTGGCTTGTTCAAACCCGGTGCGGATCGCGGACGCACGAAAGCCGCCTCGACACGCTCATGTCAGAGCGCCCCGGGCGGCTTCATTGCCGAAATCTGCTGAATGTCCGGCGCGTCTCCCCTCATTGAGGACGCCCCGTTACGCGCAGCGCTTTAGGACGCCGCCTGACATTGCTGGCATGGAATGTTGCATCGCACAAGGGGTCAGCGAGATTGTCGGGGCGCGCTGGCCGAAGCGCGAAAACCGGGGCTCGGGTTCGCCAACGGGACAGACCCCGCCATGGAGCTGAGGATCAAATCGAACGTGATTTGTTCAGGCGCAAGCCCAGCGCGGGGATCAGGCGGCATTCTGCTCGGATGACCCAGACCTCTCATTTTCAGCAACTCGTCGCCGCCGCCTTGGCCCAGCAGACCCCGCACCGCCTGCTTTTCGTCTTCGCCGCCGTGGCCTTGCCGGACGCCCCGACGCCCGAGCAGCGCGAGCGTCATCGCCTGGGTCGGGGTGGAACCCTGACCCCCTTGATGTGCGTGGACAAGGCGCCAGAGGACCTGGCGGGCTTCGACGTTTTCGCCGCCGAAGCGGCGACGGCCGGACCGCCCTGGGGCCTGGTGTTCGCCGCGGCCCTTGCCGGGCGCGACGGATACGCCCCTGCCAAGCCCGACATAGACCGGGCGCTCGAAAACATGGTCGAGGCTGTCAACACCGGGGCCATCCAGCGCTTCCTCGCCTTCGACACCGCCGGCGACCCCGTGGTTTTCGACTGAATCGGATGCGGCTATCGGCTCGCCGCAGCGTGCGTTGCGGCGCTGGACCCGTTCACGCCGTCCTCGGCGAGGCGTCTCAGCGCGGCGGGATCCAGCACCATGAGACGGCGTCCTGTCGTCTTTAGCCAACGGGACTTTTCCCATCCGGCGATGATGCGGCTCGCCGTATACAGGGTCGTACCGGCGAACTCGGCGACGTCCTGGCGGCGCAGCGGGATCGTGATGGCGGCGGCGTCTTGAGGACGACCGGACGGGTCCAGAAGCCGCAGAAGGGCCAGGGCGATGCGCTGGTCAGCACGCAAGAAGGACTTCTCCCTTATCCGCTCCTGCAATTGCGCCAAGCGCGTCCCCAGAATACGAATGACGTTCACCGCAACCACGGGGTCGCGTTCCATAATGCGGAACAGCACCTCGCGGGGCCAACTCAGAACCACGACCGCCTCCAGAGCCACAATGTCCGCCGGAAAGCGCCCTTGCGCAAAGAGCGCGGCCGTTGCGAACATGTCGCCGGGTCCCAGAAATCGGATCAGCGCCTGCCCGCCGTCGGCGCCGGTCTGGATCAGACGGGCGCTGCCGCGGCTCAGCGCATAGGCCCGCTCCACCTTCGCGCCCTGTTCGCCGACATAGGCTCCGGCTCGATGATGATCGACCCGGACAGTCTCGGCGAGATCGGCGCACGTCGCCGAAGCGGCGCCCCGGAACAGATCCAAACCGGCGATGGTCTCGCTCCGGACGGGGTCGGACATGGGCCTGTTCCTCTCCTGCGGGCCCGGATCGACACCGGATCGGGCGGACTTCTCGCCGCAGTTTGCGCTGGCGCAATAAAGCGCCGTTCGGCATGCTTTAGATGAAAACGGGTCGCATTAGCAAATCGAGACCCGCCGTGCCCCTCCCCGTTCCGCTCTCCCAGCCGTTCTTACCGCACGGCGTCGCTCGTCTCGCTCTGACCTGCAGCGCTCTCGCGCTCGGCTTCGCTCCGGGCCTTGTCACCGCGCCCGCCCAGGCGCAGTCCGCCACGCCGGGCTTTGTGGAAGATGTGGTCGTCATCGGCCGCCGCGCCTCGGCCGCCGAACGCTTGAACGCCACGGCCGGCGCAACAGGGCTGATCGAGGCGGATGACCTGCCGCAAAGCGCCAATCTGACGATTTCACGCGCCCTCGCCTTCGCGCCGGGCGTTGTCGTGCAGGACTTCTTCGGCGGAAACGATCAGCCCCGCATCCAGATTCGCGGATCCGGCCTGCAGCAGAACCCCGTCGAGCGCGGGGTGCTGATGCTGCGCAACGGCCTGCCGGTCAATCGCGCCGACGGCTCCTATATCGTCGGTTTCGCCAACCCCGCCGAGGCCCAGTCGATCGAGATCTTTCGCGGTCACGCCGCGAACCGGCTCGGCGCGACGGTGCTCGGCGGCGCCTTGAACCTCATCTCTCCGACGGGACGAAGCGCGCCCGGGCTGCGCCTCAAGGCCTCCGCCGGCGACTTCGGCCAGATCGGGACGGGCGCCTCGGCCGGTTATGTCCACGACACGATCGACGCTCTGCTGCGCGTTGACCACACCGAGCGGGACGGTTCCCGGACTTATAACGGCTCGAGTCGATCGGCTGTGGGCGCCAACTTCGGCGTGAGACTGTCGGATCGGGTGACAGTGCGCGCCTTCGCCAGCTACGCCGACCTCGGCTTCGACGTCGCCGGTCCCTTGACCCGCGCCCTGCTCGACAGCGGCTCGCGCAGCGTCTTCACCGGCCCGACCGTGACGCCGACGGGCGCCGTCAATCCAGGCCCCAATGTGGTGCGCGACCAGCCCCGTCGCGAAGCCACGCAATTCCATGCGGGGGTTCGGGCCACGGGCGTGATGGACGCCCATCTGATCGACGTCGCCTTGGGTTATGCCCAGACCGACGACATGTTCCGGTTTCCGATCTCGGCGGGCGTGCGCGACACCCGCGGCGACGACGCCACCGTCGTCGCCCGTTACGCATATGCGCCCGATCCCGCGCGCGCCATCCCCTTGTTCGAGGGCACGCTGCAATGGGTGACCGGAACCGCCGACCGCGACTATTATCTCAATCTCTCAGGACGCCGAGGCGCGCAGTTCGGCCGCAATCGACTGAAGGCGGACACCCTGTCCCTGAACGGCGGCTTCAACCTCCCGCTCGGACGGACGCTCACCCTGTCGCCTTCGGCGGCCTGGTCGCGCGCCACGCGCGACAACCAGGACCGCTACGCGCCGTCCACGCGGCCGACGGCGGCCTATAGTCCCGCCAATCCCGGCCTGGCTCTGCCGTTCGGCGCCGTCCCAACGGTCGGGTCCAGCTATGAACGAACCTACGAGGGTTGGAGCCCGGCCCTCGGCCTGACCTGGCGGCCGGACCACCGGCAAACCGTCTTCGTCTCGGCCAATCAGACCTTCGAACCGCCGACGCACGATGATCTGTTCGCCACCGTCAACGGCACGCCCAACAGCAGTCCGGGACGCCCCAATCCCGCCGCGCCCAATCAGGCCGCAGCCGTCTTCGCCACCCCCGCGCTCAAGGCGCAGCGAGCGACGACCGTAGAAATGGGCTGGCGCGCTCGAGCCGGCGCCTGGACCTGGGACGCCGTCGCCTATCACGCCTGGGTGCGCAACGAGCTCCTCAGCCTGCGCGACGAAACCGGCGTGTCATTGGGCGCGGTCAATGCGCCTCGCACCCGTCACCTGGGGCTGGAGCTGGGACTGAGCTTACGGATGACGCCGGACCTGACCGGACGCCTCGCCTATACCTGGCAGGACTTCCGCTTCCACGACGATCCTCTGCGCGGCGACAATCATCTGGCCGGCACGCCGCCGCATTGGGTCCAGGCCGGTCTGGACTGGCGGCCTGGGCCGGGTTGGCTGCTGCAAGGCGGGGTGCGCTGGGTTCCGGAAAAAACGCCGATCGACAACCTCAACACCCTCTACAGCGACCCTTACGCCGTCTTCGACCTGCGGGCTGAGCGCGAGATCCGCGACGGCCTGGTCGTCTTCGCCGAAGGCCTGAACCTGTTCGACGAAACCTACGCCGCCTCCACCCTCGTCGTCGACCAGGCGCGCGCCGATCAGGCGGTTTTCCTTCCCGGCGACGGTCGCGCCTTCGGCGCGGGCGTGAGCCTCAAATTCTAACCTCGCAAGAAAGACCCTATCATGAAGCGCTTGTCTTTGTTCGCCTTCGCCGCCGTCGCATCGGCCGCCCTGCCCCTTTCCGCCGCCGCCCAGGCCCGGCGGCTGGACGTGGATCGCCTGCCGTCTTCGGATGTCGCCGGCGCACGCCGCACCCTCGTCGCCCTCGACGCTCAGGGCCGTCCCGCCGTCATGCTCCTTTGGATCGAAAAAGGTCAACTTCTGCCGCCGCACGGCGGCGAAGGGGGACTGCGGCTCATCACGGTCGTGTCCGGCCATCTGTCCTGGGGCGACGGCGGGATCGTCGATCCGGCGGCGGAGCGGGTGTTTGGTCCCGGCAGCCTGATCTTGCTGCCTGTGGTCGGGGGCGAACACTGGGCCGCTGCGCGCCAGGACGATGTGCTGCTCCAGATCACGCCCCTGCGCGACGGGTCCATTGCCCCTGACCCCTCCAGAGAAGCGCCTTGACCAGAGGCGCGCCCGACCGAGCTTGACGATCAGAACAAGGACAAACTCCCATGGACGACCTGGCTCTCGCGCGCGTGATTCACGTGCTGGGCGTGGTGATCTGGATCGGCGGCGTATCGATGGCCACCACCGTTGCGCTTCCCGCCATTCGCAGGGGGCTTCTCGGCGCCGACCGCCTGGCGGCTTTCGAAGCCTTCGAGCGTCGCTTCATCTGGCAGGCGCGCACGGCCGTAGCGCTTGTCGGCCTGTCGGGCGTCTATCTCGTTGAGCGGATGGCGCTGTGGGACCGATTCAGCGACCTACGCTTCTGGTGGATGCACGCCATGGTGTGCGTCTGGGCCGTGTTTGTCCTGCTGCTGTTTGTGGTGGAGCCCTTTCTGCTCCACCGCTTCTTTCCGGCCTGGGCCAAGCGCGCGCCGGATCAGGCGTTCCGCCTGCTGCACGCCGCCCATATGGTGCTGCTGGTCCTGGCCTTGACGACGGTGTTCGGGGCGGTCGCCGGCAGTCATGGCTGGCTGTTCTGATGCACAGGAAGGCCGGCGGCGGCGTCGCCGGCTTTTCGGTGCAAGGCCACAAGCCGCGCCTGGCGGACGGCGCTGGCTTGCATCAATTGCCGCCATAGAGCCTCGACCAAGTCCGGCGACAGATCGACCGTCTCGGCCAGCTGACGGACATGATCGATCACCGCCGCGATACGGGCGGGATCGCGCACCGTCCCGGGCGACTTGAACGCGGCCATGGCGTCGGCGACCTTCAGGCGCAGGGCCAGCAGGGTCACCAGCCGACGATCGAGCCGGTCAAGGATTGCGCGCACGCCGGGCGGGTCAAGCCCGGCCGTTCCCGGATCAGCGGGTCCCGGCGACACCGGCGAGACCGTGCAGATAGCCGCTAACGAAGGCGACGGAGGGGTTCAATTCCTGCAGTCGCTGGAGGAGCCCATCGGGATCGCACAGGCCGTCGGCATAGGCGCGAAACGCCCGCGCGACGGCCGGCATATCGCCGGAATGGGGCGACAGGCGCAACGCTCCGACGCCGGCGGCACGCAGGGCGGCGACCGGCGCATCGACGCATTGCATCGCCCAAGACAGGGTCTGCACGCCGTTGACCGCGAGGAAGGGCTGGCCCTCCAGGGTCCTCAGATCCATCCCGTCGGGATCGCGATCACAGACAAACTGGCAGGCGTCCTTGTGCAGGCCGTGGCTGCGCGCGTGGTAGCAGCGCCCTGACAGGGCGAGCGGCAGCCGACCGAAGGCGAACAGCTCGATCTCGACCTGTGGCTGCGCCGCCGAAAGATGCGAAATCGCCTCCAGAGAAAGCTCCACATTGGGACACAGGCGCACACAGCCGCGTCGCGCCAGCTCCCCAAGCGCCCCCTCGTTGTAGATGTTCAACAAAGGTCCGGCGACGAAGGGGTCGCGCCGCTCCGACAGACCGGAGACGTCGTTGACCTCAATGAGGTCCGGCAGGGCGGCGAGCGCCGCCAGTCCCTTGCGATCCCGGACCGTCGCCGGCAGGGCCAGGCCCGACCAGACGATGTCCTTGCCTGCCGCGCTCAAGGTCTCCGCCGCCGCCGCGAGCGCATATTGGGTGAGGGGCGAACGTTTGCCGCAGACCACCTCGCCCAGATAGACCCTGTCGATCGACGGCTCGTCGGCTACCTCGGCATAGAAGGCTTCAATCCGATCCGGCGCCCAGTGAAACAGCAAGGGCCCCAGCGCGATCCGCATGGCCGTCATCTCCACAACTTTCTATAGGCGCCGGCCGTCTCCCGCCCGCCTTCGGCGAGGTCCGTCAGCAGAGGGGCGAAGGCCTCGGGATCGGCGCCCGAATCCAGGGCGTCGATCGCTTGGCGGAAGGCCCCGGCCACACGGGCGACATAGGCCTTGCCCCTCTGGCGGCCTTCGATCTTCACGGCCGTGACCCCCGCCGCCTTCAATCCGGCGAGAAGGCTCATGGCGTTCAGACTGACGGGGTCTTCGAACAGATAGGAGAGCAGGCCGCGCGCCTCGAACCGTCCCTTGCACAGGGTGGGATATCCGGCCTTCTCGCCCGGGGCGAACTGGTCTAGCGCGAAGCCCCCCAGTCTCGAAACCAGGCCTTCGTCCTCTTCGGTATAGGACACCGCCTCGGGCGGCGAGCAGACGCCGCAAAGATTGGGGGAGCGGCGGGCGGCGTAAGACGACAGGGCGCAGCGCCCTTCAGCCATCACGCACAGGCCGCCGAACACGAAGGCTTCGGTTTCGGCTTCTGTCTCGCGAACGAGAGCGGCGACTTCCTGAACGCTCAGGACGCGCGGCAGGACGATGCGGCGGACGCCATAGGCCTGGGCGTAGAACCGGACCGCTTCAGGGGATCCGGCCGCGGCCTGAACAGACAAGTGCAGTCGCAAATCCGGCCATCGCTCCCGCGCATAGGCCAAAAGCCCCAGATCGGCGAGGATCACTGCATCGGCGCCCGAGGTCGCGGCGGCGTCGACGGAGGCGCGCCACCGGGCGCTTTGTCCCGCCCGCGCAAAGGTGTTGACCGCCACGAGGAGTTTTCGCCCGCGCGCGTGGGCCCAAGTCGCAGCCTGGGCCAGTTCCTCGGGCGAGAAATTCAGTCCGGGGAAATTGCGGGCGTTGGTTTCGTCACGCAGCCCGCAATAGACGCTGTCAGCGCCGGCCTCGACGGCCGCTTTCAACATCGCCGGCGAACCGGCGGGACAGACGAGTTCGATGGACCCCATCATGATGTCCTTCGCGCCTGACCCCAAGAGAGCGCCCCGCGCGCCGCCGCATCGGCGACGCCGCGCAGCCAGGCGGGCGCGCCGAGCAGATCCGACGGCGACAGCGCCGCCGCCTCCAGGGTGTTGTGCAGAGAGACCACGGTCTCGGTGTCGCCCGAAACGCGGATCTCGCGCGAGAAGAAGGCCGCATCGGCGTCAAGCCCGCCGTCCAGAACCCCCAGCAACAGCACGAGCGGCCCGCTGATCCGGGCCGCGCTGGGGCGATCATCGTCCCGGCGCGCCACGCGAACAGGACGCTCGGCGTCCGGGGTCAGTCGAAACAGGACCGGCAGGTCCGTGGGCGCCAGGACGACGGTCGCGGACGCGGCCGTCCCGAGGCGTTCGAACACATCCGGTCGTCGCTGCCGAAGACGGCGAATGGCCGTTCCGAGCACCGCCTCGGGGATCGCGCGCAGGGCCATCAGAGCCGCTTCCGCCGCCGCGCTTTCGACAATCCGGTTCAGGCGCGGGCTCATTTCATCTCCCGCAGCACCGCCTGCAGGACGTCCGCGACCGTCTGGCGCTGGACCGCATCAGGCGCCTCGAACAGAGCGCTGTTCGCACTGTGCTCGAAACATTCCACCGAACTCAGCCAGCAACGTCCCTGGGTGGCGTCGTGAAGAATCTCCTGAGCGGCGTCGTGGACATGCTGCGCCAGCCGCTCGCAACTGGTGCTGGGCACGGTGCGCAGGTCCGCCAGCCCGGCCGCAGCGAGCGATTCGAATACGTCGCGGGCCGGGTCGTCGACCGCCACCAGAAGGGTGTGATCGAACATCTTGTGCAGCCACCGCCGGATCTTGCCGAAACCGCCGTCGCCGAAATCGACGACCCAGCCGCGCCGATCGAGTTGCTCGGCGGCAAAGACGAACCGAAACCCCAGCGCATAGCCGTGCAGCAGTTGGCAATCGGTTCCGGCGTCCCATTGACGATAGGCGCACGACAGGCCGCGCTCGGGGCCATAGGTCTTGGTGGAATAAAAGGGCATGGGGCGTCCTGCGTCGCGGATGCCCCGGCTCCTAACCCAGCCGGGTCTGATCGGGCTGAACCGGTCTCAATCGCCGCCCTGCCCGGCGTCATTTCGGGGCTTGATCCGCCTCAATCCTTGCGGCCGCCGTCGCCGATAGGCTGTCCCGGCCACGGGAGCCGCCATGCAAGTCAGATTCGAGTTTCTGATCCTGGGCGGGGGCCTTGCGGGTCTGGCCGTCGCCGCCGCCCTGGCGCCGCACCGCCGGCTCTGCCTGGTCGAGCGCGAGGCCTGGCTCTGTCGCCACGCCAGCGGCCGGGCGGCCGCCATGTTCATCCCCACCTATGGCGGCCCCGTCGTCTCGAGGCTGGCGCGCGCGTCTCGGGGCCTTCTGGCTCCTGATCTGCTGGAGCCGCGCGCGGCCCTCCATCTGGCGTCCGAAGAGACGGATCTCGCCGCCGTCCAGCAATGGGGACGGGGACGACGGATCGACGCCGCCGAGATCGCGAAGCTCGCGCCCGGCCTCCGGGCAGGGGCGACCGCTCTGGGCTTCCTGGAGACGGACGCCGGCCTGATCGACCTGGCCGGCCTGGTCGATCGCTTGCGCCGGGCCGTCTTGCGGCACGGCCCGATCGTCACCGGCTTCGAGGCCGAGACGATCGAACGGCGTCAGGGCTGTTGGCGGCTTCGATCGGCGGAGCGGACCCTTGCCGGCGCGGTCCTGGTCAACGCCGCTGGCCCCTGGGCCGACGAGACGGCGCGTCTCGCCGGGGTTCAGCCCCTGGGGCTGCAGTCGTACCGGCGGACCCTGATCGAAGCCGCGCCCCCGCCTGCCGTGGAAGTGCGGACCTGGCCGATCCTCAAACAGGCGAACGGACAGGGCTATCTGCGTCCTGCCGGGGACGCCGTCTGGGCGAGCGCCTGCGAGGAGACGCCGTCCCCGCCCTGCGACGCCCAGTCCGATCCCCTCTCCGTCGCTCTGGCCTGCGAAAGCCTGAACGATCTGACCGGGCGGACCGAGTGGACGCCGACGGCGCACTGGGCGGGCCTGAGGAGCTTCGCGGCCGATCGCGATCCGGTGGCGGGCTGGGCGACCGATGCGGCGGATTATTTCTGGATCGCGGGCTTGGGCGGGTCCGGGGTCCAGTGCGCGCCCGCGCTCGGTCAGGCGGCCGCGGCGATGCTGGGCGGCGCCCCCTGGCCAGAGGCGCTCGTCGCCGAGGATTTGACCGCCGCCCTCCTGTCTCCGCAAAGGCTTCGACGCGTCCCTATCGGGGATCAGTGACTGTGAGGGCCGTGCGGGTCTCGTCCGTCGAACACCTCGGGCGACGACGGACCTTCGGCTTGGATGACCGCCAAGGCGCCGAGATCGACCCGGGTCAGGGCGTGATCGACCAGGGCGTAGTCTCCGGGTACCTGGAAGGTGAACTCGACGACGGTCGCGCCGCCAGGCGGCACGCTGACGGTTTGGACATTGTGCAAGGGGGCGTCCGTCAAGGCGGCGTTGGGATAGACGCGATCCATGATCTCGCCGATCAGATGCAGGCTGGCGGTCTTGTTGGGACCGCCGACCCCGAAATAGAGGCGGGCGGTGTCGCCCACCCGCACCCGCATGCGACGCTCGCCCGTCAGGCCGCGCACCGCGCCGTTCATCGCATAATGCGACGGCCGCTCCTCCAGAAGCCGATCCAGATCCTCGATCAGACGGCCCTCGCCGTCCGCCTCGGCGTAGATTTCGCCCTGCATGACATAGAATTCATGATCGACCGGCGGCAGTCCGCCTTCGGGCTCCACCAGGATCAGGCCGTACATGCCGTTGGCGATGTGCTGGGCCGCCATCGCCTCGGCGCAATGATAGACATAGAGGCCCGGCGCCAGGGCCTTGAAGCGGAAGCTGGCGCTCTCGCCGGGATAGACCCGCGTGACCCCGCCCCCGCCTCCCGGCCCGGTCACGGCGTGCAGATCGATATTGTGCATCATCTGACTGTCGGCGGCGTTGGCGAGGGTCAGTTCGATCCTGTCGCCGACGCGCACCCTTAAAAAGGGGCCGGGCGTACGACCGTTGAAGGTCCAATAGCGATAGGTCTGTCCGTCCGACAGCGCGCCGTCACGCTCAATCGCCTCCAACCGCACCTGATGCGTCCGCGGGGATTTGGCCGTGAGCGGGGCCGGCAGGTCGTCGGCGCGACGGACGATGTCCGCGGCGGGCGTCTGGGCTGCGGCCTGCCCCGCCGCTAGGGCGACGAGCGCGGCCAGTCGAGCCAGGGGATGAGGGCGCATGGGGTCTCCTTTGTCTGGAATTTAGGCCCGCCCGACCGCGAGCGCCTTGACCCCTCGCGCTCAATGGCTTGACGCCCCTCAAGCCCCGGCGTCGTCAAACCGCCGGCGCATGGCGTTGCGGCGGCTCGCCCGCCGCGTCGAACGCCGCCGCGACGGTGCGAACCAGCCGCCGCGCCGCGTCCGGGATCCAGACGCGCCGCCCGTCGATCCGGCACAAGCCCGCGTCCGCCGCCTCCCGAAGCCGGTCCAGACAGGCGTCGAGGTGATCGGAAGACTGCCCGTGGTTCTGGGAAATCTGATCGACATCCGCCGACAGCCCGGTCATCAGGGCTTCGATCACCGCCCCCCGAAGCCGATCCTCGGATGTCAGGGGCAGTATCCGTGCGACCGGCAGCCGGCCATCGGAGATCGCCTGCCGCCAGACCCGCGCATCCGCGGCGTTTTGCACCAGTCCCGTCGGCCACTGACCGATGGCCGACGGCCCCAGCGGCACGAGCACCCGCGCGGGATCGTCGGTATAGCCTTGGAAATTGCGCCGCAGCCCGCCCTGCGCCAGGGCGCGCGACAGACGATCGTCGGGACGCGCGTAGTGGTCCAGACCGATCGCCTCGTAACCGGCCGAGACCAGTCGGTCGTGGGCCGCCCCGGCTTGGGCCCAACGTCCGGCGGCGTCGGCGAGTTCGGTCTCGGCGATCATGCTCTGGTGCTTCTTCAACCAGGGCACATGCGCATAGCCGAAGACGGCGAGTCGGTCGGGCGCGAGCCCCGCCGCCAGGTCCGCCGTCTCGGCCACATTGTCCGGCGTCTGACCGGGCAGGCCATACATCAGATCGAAATTGACGCCCGCGATCCCTGCGCGCCGCAATTCCTCGACGGCCTCAGCCACCTGAGCATAGGGCTGCGGTCGATTGACCCGCGCCTGGACCGCCGGATCGAAGGTCTGAACCCCAAGGCTTACCCGCGTGACCCCGGCTTGCGCGAGGCCCGCGATGAAACCGATCTCCAGTCGAGCCGGGTCGAGTTCGACCGCCACCTCCGCGTCGGGCGCGAAGCGGAAGATCGACCTCAGCCGGTCCACGACGGCGACGAAATCCGCAGGCCGCAGGATGTTGGGGCTGCCGCCGCCGAAATGCAGATGGCGCACGACCCCGCGCCGCACCCCGGGCCGTTCGGCCCAGAGCGCGATCTCCCGCAACAACTGGGCCTGGAAGGCCGCCACCCGCTCATAGTCCGAGACAATGCTGGTGTGGCAGCCGCAGTACCAGCACAGTCGATCGCAGAAGGGGATGTGGACATAGACCGAGAGGCTCTCCCCCTCATCCGCGATCAACCAGGTCTCGACCTCTTCGAGCGTCCCGGGCCGCAGAGCGACGGCGGTGGGATAGCTGGTGTAGCGTGGCAGGGTCCGACGGGCATGCGTCATCCAGGCCTGAGGCAGGGAGGTCGGCATCGCGATCCCCCGCCTCAGGCAACCGTCCAATGCGGTTGAAGCGGAACATGCGCAGGACCCGGCCGCACGGCCTTGACCGGTCCGCCGGCCAGTTCATCGGCGAAGCCATGGTTGACGTCACGGTGATGCGCCTCGTCGGCGCGCACCACCAGAACCACGTCGCGCAGCGTTGCGGACGCGGGCAGACCCCAGTAGTCGCGGGCGATCTTTGGCGCAGGGACGTTCTCGCTACGCCCTTCGTCGATCTCAGCGAGATAATGGGTGTAGCTGATCACCGCCTCTTCTTCGAAATAGCCGACGACCCGATGGGCGGTGCGGGGCGAGACCAGATAGAGGCCGAAGAAGAAGAGATAGAACAGCCATTGCACGGCCATGACGATGAAACGTTCGAACAGGGTCGGCTGGCACACCTCGATGAAGGTCATCAGGTGCATGCGCTCGTTTTCGGCCTCGTCCATCAGGGTGCGGATCCAGCCGCGGTCGTCGCTCATGCGCCGCAGGGCTTTCAGGTGGGTCAGGGTGGCTCCGACCATGCCGGGCACGGCCGCCACCGTCTCCAGCACAACGGCCCGGTGGCCGTAACGCTTGGCGAAGAAGGTGTCCGCGCAGAAGCGGAGCGACTTCACAAAACCCCAGGCGATGCGATCAGACACCGAACGCGGCGCATGATGGACGTCGATATCACTCAGAAGGTCAGTCATATTCATCAGCTTTCTCGTTTCAGGTCTTCACAGACCGGATTAGGAACAAAGGGCTTCAAGCCGGTCGCGGCGGACCAGCCGAACGTGCCGACTGGAGCGCGCCGAGATCAGGCCGGAGCCTTCCATTTGGGTCAGGGTGCGCGAGACGGTGTGGATCGCCAGACCCAGGAAGTCCGCCATGTCCTGGCGGCTCATCGGCAAGATCATGTCGTCGAGCGATCCGACTCGTCGGGCGTAGGCGAGAAGAAAGGCGGCGACCCGTTCGGTGGCGCTTTGGCGAGCGAGAATGGCGGCATGATCCTGACTGCGTTGGCAGACCCTCACCGAGGCCGCCCACAGGGCGCCGGTCAGGCGGACATCGGTCGCCGCCAAGGCCGAAAGACGCCGACGCCGCATCCCGGCGACGACGGCCGGCGTGATGGCTTGCACAGCGGTCGTATAGTCCACGCCCGCCTCAAGCCCGAGAAATTCGCCAGGCAGATGGAAGTCCACGACTTGGCGACGACCGTCCCGCAGCAGGCGATAGCTCATCAAGACGCCCGCCTCCACGCGATAGGCGTAGTCGGCGGCCGCGCCGGCGAGAAACAGGTCGTCGCCCAGATCGACGGTGGTGCGAAGAGCCTGACTGTCGGCGAAGGCGGCGTTGAGCGGGCACATGGCTTCGGGCTCTGGCGTCGGGAGCGGACGCTCGAGCGGCTCGGGGGTCATCGCGAGAAGGGCTGCGGACATGGCGACCTCGGGTTTATTCAACGCCGTGACGCTACGGGGGACAGGCCGATTTCGGTACTCGGGTGTGTCGCCTAGGGGAAAGACCCGAGTTGCCGTCTCGGATCAACCCAGTCTCGTCAGCGCCTCGATCATGCGTCGTCGGGCCAGCCCTGGAAGGCGCGCCACACCGGCTTCAAACCCGGAGCGGCTGGCGCGGACATCGCCAACGGCGATCAGAGCCACCATGCCCATGCCGAAATGAGGCGCGCACTTGACGCCGTAGAGGCCGGGTCGTTCGAGACGAAGGTCGAACACCGCCCCCATTGCGCCGCGCGTCGGCGGCGTTCCCGTCGGCGCGAGCCCGACGATGACCTCCGCATTATGCCCGGGATCGGTCGGCACGAAGCGAACGAGATCTCCGATTTCGGCGCGCAGAAAGGCCGGGTCGAACACCATGGCTCCGCCCGGCCCGCGGTTCAGCATCTGAACGCGGTGGACGCGCGCGGCGGACGCGCCGCCGAGCCCCCATCCCGCCGCCGCCGTCAGCAGCGCCCGTCGCGTGGTCATCGAAATCTCCCGTCGCAGGCGGCGGCCCGGTCCCGTCCGCCGCCGGTCTCTTAGCAACCGGCGCCCTTGGCGCCTTTGCGCGCGCGCAAAGGACAAGGCTCCCTCCTCCCCCCGGATGGTTCTTCGTCGGCGGACGTGCCAGACTCGCCTGAACAGGCGGATGGAGGCCGATGAAAACCAGCCGAATCAGCGCGCCGCTCTTTTGGGCCGAACGGGTGCGACCGCACCGGCATCTGGTCGGCGCCGCGATCGCTCTGGGCGGAGTGGGCCTGGCCTATGCCGCGCGGTGGGCGATGGCGCCCATGCTGGGCGAGCGGATCGCTTTTCTCTTCTTCGTCCCTGCCGTCGCGGCCGCCGCCGCCGTGGGCGGATTCGGCGCCGGCGCCCTCGCCGCCTTGCTCGGCGCCGCCGGGGGTTTGCTGATCACCTGGCAGGCTGGGCCAAGGACCGGCGGCGACATCGCCACCGCCCTGGTCTTTCTGGCTGTCGGAATCGGCTTGAGCGTGGGCGGGGAACTTCTTCACCGGGGCCGCCGCGGCGTCGTCGCGGCCAACGCTCACCTACGCGCGCGCGAGGCGCATCTGCAGTCCATCCTGGACACGGTCCCTGACGCCATGGTCGTGATCAGCGAAAGGGGCGTCATAAGGTCCTTCAGCCCGGCGGCCGAGCGGATGTTCGGCTGGACGGCCAGCGAGGTCGTCGGGGAGAATGTCAAACGGCTGATGCCCGAGCCCTACAAGGCGCAACACGACGATTATCTCGAGCGCTATCGGCGGACGGGCGAAAGACGGATTATCGGCCAGGGTCGGGTCGTGGTCGGTCAAAGGCGCGATGGGGCGACCTTTCCCCTCGAACTGGCGGTCGGCGAGATGCAGTCCGGCGAGGAACGCTACTTCACCGGCTTTATTCGCGACCTGACGGACCGCCAGGCCACGGAGACCCGGCTACAGGAGTTGCAGACCGAGCTGATCCATATCTCGCGCTTGACCGCCATGGGCGAAATGGCCTCGGCCCTCGCCCACGAACTGAACCAGCCCCTGACCGCCATGGCCAACTATCTCAACGGCTCGGCGCGTCTGCTCGATCGTGAGGAACTGCCGCGCGAGGTGCTCAAGGACGCGCTTCGCAAGGCCGGAGCCCAGGCCTTGCGCGCGGGCGACATCATTCGCCGGCTGCGCGACTTCGTCGCGCGCGGCGAGGTGGAACGCCGCGTCGAAAGCCTGCCCAAGCTGATCGAGGAGGCCGGCGCCCTGGCGCTGGTCGGCGCCAAAGAGCATGGCGTGCGCGTCACGCTCGATTTCCCGCCCGACGTCGATCTGGTGTTGGCGGATCGTGTCCAGATCCAGCAGGTCGTGCTCAATCTGATCCGCAACGCCATCGAGGCCATGGAAGACCAGCCCCGGCGGGATCTGACCATATCGCTCACGCGATGCGCCGACGAGGCCTGCGTCACCGTCGCCGATACGGGATCGGGACTGGACCCGTCGGTGGCGGATATGCTTTTCCAGCCCTTTGTGACCACCAAGCGAACGGGAATGGGCGTGGGTCTGTCGATCTGCCGAACCATCGTCGAAGCGCATGGCGGACGCATCTGGGCGACCCCGCGTCCGGAGGGCGGCGCGCAGTTCGCCTTTACCTTGAAGACCGCAGATGAAGACGACACCGATGGCGACGATGATCCAGGCTGACACGACAGTGCACGTGGTCGATGACGATGCGGCCCTGCGCGACTCCCTCGCCTTTCTGATCTCGACGAACGACCTGGAGCCGCGGCTTTACGCCTCACCGCTCGAACTGCTGGAGGCGGCGCGCCGCGAACCCCTGTCGGGCTGCATCCTCACTGATGTGCGCATGCCCGAGATGAGCGGTATCGATCTGGCGCGGCGTCTGCGCGCGAGCGGCGCGACCACTCCGATCGTGGTGATGACGGGACACGCCGACCTGGCCTTGGCCGTGGAGGCGATGCGCGCCGGCGTCCAGGACTTCATCGAAAAGCCGTTCGACGACGCCGTCTTGATCGAGGCGCTCCAGCGCGCGCTCGCGGAACCCGACGGCGCCCGCACCGCCGCACGGGACCCTCTCGTCGCCGAGCGCCTCGCTTCGCTGTCCCAACGCGAGCTAGAGGTTCTGGAGGGGCTCGTCGCCGGCCATGCCAACAAGGTGATCGCCTATGATCTCGGCATCAGTCCGCGCACCGTCGAGGTCTACCGGGCCAATGTGATGACCAAGATGCAGGTGCGCAGCCTGTCCGAGCTGGTTCGCGTCACGGTTCTGACGCGAGGCGGCTGAGGCCGCAGGCGTCCCTGACGGCCTCGAGCAGGGCGCCTCCGATCAGGGGCTTCTCAAGCAGGACCGCGCCGACGCGGGCGGCGTCTTCGCAGACCCCGCGGCGCGGGTGGGTGGTGATCAGTATGGCGCCGCCGGCGAGCGACGCGGCTCTCAGTCGATTCAGAAGCGCCAGCCCGTCCAGACCCGGCAGATGATAGTCGAGGACGAGGCAGCGCGCCGCCCGCAATCCCGCCCCCTCCCCGACGCGATCTTCCACGGCCTCGAGCAGCGCCTCGGCGCTGCCATATCGTCGGACCCTGAAGCCTTCGGTTTCGAGCGCAAAGGCGACGGATTGCGCCACCGCAGGGTCGTCATCGACCAGAAGGACGAGGGGCGCGACCATCATGCCGCCTCAGCGCAAGCGCAGCCGCCGCTCGGCCTTTCGAACGCCCAGCAATCGCGCAGAGCGCGCGTAACGACCCGGCAGCTCGCCTGAAGACGAAGCCAGTCTGCGGGTGCGGAGGCGGACGCCGAGAGTTGCTCCAGGGCGCGCTCGACCGCCCCCAGAGCTCGAGCGCGGCGAAGGATCTCAGCGCGACGCCGCGTCTGAGAGGCCGGGGCCTGATCCTGTGCGAACCGCCCAGTCTCGCGCGCCTGACAAAGGTCCAGGCCGTCCTGCAATTCGGCGAGTAGATCGCCCAGCCCATGGGGCCAGTTGTCGTCGGCCGCATGAACCGGCTCCAGCCGATCCGCCAGGCGAACGGCTTGGGACAGGGCCCACGCGGCCGCGCGGATCCCGGTCTTTCCCGTCTTCTCCGCTCGTGGGGCCATGGCCGTCCGGTCCGCCGCAACATCTCGTGCGCCTCAGAATGACCGGTCTCGGCTTCGCCCGCCTTGCCTTTGCGCAAATCGGACTCCTTTGAACACCGACGGGCGGAGTCTTCACCCCTTTGAAGGCGATTTGATCGGGATCAATCGGAAATCTCGTCCGACGTGATCCTGTGGGTCATGTCCATTCGTCAGACAGACCTTGACCGCATCCGCACCCTGCCCCTGTTCGCGGACATGACCCCGAGCGTCTTCCGCGACGCCACGGCCGGGGCTTTTCTGCAACGGTTTCCCGCCGGCACCACTCTGCTGATGGAGGGCGATCCGGTCGACTTTCTATATGTCTTGCTGGACGGCGCTGTGGAGCTCCAGGGGAGTTGGAAAGAGAAAGAGGCGGTTCTCGCCGTTCTGCGCCCCGTCTCGACCTTTATTCTGGCGGCCGTGATGCTCGAGGCGCCGGCCTTGATGTCCGCACGGACCCTGGAGCGGTCGGAGGTGCTGATGCTGTCCGGCGAGGCGTTGCGCCGGACCACGCGGCAAGACCCCGCCTTCGGTTTCGCCGTGGTGCAGGAATTGGCCGGCTGCTACCGCGGCGTGGTGCGTATGGTGAAGGCTCACAAGCTGCGCGGCTGCCTGGAACGCGTGGCCAACTATCTTCTGGCGCAAAGCGCCCGGCAGGGCGACCCTCATCATATCGTCTTGCCGTATGGGAAACGCGTCCTGGCCTCTCTCCTCGGCATGACGCCCGAGAATCTGTCGCGCGCCTTCGCCCAACTGGCGGACTACGGGGTTCAGGTGCGAGGCCCGGAAATTCATCTGGCGCGCCCTCGCGCGCTCGAGCGCCTGGCCCGCCCCTCGCCGCTCATCGACAACCACGTCAAGGCCGGCCCGCTTCCGATCGGACGGGCGGGGACCGAAAGCCTGACCACGACGCCCGGCGCGCCTCCGCCGCCGGCCCCCTCAGGCGTCTCCGCCGCGCCGCGCACGGCCTGAGTTCAGGCCGAACGATCCACCGGTCAAGCCGCGGCGCCTCACCTCAAGCGCGGTCCTAGCAACATCGGCCCGTAGACAAGGGCATAGCCGAGCAAAGACGCCGCCCAAAGGCCGCCCGCGACGATCAGGGCCGCGCCATAGACCTCCGGCCACAGCCCGCCCGCCACCCGCACCACGGCGGCGAGATTGGCGAGCCCATACAAGACCACCGTGGCCCGGTCCGCCTCCAGCGGCCGTCCCGTATGGCCGCGCGTGGCCCGGGTCATCACCGCCAGGATCATCACCCCCATGGCCCCGGTCGTCAGGGCGTGGACGCCCGCCGAAGGCGCAAAGCTCGCCCCCATGGCGGCCAGCCCCAGCAGGACCAGGCCGACGGCGAGCCAGGCGTAGCCGAGGTGCAGAATCCAGACCAGCGGCTCGCCGGCGGTGCGCCAGCCGCACCACCGGGCCAGCCGCACGCCGTTCAAGAGCCCCGCCAAGGCCAGGACCACTCCGACCGCCGGATGGTCGGCCCGCCACACCCAGGCGACGAGAGCCGTCAGGGTAAACGCCATGACCCCCAGATCGAACCGCGAGGCAGGGGCGGGCAGCCGCCCTCTTCCCTGGCGCGCCAGCCAATTGCGGGTGAAGTTCGGCGTCACACGGCCGCCGATCAGGACCAGAAGCATGACGATCAGGCCTAGACCGGCGCGCACCACGGCGTCCAGACCGCCGGCCTCTCCTGACCTGAGGTGGAAGGCCAGATTGGCGGCGGCCAGTCCGGTTACGGCCAGGGCGACGCCGAGATTGCGCCAGTTGCGCGCCGCCAGGACGTCGCGCCAGACGACCAGGCTCAGCCCTGTCAGATAGAGGCCGTCGAGGATCAGCAGGGTGAAGGCGTCGGCTCCGGGGGTCGACAGGGCCAGACGTCCGACGGCCCAGAGCCCGAACAACACCGCCAGCGGCGTTCCCGCGAGTGGCGCGCGACCGGTCCAGTTCGGCACGGCGGTCAGAAGAAAACCGCCGATGACGGCGCCGACATAGCCGAACAGCATCTCATGGATATGCCAGTCCATCCCCGCGCGACCGGCGATCCGTCCGTCGCCATGCGCCAGAACATAGACCCAGAGCGGCGCCGCCATCGCTCCCCACAGGGCGCCGAACAGGAAGAAGGGCCGAAGCCCTAAGCTGAACAGGACGGGCGTTGAAAGAGCGCGAAGGGGGCGATCGGTGGTCATGGCGGAACTCCTTGCTCCCCCTTCTGGCGCCGCCCGGCGACGGGCGCCTTGCCTTGGCGCAAACCCCTGTCCTCTGATCGATGTTTCGGCGCGTCACATCGCCCGTCGCCGGAGTCGCCGTCCTCGTCTTGATGGCGATCAATCCCGGAGACGACATCTGAATTCGGCTTATCGGACGGCGCCGCGCGGCCCGATGCCGCACCGCGCCGCATTGACCCGACCCCAAGGAAAAACCCAACATGTAGTCATCCACCAGAAGTGATACACCATATGTTGACCGTCATCCGCCCCGCCGCCCCGTCCATCGACGTCGTTCAAACGGTTCGCGAATATGTGGACCGGCAGGACTGGCGGGTGAACGCGAACGCCAACCAGGGCTATTCCCTGGGCGGCCTGATCCTGAATGTCTCCGGCAAGGTGATCGCCAACTACTGGCTGTCCCACCTCTATCCGCCCGCCGTCGGCGCCGCCCACCGCGAGGGCGACCTGCACATCCACGATCTGGACATGCTCAGCGGCTATTGCGCGGGCTGGTCGCTCAGAAACCTGCTCACGGAAGGTCTGAACGGCGTGGCCAACAAGATCGAGTCGGCGCCGCCTCGCCACCTGTCCAGCGCGGTCGGCCAGGTCGTCAACTTCCTGGGCGCCCTGCAGAACGAATGGGCGGGCGCCCAGGCCTTCAGCTCGTTCGACACCTATATGGCGCCGTTCGTCCGTAAGGACGCCATGCCCTATGAGGCGGTGCGTCAGTGTCTTCAGGTGTGGATCGGCGTGGAAAAGGGACCCCGTTAGCGGTGTGATCGGCGTCGAATAAGGACCCCTCATTCCTGAGGT
>NZ_JBXASO010000015.1:0-79121 GCF_058809375.1 Brevundimonas sp. GW821-FHT10E09 | reverse complement strand
ACCTCAGGAATGAGGGGTCCTTATTCGACGCCGATCACACCGCTAACGGGGTCCCTTTTCCACGCCGATCCACAGCCACCTCTACAGCCTGCCGGAAGGCGAGACGGTCGAGCCCTACCCGGTGGCCAAGATCGAAGCCTGGGACTGGTTGAAAGCCAATATCCGCATCGAATCGCAGGGCACGGCCAAGCGCGCAGACTCCGTCCAGCGCACGGTGATCGAGGCCCTGCTAACCGACCCCGATCCCTATGACGTGATCTTCGACGATGACGGCAAGGGCGAGATCGCAGACGTCGTCGCCCTGCGGATTACCGACAGCGTCGTTTCAGCCACCCTGTTCCACTGCAAATATTCCGGGGCCGATACGCCGGGCGCGCGGCTCAGCGACCTGTACGAGGTTTGTGGACAGGCGCAGAAGTCGGCGCGTTGGCGCGACCGCCCCAATCGAATGCTGCAGCATATGCTCAAGCGTGAGCAGAAGCGTCGTGACAGAGGTCTCAGCTCTCGGATCGAAACGGGCTCTGCGGCCGCGATCAAGAAGCTGAAGGCGGGGTGGCAGGATTATCGGTTCGAATATGACGCTCGGATCGTGCAACCTGGCCTATCGCGCAAAGCCATCGGGGAAGAGGGCCTCCACCTATTGGCCGGCGTCGAGACCTACCTGCTCGAAACTCGCGGAATGCGCCTTCGTGTCATAGGCAGCGACTGACAGTCGATCACTAGGGACGCCGGTCGTCCATTGAATAAGCCACGGGGGGCCAATGTCTTCACTTGCCTGGATTGATTTCGATGAAGCCGAGCGCCAGCGCGCGCAGCGGATCATGGCCCTATTCCAGGAGCGGGAAACCCGCGACGAACTGGGTCTGGGCGGCATCCGCGATTCGATCGCCGATCACCTTTTCCCGGGCACCAGCACCATCCAAACCCGGCTGCGCTACATGCTGTTCATCCCTTGGCTGTTCCAGATGCTCGAAGGATCATCGGCCGGGGCGGATCAGCTCGCGAGCGAAGCGCGCGCCCTCGAAAACCGGCTCGCCAACGCGCTCAAAGCCGGCGGCGAGTCCAACGGAATCATTGGCAGGGATGCCGGTGCGGACCTCCAGAGACTGCCCAGTTCGGTCTACTGGGCCGGGCTCGGCACATGGGGCATCCGTCTCTTCCCAGGCTCAACCGACAACCTCTTTTCGTCCATGCGCCATCTCCAACGCGCGCGGCCTCGTGTCCGCGAAAGCGAGGATTCAGCGTCCGAGGCCCAAGCCCTTCAGATCTGGACCGCGACGCTGCCAGCGCGTCCCACCGACCTGCTCGACCATACGCAGTTCAAGCTCTCGCTCGACGAGGCCCAGTTCATCATCGATCGGCTCATCGCCCATCAACCGCACAGCCTCTTGGCGTTTTTGGCGCGAAGCGGGTCCAGCCAAGCTGAATGCGACAACATCTGGGAGCACCCCCATCTTGCCGATTTCCCTGACGACGCCCGCACATTGGTCGGCCATGGCGCGATATTCTCCAGCGTGATGCACGGCGCCTCGCTGCTCTACAACTTGCTACTCAGCCGGCTCCGTGAGCGGGCCGAATGGATCGAGAAATACGAGGTGCGGTTTGCCGAATGGCAATCCAGCCTGGACATGGCCGCAATCCGGGCTTGGTCACTCGATGCCTTCTGGGCAGCGATCGATCATCCCGCACACAGCATCCGACCCGCTGCCAAACGCTTCGTCGCCGAATGGCTTGGCCTGTTGACCGCGGGCAGCGTCCTAGACGGTGCGCTGACACCGGCCGCCCGTCTTGTGCAGGATCGCGAGCGGCGACTGAAAACAAGCCAGTCCCGATTTGCCAATCGAGCCGTGCGAGACCGTTGGACAGGCGCTTCTGGTGTCGAGCCGCTGACCTTCCGATGGGCGCAAGCCAAGTCGCACCTGCGGGATCTTGCCAGTGCTGAATAGAACGACGCTCGATCCGGAAACCCGCGTTCTATACGGCGACAGCCTTCAGCCCCCTCCGGGCTATGTCTTCGACGCTGCGATCGCGACGACTTTCTCGCTCGATTTCGAAACCGCGCTCGCCGCACCCGTCAGCCTCGCCCTGTTCGCGGCTGAAAATCGTGACGACATTCTCACCCACCCGCTGGCGCTGCTCGAAGGTGCCGAGCGGATCGCTGGACGCCTCGTCATTTATGCCGATGCAGGGCATCTTCATGCTCAAAGCCGCCCTCATTCACGGCTCTGCTCTCTGCTCGAACGCATCATCGTCGAAGTCGCCGCACCGCGCGAAGGTGCGTTCCATCCCAAGCTCTGGGCTCTCCGCTTTCGGCCGACGCGCGCCGAAGATCCGACGCTCCTGCGGTTGCTGGTGCTCTCGCGCAACCTTACGCGAGATCGGTCCTGGGACATCTCGCTACGCCTCGATGGCGAGCTGACGCGCCGTCCCGATGCGAACAACCGGCTGCTCTTCGATCTTCTGAGCCGACTGCCAGACCTCGCTGTCGCCGGCATCTCCGACGATGCGCGCACACTGACCGCCGAGGTTGCCGAAGATATTCGGCGCGCCCGGTGGAGCGTGCCCGACCGGTTCGACGAGGTCAGCTTCGCGGTCAACGGGTTTGGCGGGAAAATCTGGCAGCCTGCGTCCTGCGCGCGACTGGGCGTCATCTCGCCCTTTTGCGATACCAGTGCGCTCAACCTGCTCAGCGGGCTGCCGACAGCAGAAAAGCCCGTCATCATCAGCCGGCCGGATCAATTGGCTTGCGTCGACAGCGCCACACTGGACGCTTTTGAACGCGTTTCCGTCCTCGACGAAATGGCCGCAAGCGAAGACGGCGAGGAGGTCTCCACCAGCGCGCTTCAGGGACTACACGCCAAGGCATTCATCGCCGAGACGGGCTGGGACACGATCCTGACAATCGGGTCCGGCAACGCGACCCGTCCTGCCCTTCTGTCGGGCAACAATGTGGAGCTCTTCGCTTCGCTCAGAGGCAAGCGATCTAAGGTCGGCAGCGTCGAGCAGATCATGGGCGAGAAGGGCTTTGGGCGCCTCACCCGCACCTTCGTTGCCAGCGAGCTTGAACCCATTGATCCCGCCACCATCGCCGCAGAGGCCCGGCTCGACGACGCACGCCGCGCCTTGTGCCGCGGTGGATTGCGCCTGCGCTGTGAGCGGATCGAAAGCATTGACGGCGATGCGCACCCGTGGCGCGTCTGGCTCATTCCCACGGAGCCGTTGCCGCTTGTCGGCGTCGCCTCGCTGCAGGTTTGGCCCATCACCCGAGGAGATGGCCATGCCAGCGATGTGCTGGATGCCCTTCGCGCAGGAACGGCCGTCGATCTCGGTGCCATGCCGATCGTCGACCTCACCCGCTTTCTGGCCTTTCGGTTGACCGCAGACGGTGCCCAGGTGTCAGCCCTGTTCAGCACCAGTCTGGTGATGGAAGGCCTTCCACCTGAACGCCATGCCGCCATTCTTCGCTGGGTGATCGACAGCCGAGATGCGTTCTTTCGCTATCTGCGGCTCCTCTTGTCAGAACTCGGCGATCCATTCGGCGCGGCCTTGGCGGCGCAGGAAGGTTCCGGCAGCATGGCTTGGGCCAGTGCCGCCGACGACGCACCGCTCCTGGAAGATATGGTTCGCGCCTTGTGTCGTGGAGGCGAAAGACTTCATGCAATCGAACGCCTGATGACGCGATTGGAGGCTGGCAACGATACCGGCGCCGATCCGATACCCAGCGATTTCCGAACCCTTTGGGATGCTTTCCGCATTGCCCTCCAGGATCAGGGCCTCAGCCATGACGGATAACCGGTTTGAAGCCGAAGCTGCCCTCGCTCCGCTGAAAGCCTTTCAGCGTCGTACAGTCGATTATGTGTTTGACCGGCTTTACGGCGATCAGGATCCCGTGAGGCAATTTCTCGTCGCGGACGAAGTGGGCCTTGGCAAAACCATGGTCGCGCGCGGCGTCATCGCCCGCACTATCGAGAAGCTTTGGGGCAGCACCGACCGGATCGATATCCTCTATATCTGTTCCAATCAGGCGATTGCAGCTCAGAACATAAATCGGCTCAATGTGCTTGGCCGACGCGAGTTGGCGTTACCGACGCGCATGACCCTTATACCGCTCCAGGTCCGGGGCGATCAGGGGCTCGACGCCAACAAGGTCAACTTCATCAGCCTGACACCAGGCACGACCTTTGACCTGCGCTCGACCACAGGCGTCACGCAGGAACGCGCCTTGCTGCTGCGGATGCTCGAAGACCGGGTGTCGCGGCCGCGCGGCCTGCACAATCTGCTTCAGGTGTCCGCCGGTGTTGATGGCTGGAATACCGCCGTCCGCGAGCTGTCTCTGGATGGTGTTGATCAACGGATCATCGATCGCTTCCGCCGCGACGTCGAAAAAGATGCCGAACTGTTCACGGAACTGGAGGCGGTCTGCGATCTCTTCCCGCGTCGCCGTGAGACCTATCCTCAAGAGCTGAACCAGCGGCGCAATGCCTTGGTCGGTCGTCTTCGCGGCAAACTCTCACACGCCTGCATCGACGCCCTGAAACCCGACCTCATAATCATGGATGAGTTTCAGCGGTTCCGCGACTTGCTCCACGGCGAAACCCCGGCCGCTGACCTGGCGCGCGAGCTGTTCGACTACTCGGACGGCAAGGGTCATGCCGCGCGCACGCTTCTGCTTTCCGCCACACCCTACCGGATGCTGACATTGTCGGGTGACGAACCCGATGACGGCGAACATTACCGTGATTTTCTGGAGACCTTGTCCTTCCTCTACGGTCGGACAAACGGTCCCGACGTGGCCAAAGCGCTGGAACGCGAAATGCGCGAGTTTCGCGGCTTCCTTCATGCGCTGCCCGGCGCGCGCAACGAGGCCATCGGCGCGCGTCATGTCGTCGAGGACCGGCTGCGCAAGGTAATGGCGCGCACCGAACGCGTGGCCAGCACCATCGAGCGCGACTCAATGGTGAGCGAGCCGCCGATGGCCATCACGATCCTGCCATCTGATCTACGCCAGGCCGCAGCAGTGTCGGACGTTGCGCGCGCCCTCGATGCGCCGGAGATCACCGAATACTGGAAGTCCGCGCCCTACCTCCTCAACTTCATGCGCGACTATGCGCTCAAGCGGCTTCTGAAAGATCAGCTCGACAAGCCGGCGGCCAACCTGTGCGCTGCGCTCGACCGCGCACGGCCTGCCATGCTGGATCGCGACCGGCTTGACGCCTACGAGCCGCTCGAACCCGCTAACGGTCGGATGCGCGGCCTCATGAATGACGTGTTCGGCGATGGTCTCGATCAACATCTCTGGATCCCACCATCCCTACCCTATTACGGTCCCGAGCGATCCGGGCCGCCGCTGACCAAGGCGCTGATCTTCTCATCCTGGTCGATGGTGCCCGATGCGATCGCGTCAATCCTGTCCTACGAGGCCGAACGCCGCATGGGCGTCGGCGCTTCGGGGCAGCGATATTTCGGTCATGTTCGCCCACGCCCCATCCAGTTCCGGCAAAATCAAGGGCGGCTTGTCGCCATGCGCGCAATGCACCTGGTCTATCCGTCGCCGACCTTGGCACGCCTTGCCGACCCTCTTGCGATCTTTGGAGCGTCAAACGAAACCCTGTCGGTCGAAGCCATGCGTAAAGCCGTCGCCGACCGCTTGCGCGAGAGCGTCGCCGCGCTCGCCGAGCGGTCAGGCGACACCGCAGATGGCCGCGATTGGGAATGGGCTGCCCCGGCCGTCATCGACGCCATGGCGAAAGCCAGCTCCGTCGCCTGGGTCAACTCGCCTTACGGCTTCGCCCTCCTCGGCAACGAAGAGGGTTTCAAGGAGCATGTCGCCGAACTGCGGACTGTGACAACCGAACGCACCTTTGGACCCGTACCGGACACGCTGATTGACCTTCTGGTCGATGTTGCTCTCGGCAGCCCCGCAGTCTGTGCGCTGCGCGCCCTGCACCGGATCGCGCCCGATCTCGCTTGGGACGATCATCGACTGCTGAAGGCAGCGAACCAGATCTCTTGGGGATTCCGCACGCTTTTCAACCAGCACGACGCCGTCGCCCTCCTCCGCAAGGACGACGATGACCGCTATTGGCGCCAGGTGCTCACCTACGGCGTTGAGCATAACCTTCAGGCCGTTCTCGACGAGTATGTCCACTATCTGCTCGACGCCGAGGGCTTGGGCGCCAAGCCAGCCGTCGATCGTATCGCTGGGATCAGCAGGGCGATCTCGGAGGCGTTGGCCATTCGCCCCTCGCAGATCGATGTCGAGGATCCAACGGTCGACGGTAAGAAGCTGGTGATCAACAAGTTCCAGATGCGCGGGCGCTTCGCCATGCGCCTGGCCGACTACAAAGACGAGGAAGGCGGGGCCGCACGCCTCTCCAGCGTTCGCGATGCCTTCAACTCACCGTTCCGACCCTTCGCGCTGGCCACGACCTCCGTCGGACAGGAAGGCCTCGACTTTCACCCTTATTGCTATCGGCTCTATCACTGGAACTTGCCCGGAAATCCCGTCGATCTCGAGCAGCGCGAGGGGCGTGTCCACCGATTCAAGGGTCACGCAATCCGCCTAAATCTGGCGCATCGGCAGGTCGACGTGGTGCGTGGGCGCGAGAGAGATCACGATGATCCCTGGCAGGTCATGTTCGACGCAGCTCGCGCCGAGACCGAGAATGACTCTGACCTCATTCCCTACTGGATTTACGAAGGGCCGGTGAAGGTCGAACGCCGCGTGCCCATGCTCCCGTTCAGCCGCGAGGTCCGACGACTCGAGTGGCTCAAACGAAGCCTGACCGTCTATCGCCTCGCGTTCGGACAACCGCGTCAGGAAGACCTGCTGGAGTATCTTCACAGCCTCATGGGAACCGCCATGGCGGCAGAAGATCTCGCCGACCTGCAAATCCGGCTCCAACCGTGACGTCGCGCCGCTCAGTCGCCTTCAACGGCAAGTGCCTTGCAGCGCTCCCCGACCAAGGCGATCACCTTCTCCTGCGCTGTCTTGGCGGCCTCAGCCTCGGCCGCGAAGGCAGGTAGCTGAAGCCCCTGCGCCCGGTCGGCCACACGCGCGGTCAAGTCCGCAATCGCAGTCTCGGCATCTCCGGCGGATACGCCGATTGTCCGCGCCAGCGCGAGGAAGTCCTGGCGCGTCAGACGGTCATCCTTGCCGTTGAGCTTGAGCGCCATGCGATCGCCCCCCAAACCCGGGAAGACGCGCGTGGTGACGGCGTCGTAGAGCGGCGCGAACCGCACGCTCGTGAAGGCCTTGGCATCCACCTCGGCGACTTTGAGCACAGCGAGGTTCTTGAGATGCATATCGCCATCGGCGATGAGCCAGGCGAACACGGCCCGGCGGAACAGGATATCGAGATCGCTGGCCGGATCGGTCGACAGCGGTCGTAGGCCGCGCGCCATCCGCTCGATCGTTCCGTCGTATTTGGCGGATGCTGGAAGGTCCAAAATGGAGCAAAAGTCCTCCATCGCCAGACGCCGCTGATCCGCTGGCCCGCGACGAATATCGAACCGCTCGACGACCAGTGCAGGCGACATGCCGTCGGGCATCTCCAGCAGCGCGGCGTCGGGCACATCGAACCCGGCCGAGCGGCCAAGCTCCAGGCAAAGCCACTCGACGACCGGTAACGTCTCGAAGCCCGCCGTGCCGGCGGGCTTGAGGATATGGGTGAACGGCTGATCGATGGCCGGAACGAGGGCGCCATCAGGCATCAGGCTCATCGGCGCCTTGATCTGGACGCCCGACAGGCGCGGCGTTTCCGCGCGCGCGAAGATGCGCGCCAGGTTCTGCTCGAAGGTCTCCTCGATCTCGCCCCGCGCCGGACCGGCGTAGCGGCCCGTGAAGCGACCGGTGTCGATGTATCCAGCCAGTGTTGTCGTGAGAATGTCAGCAGGCAGCGCCGCCAGTTCTTCTCGACCCTCGACGATGACGATGTTCGACATATATCGCCGTCCGCGCCGGAGCGCCTCGCGTTCATCGCGTTCGTGGAGAACCTGCGCCAGCCAGCCCTCGGGAAGCAGCGATTCAATGAAGGCCGGCAGCTTGCCCGGCGTGGTTTCGCGCACGAGGGCCGGTCCCGCTCGACGCCCCGGCTTCCAGCGCCATTCAAATCCATCGTGGGTCAGCCGGCCGAGCGGCTCACCGTGCCAGGCGACGAGGAGATCGAGCGCTGCCTTGTTGACCGGCGCCTTGGCAACGCCCGGCTGAGCTAGCAGAAAGCGTTCGGCGCCTTCGCCTTCGCGATACCATTCGTTCTCACGCGCCAGCACCCAGACGGCGTCGGCTGCGGCTTGGGGCGTCCCATGTTCCTCCACCAGACGCGCCGCCATCTGCGCGCGCATGTCGGCGGTAACCGCGCTCGCATGTTCGCTGCGCAGGCGGAACGCTTCGAGAAAGCGTTGGCGCGGCGATGAGGCGTCGACGCGCAATTCGCCCAGGTCGTCGCCGATGACCGCGATCGCCGTCGATGGATGCTTCGGCGCTTCGTTCTGGATGATCTCAAGCGTCCGCAACCGCGTGCGCTGGTTGCGGCGGCCGCTGATAAACAGCCGCCCGTCGGGCGTCGGCGCGAGCAGCGCTGCACTCGCCGACGACAGATAGGCGTTGGGATAGAGATAGTGTGCAATTCGGACCGCATGACCGAGGATCGTCACCTCGATGTCACCTTGGTCATCGACGTAAACCCCGCGCACGAGCTGGATCAACTCACCGGTCTGCGCGCGCTGATGCGCGCGTTTGGCGTCAATTGTCTCACCGACTAGATGAAGAGCCATAGGATTATCCCGCATCTCAGATGCGCGTTAATCCCACCATCCGGCGCCGCGTGCAAGAATTATCGCGCATCTGAGATGCGCGATAATCCCGACGCAAAGAGCGATTGGAGCGCGCCGATCTAGAATGATCGGCGCGCTCCAGAACAATCATGCCGCGAACGGCACGCAGCCAGCCCTATGGCGACTGGCCTAGCGGGCTCCGAGCGGGTTCGCCGCCATCCCCGCCACCGCCCTTGATCCGCCCCTCGCGGCGGCTTCTCCGACGGTCCCGGCGCTTCTGGGTCCCGGTCCCCAAGCTTGAACGGTCAGGGCGTCGTCGATTGATCGAGCGAGGTGGCCTGCACGATGGCGCGGAAATTCTCCAGAAACTCGGGGTGCCGCCCCGCGAGAAATCCCTCGATCTCGGGCTTCGCCAGCAGGCGCTCGATAAAGCCGGACGCCACGACCAGGACCAGCATGTCGTCGCCATAGGAGACCTCAAGCTCCTTATAGTCCTCGCTCACGGACGCCATCTCCCGTTCGAGACGCCCCATCTGCTCGGCCGACAACCCCGTCGCCTTCTTGAGTTCGTCAGGCTTGTGCAGATCCGACGGCTTCGAGGTCGCCAGGAGCGCCTTGGCATAACTGACCGTATAATTGTTCGCCGACACCATCAGTTCGGCCACCTCAAGCTGACGGATCGGCTTCATCTTGCGCAGCTTCTGGAAGGCGTGGTGCCCTACCGGCTTGTCCTTCAGCAGCTCGGCGACATCCCCGCTGATCCCTGCCAGAAGATGTCGGCGCTGGCGGATCACCTTCACGTCGACATTGAGCGCTCGCGCCAGCTTTTCCTCCGACACCCCACGATCGAGCGCGCGCACGATCATGTAGTGTTCCTGTATCGTCGCCAGCCGGTTGACCCGCTTGTTGTAGGTGAAGGACTCGTCGTCATCGGCGACAACGCAAGGGGCCTCGGTCGCACCAAGAAACCGCAGGGCATCAAGGCGCATGTGTCCGTCGAGGAGAAGGTAGCTGCCGCCCTTCTGGCGCGCGATCGACAGCGGCTCGATCAGCCCGACTTCCGCAACAGATGCCGCGATCCGGCGATATTTGACGGACTCACGCACCCCTGCCGGCAGCGCCTTGGTCGCCAAGAGCTCACCGATCGGGAGGGCTAGGATCTTGCGCTCGAAGGCGATTTTGACCGTATCGGACATCTTACGCCTTCGTAGGTCCGATCCGCTCGGCCAGTGCGCGCGGCAAGGTGCTCAGCCCCTCCGCCCGCAGCAGCGTCACGAAATGATCGTCGGCCAGCAGACGCCGCATGGCGTTGGCAACGAACAGCAACCGGCTGCGCGCCAGGGAGGCGCGCTTGATCAGCAGCTTCTGCCGTTCCGTCTCGCGTTGATAGGCGCGGATCAGGCTCTCCGATGTGACAGGCTTTTGGGTGCGACCAACCCGCGATCCCCGCTTGTGAAGCTGCTTGCCGCTGGTGTTGCGCTGTTCGATGATCTGCCGGATCGCGAGCACCTGATTGCCCGGGATCGACTTCTCCTCATAGGCCTGCGCCAGCGCCTGCTGAACCTCGCCTTCCTTGGCGCGGGCGATTTCCATCGCGATTGAATGTGGGATGACGCCGCGCTCGACCGCCGCGATCAGCTTCTCCTCGCCATTGTCGAGCAACAGGCAGATCGCACTGACATACTCGACGGAGAAATCGACCTTGGCGGCGATCTCCGGGTGCGAATAGCCCCGGGCGCTCAGCGCGCCGATGGCGTGAACCAGTTCCAATGGGCTGTGCTGGCGCCGCGCAAGGTTCTCGACCAAGCTCATGACGTAACAATCTTCCTCGGCCGCATCGATCACGATGGCCGGGATTTCGGTCTGGCCGAGCGCGATGAAGGCCTCGAGGCGACCCTGACCGCACACCAGGTCAAACCGCGTCTTTCCGGGTCGCTGGCTGACCGTGATCGGCTTCTTCAGCCCGAGATGGGCAATGCTATTCACCAGCTCCTGGAAGATCCGCTTGTTGCGAACCCGCGGGTTGAGAATGGTGATCAGATCGACCGGCACCGAGCGGATTTCGGGGGGCGGCGCGCTCATGCGGCAACCTTCAGCGGCACGCGGCGCGTCAGATCGAAAAACGCCTCCAAGGTATCGAAGCGGTAGGCATCGAGTAGGATGCCGTTCTCTGGTGCGAGCCTCAGATTCGGCGTGGTGCCGACGTCCAGCCATGGCAGCAAGTAGTAGTCGTGTATGGCGGCATTATCTTCCTGCATCCGCGCCACGATGGTGATGCTGGGCCTCAACCCGCTGTCGAAGCGGACCTTCCAGCGCAGCCCGCCGGCGGGGCTGATGTGACACCGAGAAATCACCAGCGAGGCCGTGAACTCGTCATTGATATGCAGGAGGTCGGTGACGGGGTCGCGGCGCACCGTGCCGCCGGCCGCGCCAATGTCGGCGATGACCTGTGCCACGACATCGGGATGCAGTGTCCGCAGCGTTCGATTGGTCTCGATATAGCGATAGTCCCGCGACGGGGCGTACCCGACAAGCTGGTAGGCGCGCACCAAGCTTCCGAAACGGTGTCGGAACGTCGAGCTGGACGGCATGTCCTCGACCTCGTCGATCACGAGGCCCGACAACCAACCCTTCTCAACGAGCAGGGCTGACAGCCGACCAAGAAGCTCCTCGTCGGTGAAACGGCGGCTGCGCTCTTGAATAATCCGCTGGGCCGCCTCGAAGAAATCACGCTCGACGATCGCCTCGAAAGCCCCATCGCCCCGGACCCACATATCGGGCGTGTTCACCACCCGCTTGGCTTTCAGCTTGAAGGACGCCCGATTGTAGACGTTGTTGCCGATGTACTTTTCATTGGTCAGCACCTGGTGAACGGTTCCGCGCGTCCATGGCCGACCAAGATCGGTGAGGATGCCCTCATCATTGAGGGCTGCGGCGATCTCCGTTTCGGTGCGGCGCTGGACGACGAACATCCGGTAGAGACGCCGGACAACCTCGATCTCTTCAGGTGGCCCCGGCCTGAGCACGACCCGGTCCGTTTGCAGGCTCTTCTGCTCTCCATGATTGAGGACCGCTTTGGGCTGGCGATGCTCATCGACGAGATAGCGGCGTAGGCCAAAGCCCGCGGCACCGCCTTGACGGAAACCGAGGCGGATCAACCGGCATTGGCCAGTAAAAACCTTCACCGACAGCTCACGGCTATATTCGCCAGCCATCGCCCGCTTCATGCTCTTGATGATCGTCGCGCTCAGGCTGCCATCATTCTCGAACTGCTCAGCACAGTATTGAACGGCGATCCCCGCTTCCCGGCAGATGAACTCGTAATAGGCGCTCTCATCAGCGTCCTGGAACCTGCCCCAGCGGCTCACGTCATAGACTAGGATCGCCTTGAAGTCGGTCTGACCGCCTCGCACGTCGGCGATGAGCTGCTGAAGCGATAGCCGACCATCGAGCCGAAGGCCGCTCTTGCCCGAGTCCTCGTAGGTCTTCACAATCTCGAAGCCACGCCGAGCGGCATATTGGGCGATGATTTCGGCCTGGTTCTCGGTCGAATATTTCTGATGCTCCGTCGACATACGGACATACTGCGCAGCGCGCACCGGAGGCCGCGGCGATGCTTCAGCAGTGACCGTCTCCGATAGGTTCATCACACCGGCTGCTTTCGTTTAGGCTCCGAGCGGACAGGTTCGACTTCCCACCAAATCTATTGGGAGTCAGGACGAATGTCGTTCTCCGAGAAAGACCGAAAACTTCAGTCGAAAACTGGAAACTCTTTTCCGTCGCCCCAACCTAACGAGCCGCTTGCCGCCGCGATCGCCGCAGCGCTGAAGGCGGAATTTGGCAACACGCCCTCTGCCCACAAGACCGTGGCGCAGCTCACGCGCTCAAACGAGCGCGCGGTTCGGAACTGGTTCGAGGGCAAAAACAGCCCCAGCGGGGAGAACCTGGTAATCCTGATGCGTCACTCTGATCTCGTCCTCCGCACGATGCTCAGCTTGGCGGATCGGCAAGACTTGGTTTTGGCGATCGGTCTGGCGAGC
Source organism: Brevundimonas sp. GW821-FHT10E09 (assembly GCF_058809375.1). Lineage (NCBI taxonomy): Bacteria > Pseudomonadati > Pseudomonadota > Alphaproteobacteria > Caulobacterales > Caulobacteraceae > Brevundimonas > Brevundimonas sp. GW821-FHT10E09. The sequence goes on along the minus strand of NZ_JBXASO010000015.1, from coordinate 66,306 downwards.
CTGCGACGACAGCTTGTTGACGCCGTCGCGGCGATCGACGGACTGCCCCTCCCGCCTGACTAAGAGCTACGGGACGACAAGAACGACCCCGCCGATTTGTACGCCATTGCCGCCGCGAGCCCTACTCCGGTGCGTTCGCTCTTTTCATGTCGGGTCTATCGGCTCCAATCGGCATCAGACGCCAATCTTGCACACCGCCAACGAACTGGACTCCTGCGGTCAGAACGAGTGGGCGCCTCGAGCCACGCTGGGCATGTTTTTGGCAGTAGTGAACGGGCGACAGAGCTATTCGACAAAGCTCAGTCGCCCGTTCGCGGGATCGAACCGTAGTCAGAAGAAATCTTGGCGCTGATCAACTTACTTGGTGTCAGCTCTTGACGTTCGGAAGGTCCGCTAACGGCGCGAACAGAACCGGTGTATCAGCTCGCGCCAGCCCTCGGCCGCGCGGGCAACGCCTCGCGCAATACACGGATTGCCGACCGCAGGAAGATCAGGGCGATAATCCCGCCCACGCCCGTGTCGAGCATGCCCAAGTCGGCAGGCTCAAACAGGCCCTCAGCTGGAGCTGGGATCGATCTGCCGAGCGCAGGGCCACGCCTTAGTCAACGCCTCGTTGGCTCCGGCCGCCATGTGCTTGTCTCTGAGATAAGTCTCTGATTCGGCCCAGCGCAGATAAGCTTGGCGGAGACGCTGACGGTCATATCTCGGGGCGCCGCACACGGCGCGACGGACGATCAACTCATCGAGCATACCCTGCAGATAGGCTCCGCACTCGGGCGCCCCGCGTCTGCATTGCTCCAAAAGGGCGGAGCCGGTTGCGGAAGGCGGAACATCTTGAGTCACGCCCGATCCCGGTGAGACAACTAAGCTTGCGAGCGAAAAGTAGAAAATACCGAGGTTCATAATCTTCGGCCTCCTTGGGTCAAACCTGTTACGAGAACTTTCATGCAGAGCTCGCAGTTCACGCCTTTCGCCCTCTGCTGAAATAGGCGTAAAACTGTTCAAGCGCGGCGGTTCCCTCCGCCAGCCGTTCGTTGTCATCATCCGTTCGGGCGCAAATTCCGGCGATGAGGGCGCCCAGGCCGGCCGTCTCCGGCCGATTGAAGCGGCTGTCAGCGATGTCGAGGTCGTGAATGATTTCGCCGATCGCGACCAGCGCGGTATCATTGTCGAGTTGTGTCCGCACGAGCAGCGTCTCGAAGGTGCAGCGCTCGCCTTCGTGGGTGAACTCGGCATTCGCCATGTCAAACCTGAGTTCGTCCGCGGCAGGCTCGTAGCCTTGGCCGTCGACGAACTTGAAAGTCGCTTCGGGGTCGATGAAGCGCTGGATCAGCCAGGCCGACGCGATACGATCGACATGGATGCCGCGCCGGGTGATCCAGACCCGCTGTCTCAGGTCGGCGGTCGCGATCACCGCCTGACACGTCGAACTGACGTCAGGGTGCCGCGTCGAGCGCGTCACCAGGTCTGCGAGCGCCGCTTCGGCAGCTTGCCGGCCGTGGGTGCCGAAATAGTCGATGGCCGCGATTTCGGCCAGACGCGCGCGCAGGCGAACAATCTCGCGGGCGACCTGCCCGTCGTCGATCGTGCGCGCCTCGCGGGCGAGGTCCTCGTAATCGGAATCGCGAACCGCATCGAACAGGGCTCGCACGTCCGCGTCTCCCAAGCCACCGACCAGCGCAGCCTCCAAAATGATGGCCTCACCCCCGCCCTCGGTGATCTCGCGCAGCAGGTCGTCGAACAGAGCTGCCGTGTCGTCGCGAAGCGGTAGCGCGTGAACGGCGTTCTTCAGCGGAGTCGCCCCGATCGCCTGCAGCCGCCGCCAGACTTTGACGCGCAGATAGGCGGGCTTGGCGGGCAGTTGGTGGATCAACAGCAGCCACGGGGCGCGCGAGCCGGGGAACGAAATCATATACAAGCTGTATCATTCAATGACCACAAATGATACAGGTGAACGAGCTAGCGAGTTGAGGAGGTGGTATGACCTGGGTCGCCTGCGATTGGTCACCTGAAACTGGAAGTTGGTCTGGTCGGAACGAGGTCCCTGGCGCGACTCCGGGCCTAGCGGCATGAGCGCCGGAACGGACATCAATACGACGGTCGATCTCTCGGAACCGCGCCCGGAGGCCGCGCCGCCCAACCTGACGCATGCGCAGTTGTTCATTCGGTTTCTAAGGTTCGGCTTGCTGGCCTGGGGCGGTCCGGTCGCACAGATCGCCATGGTGCGCCGTGAACTGGTCGACGACGAGCGCTGGATCTCCAGCGAGCGCTTCAACAGGCTGCTGGCAGTGATGCAGGTGCTGCCGGGCCCCGAGGCGCACGAACTCTGCGTCCACCTGGGGATGCGCGCCAAGGGAAGACTCGGGGGCATCCTCGCTGGCCTGGGCTTCATGCTTCCCGGCTTTCTCCTCATGATGGCGCTGTCATGGCTCTATTTCCGTATCGCCCTGATCGACACAGCGCTCGGCGCGGCGTTCCTGGGGATTCAGGCGGCGGTGATCGCGTTGATCGTCGCCGCCGTCCATCGGATCGGAAAGCATATCCTGCTGGACGGTCGCCTGTGGATGCTCGCCATCATCTGCGGCCTGGCAGCCTTCGCCGGCGCTCCGTTCTGGATCACCCTTCCGGCCTCCGGGGCGATCTACGCGCTATGGGCGCTCGGCCTGCGAGTATTCGCTGCGCTTGTCGCCGCCGGGGCGACGGCTCTGACGATTCTGGTAATGCTCTTGGCGCCCGATGCCGCAACGCCAGAGGTCCAAACGGCGATCGGTGACCCCGGCCAAGCGCCCGTTTGGCTGTTGTTCGTTTCCGGCTTAAAGGCCGGCCTCCTCACTTTCGGCGGCGCCTACACCGCGATCCCGTTCGTTCGCAACGACGCCGTGGGTCAAGGTTGGATGAACGATGGCCAATTTCTGGATGGCTTGGCGCTGTCGGGCATCCTGCCGGCGCCTCTGATCATCTTCGCAACTTTCGTCGGCTATTTCGGCGGCGGACCGCTCGGCGCCGTAGCCATGACCGTCGGAATATTCCTCCCGGCATTCGCATTTTCGCTGATCCTCTACGACCGTTTGGAATCGGTGCTGGAAGCCAAGCGGCTGCATGCCTTTTTGGCAGGCGTCTCAGCCGGCGTGGTTGGCCTCATCGCCGCTACGACGATCGACTTGGCGACGGTCACAGCCCAGCGCGTCCCGGATCTGATCATTGGCGTGTCTATCTTCGCGGTCGCTTTGGCGTTGCTCTACACATGGAAGAATAAGCTCAACGTCGTGGTCGCGTTGGCCGCCGCCGGGTTAGCGGGCTGGGTCTTTTTCGCTCCGGCGAGTTAAAGCGTGGCCGACTACAACTATCGTAAGTCCCCCAAGCATCGAATAATCAGTTACGAAACGGAGCGTGCGATGAACCGCAGACATATGGTCCAGATCCTGGCAGTCATGGCGCTATCGCCGACGGCGATAGCGACCAAGGGCGCTGCCCAATCCGACAAGCGGGAGGTCATCTCGTCCGCGGCCGGCGTCCAGGCGACCGTGGCTCCCGACGGTGTCGTGCGCATCGCCTGGTCGCGAACCGACGTCCCGGTGACAGTGGACGGCGCCCCCCTCGCGCCGGCCGCCGGTTTGGGTTCCTGGGCCGCTTTCAAAGCGCACGGCGACGACCATGTCATGCTGATGGGCGACACCGTGGTGTTCGAGGACGAGATCACGGCCGCCATGGACGCCGCCTTCGCCGCCGGCCTGGAGGTCACCGGTCTTCACAATCACTTCATCTTCGACGATCCGCCCGTCTATTTCATGCACGTCGGCGGCACGGGGCCGGCGCACGACCTGGCCACCGGGGTGAAGGCCGTGTGGGACGCCATTCGAACCGTTCGTGCGGAGACGCCGACACCTCGACGACGCTTTCCTGGATCCACCCCGACCGTTGCCGGAGAGTTCGATGTCGCTTCATTGCGGCGCTATTTCGAAGTCGATCCCGAGCTGAACGGTGGCGTGGTCAAGTTCACCTTGCCGCGCACGGGTCGCATGCATGGCGTCGAAGTCGGAGGATCGATGGGATTGACGACGTGGGCGGCCTTCTCCGGAAGCACCGCGATGGCGACTGTGGCCGGGGACTTCATCATGACCGCTGAGGAGGTGCAGCCGGTGCTCCGGTCGTTACGGGCCGGAGACATCCATGTCGTGGCTTTGCACAATCACATGATTGGGGAGACCCCCGCGTTCTATTTCGTCCACTATTGGGGCAAGGGACCCGCAGAGGACTTGGCTCAGGGAGTCAACGCGGCGCTGGCCGTGCAGAAGGGCTCGTAGAAGGCATCTCGTCGTCCTCAGGCGACATCAATCTTCACTTGTATCACGCCTTTGATGGGGCGCGCCGTTCCTGTGAACTTGCTCCGGCCAGCCTCAACTGGGGGCGGTGATGAACGGGTGAAATGATGAGCTCTCCATGTGAACCGATCTCCGCGTTTGACGCCGAGGCCCTGCGCCTCCGCCCGCGGCTGTGTTCGGCTGTCGAGGGCTTGCGCGGTTTGAAAACGACGAGCGACATAGCGCTTTTAGCTCCCCGCGCTGGCATATCGAGAGACAGATCGGGCGTGATCGAGCGACGTGGGGGAGGTTCGTCTTATCGCCGAAGGCGGGCGGCGAACAAGGGTGGAACTGGAGCACCGTCATCTCGACCGGCATGGCGAGGGCCGGGGCCTTGCCGCTGGCGTTCAGTCCGATCAGGGCCGAAGCGGCGCGCTGGGGCGGGTTGGCCTCTCACTCCATCCGACAGAGGCAATACATGAACTGCTGATGCGTACCCCAATGCGTCTCGTGCAACTCCCTAACGCTGTCCAGGAGACGGAACTTCGGCCCAAACTCGCCGTGAAGATGTTCGGCGTCGTAGCGGACTACGTCCAGGCCGCTGCACTTGTCCGGACCGTCCGGCCCGAACGCCGCGACAATCACGTGGCCCCCGGGCCTGACAGAGCGGGCGATCTGCCGAACATATGCGGCTCTGTCGCCTGCGCTGGTCAGGAAGTGGAAGACGGCCCGGTCGTGCCAGACATCGTAGCGAGCCGGTTCCAGCTCAACAGCCGTAATGTCGCCGGTGATCCAATGCACCGCGGCGGCGGACATACCCAGACGGGACTTCGCCACGTCAATCGCCGCCGGGGAGATGTCGAGGACCGTGACGTCGCTGTAGCCCTGCGCGACGAGATCATCGACCAGCGTCGCTTCTCCGCCGCCCACGTCAATGATCGCGCTGCTGGCGGATGGCGCAGAGTCTGCAATGAGCCGTAGCGAAACCTCAAGATGGGGTCGATACCAGCTGACCTCTTCCACCGCCTTGTTCAGATAAACGGTTTCCCAATGCGTTTGATTAGACACCGCCGCCCTCCTGAGCCTTGCTTGTGAAGCTAGGGAACTAAACTTCCGGACGCCATATGATGACGTTCGTCAAGGGATAGGGAGCCACTTCGATGCGAAGAGGATGAGAGTGCGGTTGCCGAAGCTCACGGGCGCACTCAGCGCGACCATCATCTGCGGTTCCTGCTCGAATTCCGCCAGTCAGATCTCGGATGCGAGACCTGCGGCGCGGGCGATGATCGAGGGATACTTCACAAATGTCTCGATCACCTCGGATTCGGCGACGAGATCATCGTCCTGTGCGGATCCGTGCGCCTCGGCCCTCCTGGGGCTGGAAAGTTGGCGGGACCGCCCTGCGAGGGAACCGGCTGCGGGCTTCGACGGGGAGTCGGATTCTGGTCGCCCATGGTGCTCGCTATGACTACGGCGTAGGCGATTGAACGCCGTCATCCACAACACGATCGGTATGTTCAATGCCGGGCCGCCAGAACGTCGGTGCATGGCGATACAGAACGGCCAGCCCGCCCGTCAGAATAGAGATCACCAACGCCATGGCCGCGCCCATGCGTAGGACATCATCCGCCCCCGTCGAAAAGACCGCTACCGACAACGAGAGCATTGAGATCGCTATGAAGGTGATGATCGCCGGCCAGTTCGGCCTTCGCTCGAGTGCGGCGACCGCCTCCACCTTCGCAACCGGGATATCGCCGACCCGTTCCAGTGCGTCCGCCACGGCATCCTCCCGCTGAACCTCCGGGGTTTGCGTCTGATTCGGAAAGGGAACCACGCGCACGTCTTCGTCCATGGTCAGCGACTCCGGTTCTTCATTGTTTTGAAGGTCAGCGCCAGACGTTCGATGGCGTCCTTTTCATCTTCAGGCGCGCCTTCGAAGACCGCGCGGGTCAACTCGCAGATCTGTTCGGGTCTCGGCGCCAGGCCCGCCGCCCGAGCCTCGCGATCTACGGCCACAAGCAGGCGGCCAAACCGGGCCCAATCGAGTCCGGCGCCATATTGGCGTGGCCGATCACCGGGGCCGTGCAGCAGCCAGTGAGGGTCGATGCCGAACTCCTGGTGCAGAGCGTCCAGCAGCCAGATCGGAGGATCAGACTCACCGCGCTCCCATCCCAGATAGGTGCGGCGGGGGAAACCGAGCCGGGCTGCGAAGGCGGATTGATTGAGACCACTTTGCTGCCGCACGGCGATCAGCCGCCGGGCGATGCCAGGGTCTGGATCATTGATGGTTGCGGTGTTGGTATTTCGCACACTATGGTCCCTTAGCCGCACAAGATGGAGCCAAGGCGATGATAGACGACAAAAGGCATGCACGGATCAAGTCCGCTTTGAGTCTCAAACGCATTAGCCTGTCGGACATTGCCCGGTCGCTGGCTGTGACGCCCTCCACGGTGTCCATAGTGTCGCGCGGTTTCAGGCGCTCGCGGCGTGTCGAGCAAGCCATCGCCGACGCGCTGGGACAGCGTCCGGAAGAAATTTGGCCTGACCGCTACCGCAGTGGATCGGCTGATCACCACAAGGAGACCGCCATGCCCGCCCCCTGATCAAGCTTCACACAATCCACGCCTGAAAGTGAAAAGGCCCGCGCTCGGCAAAAGCGCAGGCCCTTTCGGAAGATTGGTTCGTCGTTTCCACAGCGACCCCGCCAATCTCCCCGAAAGCGTCATCGCCGTCAAGGAATCTCCGTCGCGTCAGCGCGACGGAGACCGCCGACGCGCGCGCCCCTTTCAGGCTCCCATCATCAAGCATTGAACAACGGGAGCTTCCATGTTCGACCCGCGAGGCCTGCTGCGCCTCATCCTCACCACGGCCTACGGCAATCGGCAGATCGGCCGCATGATCTGCTGTTCCTACACGACCGTCGCTCGCTACCGCTCGCTTGCCCTGGAGATGTCCCTGACAAGCGAAGGCCTTTGCGCACTTTCTGACAGCGATCTGATGCGCCTCTTCAATGCGGGCCGATCGGCGCCGATGGCCATTGGACAGTTGCAGCCAGACTGGGCGGCCGTGGCCGTAAAGGTCAAGGCCGGCCACCATCTCAAGGATTTGCACGACACCTACGTCGAGACGGCGGGCGACCAGCCGACCATCTCCTATCGCGATTACTGCCGCAAATTCCGAGAATACAACGTGGCGGCTCATCCGATCATGCGACAGCGCCACCGGCCTGGCGAAACCATGATGGTCGATTTCGCCGGGCTTCGGCCGCGCGGGCGAGACGATGACCCCGCCGACCGGGTCCCGTTCGAACTGTTCGTCGCGGTGCTGCCCGCCTCTGACTACACCTTCGCCTGCGTCACCCGTTCACAGCGTGCGGGCGACTGGATCTGGGCGAACGAGCAGGCGCTTCGGTTCTTCGGCGGCGTCCCGCAGGTGATCATCTCCGACAACCTCAAGGCCGCTGTGATTTCCCACAAGCGCGGACAGGCGCCTGAGATCAATCCGACGTTTCAAGCCTTTTGCGACCATCATGGAACGATCGCACGCCCCGCCAAGGCTTACAGTCCCACGCACAAGGCGAAGGTGGAGATCGGCGTGAAGCTGATTCAGCGCCTGTTGCGGTTGGCCCTCGCAGATCGCCCGGCGATGTCACTCGGTGAGATGAACGCCTTGCTGGCCAGCCTGCTCATCCGCCTCAACACCAAGGCGCTGCGGCGCGCGCCGGGAGAGTCTCGCACCACTCTGTTCGAGCAGTTGGACCGTCCGGCGTTGCGGCCTCTCCAGGCGGAGCCGTTCGCCTTCTTCGAGGTCAGGCGTCAGCTGCTCCTCGGACCAGACTATCACGTCATGCACGATCAGCGCCGATACTCGGCGCCGCATACCCTGATCGGGCAGCGGGTTGATGTGCGCGCGAACGCCGCCACGGTCGAGATCTGGCACGACGGGAAGCCGGTAGGCGTCCACCCGCGCCTGGCCGTAGCGGGCGAGGCCTCGACTGATCCAGCCCATATGCCACCTAACCATTTGGCGCGGCGCGCGGGGGAGGACGAAGATCTTGTCCTATGGTCCCGTCTGCATGGGCCCGGTGTTCAGGCTGTGGTCCAGGGCGAAGCTGGGCGTCCGTTCTTCGGCGCGGCCAAGACCGCCGTCTATCGCTCGTTTCGGGCCTTGGCGCACCGCGTCGGTCCGGTGAGGCTGGAAGCAGCCTGCGCCCGCGCCGTGCGGTGCGGCGAACCCCGACTGGCCCATGTGCGCAATGTCCTGGATCGGAATCTGGAGTTCACGGACCCGGCAGACTTCATCACGCCCAAAACAGCCGCTGCCGCGACGAATGAGAACGTGCGCGGTCCCGACTATTTCGCCGGAGACGAGTCATGAACACCACCCACATCATCGACAAACTCCGCGACCTCGGCCTCAACGGCATGGTGGAAGCGGTCGAGCATCACGCGGCCACGCCGGCGTTCGCCGATCTACCGTTCCACGATCGGCTAATGCACCTCTTGCAGGCTGAAGCGGCGTATCGTGACGACCGTCGCCTGAAACGCATCCTGAAAGCCGCCCGACTGAAGATCCCTGCCGCGGCCGAAGACATCGACTACCGCTCCGCACGAAACTTGGACCGGGCCCAGATGGCCGAGCTTCTGACCTGTACCTGGGTGCGCCAAGCCGAAAATCTGATCCTGACGGGCGCAACAGGGACCGGGAAGACCCATCTGGCGTGCGCCTTTGGCGGTCATGCCGCCCGCGTCGGTCTGACGGTTCGGTACTATCGCACCCATCAACTGTTGGAGGACATGGCGATCGCCCATCAGGACGGCAGCATGAACCGCCTGCGCACGGCGATCGCCCGCTTCGACCTGTTGATCCTGGACGACTTCGGCCTGACGCCTCTGACGGAGTCGGGCAAGCACCACCTGCTGGACATCGTGGACGCCCGAACCCGATCGGCCTCAATCCTGCTGGCGGGCCAACTCCCGTTCAAGGACTGGCACGGCTACATCGACAATCCGATGGTGGCCGATGCCGTTCTCGATCGGATGGTCAACACCAGTCACCGGATCCAGCTGTCTGGTGAATCGATGCGCCGACTGACCTCGCCGGCGGCGTGATTCCAGGAGCCCGCGGCGCCCAGCCGGCGCCGCGGGCCGTCCGGCTGCGGAGTCCGCCGCTGACCAGCGTGCTCGTCATCCGGCGCCCAGCTTTGTGGCTCCCTCTAAATCTCGTTGGAGTAGAGTTATGTCGACGAAATCTGAGGCCCTCAAAAAGCGGATGATCCGCCGCCATGAGCTTCGGCAGATCGTACCGCTGGCCGACACCACCATATATGAGATGGAACAGCGCGGGGAATTCCCTCGTCGTTTCGCGCTCACTCCGCGCTGTGTGGTGTGGGATCTGGCCGAGGTCGAAGCGTGGCTGACCGAGCGCCTGGCGACAGCCCGGCGATCGCCAATCGACCGCGCGCCGCATCCCGATGTACGCAAGCGCAAGGCGCGTCCCGTCAAAGCGCCGGATCAGGCGCGAGCATAGGCATCGAGGGCGGAATCAGGACCGGCACGCGCTTCTGCCCCGCCACCCAGGCATCGATGATATCAGACCATTCCTGCATCATATGCCGCCGCTGATGCTCGTACTCCGCCTTGTTGTAGACGCCGCGCGAGGACCGCCCATCTTCATGGGCCAGGCACTTTTCGATCCAGTCACTGTTGAACCCCAGTTCGTTGAGCAGAGTCGATCCGGTCCGGCGCAAGTCATGTACCGTGAACGGCTCCAGCGGTAGGCCTTCCTTCTGCGCGCGCTCCACGACGGCATAGGTGACGCGGTTGAAGGTCGCCCGGGACATCGGCGCATCCGCATCATACCGAGACGGCAGAAGGTAGCGCGAGTTGCCCGCGCAGGTCTTCAGCGCGATCATGATGTCGAGGCATTGCTGCGAGAGATAGACGTTATGCGCCTTGGATCGCTTCATGCGCTCCTTGGGGATCGTCCACACGGCGTTCTCGAAGTCGACCTCGTCCCAGACCGCATCCTGCAGCTCGCTCTTGCGCACCATTGTCAGCAGGAAGAGGCGCATCCCGAGTCGGATCGTTGGCAGCGTCGCCACATGGTCGAGCTGCTTGAGCATCACGCGAATTTCCGTCGGCGACAGCGACCGGTCCTTTGGAACGAACGTCGCGATCGAGGCGGGGCCGACATCGTCGGCCGGATTGGCAACCTTCTCGCCGTGCAAGATCGCAAACCCGTAGATCTGCTTGAGGATGTCGCGGACATGGATCGCAGTCGCCGGTGCGCCGCGATCAACGATCTTGCCGCAGTGGGCGCGCAGGTCATCCGGCGTGATTTCTGTCAACAGCCGGTTCTTCCAGACTGGCAGAAGCTCTCGTTCGAAGATCGAACGCCGCATCGCGCGGGTGCTGTCGGCCATCGGAGCCTTCACCAACCAGCGCTCTCCAAACTCACCGAAGCTCTTGGCCTCCTTGATCCGGCGTTTGTCGCGTTGTTTTTCCTGGGCCGGAGACCTGCCTTCGAAGACTGCACGTTTAGCGTCGATCGTCGCTTCACGGGCTCGAGCAAGGGACAAACCGGAGGGACCGTATTTCCCAAGCGTTAGCGTCTCGCGCCGCCCATGCAGCCGGTAGTCCAGCCGAAACGTCAGCGTCCCGGAGGTTGAGACCTGGACATAAAGGCCGTCACGGTCCGTGACTTTGTAGGCTTTCTCGCGTGGTTTCAGGTTCTTAAGGGCAACATCGGTGAGCATACCGACCTCCTCTACGCAAAATACCGTCAGGCGATTTTCGGCCATTTTTGCCGACATTATCGCTTGATTTACAATGGTTTAGTGCGGAAAAAATACCGTCACTGGCTTCAATACCTCTGACGGTATCGCTGGATTGGGCCAAGTGCAAGTTTGCCAGATACCGTCACGCATGACGCCAGAGCCAACCGCTGCTCCGCGATTGATCCCGATAGATAACGTGATATAATCTTTTTATTTCAATGTGTTGATGGTTAAACGCCGATTGATCGCGATAGCCAAAAATGGCCCCGAATCATTCCCACTCGATCGTCCCCGGCGGCTTCGACGTCACGTCGTAGACGACGCGGTTCACGCCCCGGACCTCGTTGATGATCCGTGTCGCGGTCTTGGCCAGGACGTCCCAGGGGAATTGGTAGAAGTCGGCGGTCATGCCGTCGGTGGAGGAGACGGCGCGGAGGGCCAGGACTTTTTCGTAGGTGCGGGCGTCGCCCATGACGCCGACGGTCTTGACCGGCAGAAGGACGGCGAAGGCCTGCCAGATGCTGTCATACAGCCCGGCCTTGCGGATCTCGTCCAGATAGATGGCGTCGGCCTGTTGCAGGGTCTCGACGGCTTCGGGCGTGATCTCGCCGGGAATGCGGATGGCCAGGCCCGGTCCGGGGAAGGGGTGGCGGCCCACGAAGGCGTCGGTCAGACCCAGTTCGCGGCCCAGGGCGCGGACCTCGTCCTTGAACAGTTCGCGCAGGGGTTCGACCAGTTTCAGCTTCATATAGTCGGGCAGGCCGCCGACATTGTGGTGGCTCTTGATGACGTGGGCCTTGCCGCTGGACGAGGAGACGCTCTCGATCACGTCGGGATAGAGGGTGCCCTGGGCCAGGAATTCGGCGCCCTCGACCTTGTTGGCCTCACGGTCGAAGATCTCGATGAAGACGCGGCCGATGGTCTTGCGCTTGGTCTCCGGGTCGGAGATCCCGGCGAGCTCGCCCAGGAACTCCTTGGACGCGTCCACATGGATCAGCGGGATATTGTAGTGCTCGCGGAACAGGGTGGTGACCTGGGTCGCCTCGTCCTTGCGCAGCAGGCCGGTGTCCACGAAGACGCAGGTCAGCTGATCGCCGATGGCCTCGTGGATCAGCACGGCCGCGACCGAGCTGTCGACCCCGCCGGACAGGCCGCAGATCACCTTGGCGTCGCCGACCTGTTCGCGGATCTGGGCGATCTTCTCGTCGCGATAGGCGGCCATGGTCCAGTCGCCCTTCAGCCCGGCGATGCCGTGGGTGAAGTTCTTCAACATCTGGTGGCCGCGCGGGGTGTGCATCACCTCGGGGTGGAACTGCACGCCGTAGAAGCGGCGAGCCTCGTCGGCGATCACGGCGTAGGGCGAACCGGCCGAAGAGGCGACGACGTCGAAGCCCTCGGGGATGGCGACGATCTTGTCGCCATGGCTCATCCAGACCGTCTCTTCCTCGCCGACCGGGGCCAGGTCGGCCAGCAGGGGCGAGGCTTTCTCGACGGTGATCTCGGCGCGGCCGAACTCGCGGGTGTGGCCGCCCTCGACCTTGCCGCCCAGCTGTTCACACAGGGTCATCTCGCCGTAGCAGATGCCCAGCACCGGCACGCCGGCCTCGAACACGGCCTGGGGCGCGCGGGGGCTGCCTTCCTCGTGCACGCTCTCGGGACCGCCCGACAGGATGATGGCGGCGGGGTTCATCCCCGCCAGAGCGGCCTCGGCCTTCTGGAACGGATGGATCTCGCAATAGACGCTGGCCTCGCGCAGGCGGCGCGCGATCAGCTGCGTCACCTGGCTGCCGAAATCGACGATGAGGACCTTCTGGTGGTCGTGCGGCGTGGTCATGGGGTGATCGAATCCGGGGCGGGAGGTTGCGCGGGGTCTTGGCCGTGTAAGGCCGGAATTTCAAGCTTGGGGATGTTCAGGGCGGCGAGGCCCTCGGCCTCCAGCACGGCGGTCAGACGATCCAGGGCGGCGGCCAGGTTCTCGTCCACATGATGCAGGGTGGAGGTCCAGTCCTCCAGCGCCTTCAGCTCGGCCCGACCGTCCGACACGCCGCGCAGGGCGATGATGGGCACGCCAAACGTCTGGGCCGACCGAACCAGGGCCCAGGTCTCCATGTCCACCATCTCGGCCTCGATGGCGTCATAGGCGGCGCCGGAGACGACATTGGCTCCGGTCGACAGGGTGGCGGTCGGCACGCCGGGGATAGGGCACGGCAGGGCCAGGATCGCAGGATGCTCCAGCAGAGGCGTCACCCCCTTGGGAAAGCCCAGGGCGCTGGCGTCCATGTCGCGATAGGCGACGCTCGACGCCTGATAGGCGCAGGCGTGGTCCAGCTCCTGCGAGCCGCACGACCCCAGCGAGACGATCAGGTCCGGCAGGTCGCCCGCCGCCTCCAGCCGCGCCAGGGCGGCGGTGAGGGCGACGGCGGCTTCCACCGGGCCGACGCCGGTCATCAGGGGCTGGATGCGGGCGCGCAGATGGTCGCCGTATTCGGCAGGCGCAGCCATGACGTAGAGGACCGAGACCTCGCCGTGCTGCGCCAGCCCAGCCTCCATCAGGCGGCGCGCTGATAGACGGCGGCGAAGAAGCCGTCGGTGTCGGCCGAGGCCGGCGACAGTCGAAGACGCGCGCCGGACGCCAGTTCGGCGAACCTGGCCCGCGCGGCCTCGGTCAGTTGCGGCGCTGACAGCATGTCGGCGACGGGGACCGGTCGGAAGTCGGGAGTCGCCGCCTCGAAGGCGTCGGCGCTGGCCTCGTTCTCGCGGGCCAGCATCGAACAGGTGACATAGACCAGACGCCCGCCCGGCTTCACCAGCTTGGTCGCCTGGCTCAGGATACGGACCTGAAGCGCGTGCAGTTTCTCGACCTCCTCCGTCGTCAGACGCCAGGCGTCCTCGGGCCGGCGCCGCCAGGTGCCGGATCCCGAACAGGGGGCGTCGACGAAGACCAGATCGGCCTGGCCGTTGACGGTTTCCAGCCCGCCGCCGTTCTGGCCGATCAGCACCAGCTCGGCCTCGACGCCCGCGCGTTGCAGGCGGGGCCGGATGTTCTCGAGCCGCTTGTTGACGACGTCGGAGGCGATCAGCTTGCCCTGCCCGCCCATGGCCTGTGCCAGACCCAGGGTCTTGCCGCCGCCGCCGGCGCAATAGTCCACCACCGTCGCGCCGGGTTGCGCGCCCGCCAGCCAGCAGACGACCTGGCTGCCCTCGTCCTGGATCTCGAACTTGCCGGCCTTGAACCCGTCCAGGGCCTGGATATTGGGCGGCGGCTCGGACGGCACGCGCAGCCCCAGGGCGGACCAGGGCGTGCGGGCGACCGACAGACCGGCGTCACGCAACTCGACCTCGACCGCATCCACCGTGGCGACCGCGTCGTTCACACGCAGGTCGATGGGCGCGCGCGGCGCCATCAGGGCATGGGCCTCTTCCGCCCAGCGCTCCCCGAAGGTGGCCTTGAAATCCTCGACCACGAACTCGGGCAGACCGGCCGCGACCCAGCCCGGCAGTTCCCCCTGCCCCGCCGTGATCCGGCTGCGCTCCTGTTTCGACAGCGGTCGCGGGCCATAGCCGTCGCCCGAGTGCAGCGCCTCGATCTCTTCCACCGACAGGCCGTCAATGGCGTGCAGCGATCCGATCACCAGGGCCCGACCGTCTTCGCGCCCGCCCATGATCCACGACAGTCTGCCGCGCGCCCGCAGCACCTTGTAGACATGATCGGCGATGGCGCGCCGGTCCTTGGACCCGGCGTAGCGGTTGGCGGTCCCCCAGGCTTTCAGGACGGTTTCCGCCGGTTGGTTGCCCTGGGCGATGGAGTCCAGGACAGAGGCGGCGGCGGCGAGACGGGCGGCTGGGGTCAATGCGGGCTTTCAGATCAAAGGAACAGGGAGGTCAGGACCATGACCAGTCCCGCAAGCGAGACCAGCCAGACCAGCGACCGGATATAGGGAATACCGAGGGCGTAGAGCGGCACATAGACGACGCGCGCCCAGAAATAGAGAGCCGAACCCCACACGGTCAGGGCGCTGGACGCCTCGATCACATGGGCGATCAGCACCGCGCCGATGAACAGCGGCAGGGTTTCATACAGGTTGGCCTGGGCCCGCTCGAGACGGCCGGTCAGCGGCTTCTTCGCCGCCGGCGTCTCGTCGCGCGGCCCCGCATTCCACTTCGAACCGAACTCGGCCGTCCGCGCCCCGGCCGGCAGGAAGACCTGCACCAGGGCCAGGATCAGCGTCAGAGCCAGATAGGTCAGTTCGGTCGTCATGGCCTTATCCCTGTCTGTAGTTCGGCGCCTCGCGCGTGATCATCACGTCGTGGACGTGGCTCTCCCGCAGGCCCGCGCCGGTGATGCGCACGAAGCGCGCGCGCTCCTGGAAGTCGGCGATGGCGCCGGCGCCCACATAGCCCATGGAGGCGCGCAGCCCCCCGACCAGTTGGTGCAGAACCGGGGTGATCGGCCCCTTGTACGGCGTCTGGCCCTCGATGCCCTCGGGCACCAGCTTCTCGGACGAGACTTCCTTCTGGAAGTAGCGGTCGGCCGAGCCGCGCGCCATGGCGCCCACGGAACCCATGCCGCGGTACGACTTGTAGGACCGGCCCTGGTACAGGAAGACCTCGCCGGGGCTTTCGTCGGTGCCGGCGAACATCGAGCCCATCATGGCCACGTTAGCGCCGGCCGCGATGGCCTTGGCCAGGTCGCCCGAGTATTTGATCCCGCCGTCTGCGATGACCGAGGCGCCCGTGCCCCTGGCGGCCCGCGCTGAGTCCATCACGGCCGTCAGCTGCGGCACGCCCACGCCCGCGACGATCCGGGTGGTGCAGATGGAGCCCGGACCGATGCCGACCTTGACCGCATCAGCGCCCGCGTCGATCAGGGCCCGCGTCGCGTCATAGGTGGCGACGTTGCCGGCGATGATCTGCAGCCGGTTGTTCTCGCGCTTGATCCGCTCGACCACCTGGGCGACCGAGGCCGAATGGCCGTGGGCGGTGTCGATCACCACCACGTCCACACCGGCGTCGGCCAGGGCCATGGCCCGCTCGTATCCGGCGTCGCCGACGGTCGAGGCCGCCCCGACCAGCAGACGACCCTGGTCGTCCTTGGCCGCATGGGGGAAGGCCTGGGCCTTCTCGATGTCCTTCATGGTGATCAGGCCGACGGCCCGATAATCCTCGTCCACCACGATGACCCGTTCGATCTTGCGGGTCTTCAGCAGGTCGCGCGCCTCTTCACGGCTCGCGCCCTCACGCACCGTGATCAGGTCGCCGGTGGTCATCAGCGAGGCGGCCGTCAGGTTCAGGTCGCTCTCGAACCGCATGTCGCGGTGGGTCAGCATGCCGACCAGCTTGCCCGTGGCCGGATCGACCACCGGGAAGCCGGTGATCTTCTTGCGGGCCACGATCTCACGCACTTCGCCCAGGGTCGTCTGCGGGCCGACGGTGACCGGATTGACCACCATGCCGCTTTCATAACGCTTCACGGCGCGGACCTGATCGGCCTGCTCCTCGATGGTCATGTTCCGATGCAGCACGCCCAGGCCGCCGGACTGGGCCATGGCGATGGCCAGGCGGCTTTCCGTCACTGTGTCCATCGCGGACGACAGCAGCGGAATGTTCAGTTTGATGTCGCGTGTCAGCTGGGTCGAGACATCGACCATCGCCGGCATGAACTCGGACGGGCCGGGTTCGAGCAAAACATCGTCGAAGGTCAGTCCTTCGCGTATCTCCATAGGGAGTCTCCGTTTTGCGGGCCGCGTATAACGGTGCGGAGGGGGCCACGGCAAGGGTCTTGCGGCTTATGGGCTCGATAGATTTTATTGGTTTGCAACCGAGGGGGCCAATGACCATTCTTGCATCATGGTCGGCGTCCTCCTCAGCACCGCGCGCAAACTGGCTCTGAAGATCGCCAGCTACGGCGTCATGCACCTTGTGGTGGCCATTCTGGTGGCCTTCGCCATCACGCGCGACTGGCGTATCGCCCTGGCCGTCGGCATGGTCGAACCCTTCTTCCAGACCATCGCCTATTCGATCCACGACCGGGTCTGGCACCGGGTCGAACGCCGCCGCATGGCCTCCAACATCGAAGAGGCGGCCGAGGCCTTCACCGCCCGGCTCGACATCATGTCTCCGGACGAACAGACCCGCGTCCACGACCACCATGGCCACAGCCACGCCCTGCCCCGCTCGCTGAAACAGGTGGCGGTCAAGACCGTGACCTATGGCGTCATGCATTTCGCTGTCGCCGTGGCCGTGGCCTACGCCCTGACCCAGGACATCCGCACAGCCCTGGCCATCGGCACCATCGAACCCCTGGTCCAGACGGTCTTCTTCACCGTCCACGACCGCATCTGGTCGCGCATCGAACAGCGCCGCGCCGGCCGGCAGCCGGCGACGGCCTGAATTAACGACCTTAACCTGACCGCTTGAGCGTCGAGGGGATGCGTCCGAAGACGCACCCCCCCTTCCCCATCAGAAGCGGCGACGGATGCTGGCGAACACCTGACGCGGCGCGCCCGGCAGGAAGGTCTGACGACCCGCCGTGTTCTGGAAGCCGCCTGAACCCACGGTCGAGATGTAATCCTCGTCCGTCAGGTTCACGACGTTGACTTGGATCTGCGTCCCGTCCAGCCAACCGCCCATGCCGTCGAAGCGATAGCCGGCGGTCAGTTCGACCGTGGTGTAGGCGTCGGCCTTCTCATCGTTCAGGTAGGATGAGAAACGCTCGCCGGTGTAGGCGGCCGCCAGGGTCCCGAACACCGCGCCATTGTCGTATGACAGTTCGGCGCGGAACAGGTTTTCCGGCGTCGCGACGATCCGCTTTCCGGCCGTCGCGGCGACCAGGACGCCGGCCCCGTCGCGCACGTCATCCTCATAGGTCGAGTCATTGTAGCTGTAGGAGCCGAAGGCCGACCAGTCGGAGGCGAAGTTCCACAGGGCGGCGGCTTCGAACCCACGGCTCTTCACGGCGCCGACGTTCTGGATCCCGTTGCCCAGGCCCAGGATCGGGGCGCCCAGGGCGACGGTGAGCAGCCGGTCTTCGAACTGGACGTCATAGGCCGCGACCGAGCCTTGCAGACCGCCGGCGAAGTTGAAGCGCCAGCCGGCCTCGATGGTGCGCGAGTTTTCCGGCTTCAGCGTGTCCTTGATAGCCGCGAAACCGGCCGCCGAGGCCGAGAAGGGCCCGCCGGTGTTGGAGGATTCGAACGCCCGCATGTTTTCGGCATAGGAGGCGAACAGCTGATGGTCGGAATTCAGGTCGTAGCTCACCCCGATCTGCGGCAGGAAGTTGTCCTCGGCCTTGATCGAGCCGGTCTTGTTGGCGCCGACGACGGTGCTGGCCTCGTTCTCGACGCTCAGCGACTTGAAGCCGGCGTTGAGGGTCAGATCATCGGTGATCGCCCAGCTGTCCTGCAGGTACAGATTGGTCGTCTTGGTGTTGTAGCTGTATTCCCACTCGGTGAAGAAGGGGTTCTCCTGGAACTCGAGCGAGTCCCGGCCGCCGTCGCCGCCGCGGCTCAGGCCGTAATAGCGGCGAGCCTGGTTGAAGTCGTTGTCCTCGACCCAGAACCCGGCCTCGATGCTGTGTGCGCCCAGGTCCAGCGTCACCGAACCGATCGCGCCCTTGCGGTCGATGTCGTATTCCGTGGTGCGGACGGCGATGGGGCCGGGGCTGGCGATGGTGGAGCCGTCCTGTCCCTTGGCGCCGACAGGCGTCGGCACATAGGGCGTCCACCACAGGCCCTGCCCCTTGTTCGTGTGACCATAGCCGGTCAGCGAGACACTGAGCGAATCGGTCAGGGGATAGTCCAGCGTCACCGCGCCGATCGTGTCGTCGCGCAGACCGGCCGCGTTGAAATAGGCGTCGTCGACGCATTTGATCGGGCTGGGATAGGCGTTGGTGGTGCAGTCGCCGGCCGGGGTGGCCTGGTAGATGTCGGCGACCCGAACCGCCATGGCGTAGTCGCCCGAAATATTGTCCCAGTCGCGGCCCAGCCGGTCGATCATGCCCAGCGACATGTCCTGGTAGTCGTTTTCACGACGCTCGGAATGATTGATGAAGCCGCGCAGTTCGCCGGCGCCGAGCGGCTGGAGGAAGCTGGCGTTGATCTGCTGCTGCTTCTGCTCGCCCACGCCCTTCCATTTATCGGCGCTCTGGTCGGCGTAGGACACCGAAAGGCGCGTGCCGGCCGAACCCAGGGCGCCGCTGTCCAGGCGCACGAAGCCGCGCAGGCTGTCGTCGCTGCCGAAGGCGCCCGAGACATCGACGCCGAATTCCGTCGTCGGGACCCGGCTGACGAACTGGACCGTGCCGCCCAGATTGCTGCTCGACGCGGTGCCCAGCGCGCCCGATCCCTGGGCCACGTCCACCCGCGCGACGTTCTCCGAAATGATGGCGCGGGAAATATGCAGACCATTATGGTTGCCGTAGCTCATGTCGCCCAACGGAACGCCGTCCAGGGTGAAGCCGAGCTGGTTCTGGTTGAAGCTGCGCAGGACGATGCGCGCCGACCATTCATAGGCGCCGAAGGCGTCGGCCGATTGGAAGCTGACGCCCGGCAGGCGTTCGATGGCCTTCAGCGGGCTGCTGCCAGGCGCCTCGATGGCGATGGCGTCGGCGTTGACCGACGCCTGCTGGCGCGTCTGGCCGCGACCGAAGACGACGATCTCGTCGATCTCGGAAACCTGGGTGTCGGCCGTGGCCATGGCGACGGCGGCGTCCTGCGCGGCGGCGACGCTCGGAACCACGAAGAGGGCCAGCGTCAGAAGAGACGCGCCCGAAAGGAAGCGATTGGAAATCATGTCAGCCCCGCTGTCAGCGCAGATTGCGCCGAGGCCGGGCTACCGCTGGGTGACAACACATCGGTGAAGACTTCGCGCGACTTTGGTGACAGCGGTATCCAAAACGCAAATGGCCGCCGAGCGTGCCCGTATAGCTACGCTTGCGCCGTATTCGGACAAAGCGGCCGGCCTTAGCCCGGACCGGCCTCAGACCTGTCTTACCGCTTGTTCAACGCCACCAGAAACACCTCGGCGCTGTCCTTCCGGCTGGAGGCCGGCTTGACGTATTTGACCGTCTCGAACTCCTCGCGCAGTCGCGCCAGAACCCCTCCGGCGTCGCCGCCCTGGAAGTTCTTGGACACGAAATTCCCGCCCGGCCGAAGGGTGCGGATGGCGAAGTCGGCGGCGATCTCGATCAGGGCGATGATCTTCAGGTGGTCGGTCTGGCGGTGGCCGACCGTATTGTGCGCCATATCCGACAGCACCAGGTCCGGCGCCCCGCCGATGGCGTCGATCAGTTGCTGATCCACGCCCGGATGGGTGAAGTCGGCCTGCAACAGGGTCGAACCCGGGATCGGCTCGATCATCAGCAGGTCCACGCCCGCCACCGCGCCGGCCCCGCGATTGACCGCCACCTGGATCCAGCCGCCCGGCGCCGCGCCCAGGTCTATGACCTTCGAGCCGCGCTTGATCAGGTGGAATTTGTCGTCGATCTCGATCAGCTTGAAGGCCGCACGCGAACGCCAGCCCTCGGCCCGCGCCTTCTCGGACCATTTGTCGGCCAGTTGGCGTTTGATCCATTGCTGGCTCGACATCGACTTGGTGTCGGCCGTCTTCATTTTGGTGCCCATGCCGCGCCCGGCGGCGGTGCCGCCCGTGGGCGGTTTGACCATCCGGCGGCGTTCTTGGGGCTTTTCGTCTTCACTCATCGTTCCCACATAGCCCCGACCGGCGTTGCGGGCTATGTCCCGCCTCAAATCAACCCCAAGAGGACGACCGAAATGGCCGACACCCTGACCTTCACCCTGGACACCGGCGACGGCGAAGCCCGCGACGTGGTCATCAAGCTGCGCCCCGATCTGGCCCCCGGCCACGTCGAACGCATCACCGAACTGGCCTCGGAAGGCTTCTACGACGGCGTGGTCTTCCACCGCGTGATCGCCGGCTTCATGGCCCAGGGCGGCGACCCCACCGGCACCGGCACCTCCGGCTCCAAGAAGCCGAACCTGAAGGCCGAGTTCTCGGCCGAGCCGCACGTGCGCGGCGTCTGCTCGATGGCGCGCACCGCCGATCCCAACAGCGCCAACTCGCAGTTCTTCATCTGCCTGGACGACGCCACCTTCCTGGACCGCCAGTACACGGTCTGGGGTGAAGTCGAATCCGGCATGGAACACGTCGACGCCCTGCCCAAGGGCGAGCCGCCCCGCGCGCCGGGCAAGATCGTCAAGGCGACGGTCAACTAAGATTCTCCACCCTCGAAACCGTATCGGCTCGGCCGATGCGGTTTCGAGGCCTGCGGTCTAGGAGCGATCCTCGGCCGCGCCGTCGAACTGAACCGCCTGGGCGTCGCGCCACGCGTCACGCAAGCCGTCCACCGGCAGGTTCGCGCCCAGCAGGGCCAGTTGATCGACCCACACCGTCGCCAGTTTGTCGACTGTGGACTGGCCCCAGCCCGGCGGCTGCTGACGCGCCCAGTTCTGCAAAGACTCCGCATTGAAGATCATCAGGAAGGCGCAGGCCACGAACAGGGTCTGGCTGGTCCATCGCCGCGCCCGCGACGCCTCGCCTTCTTCGTCCAAAGCCGGCGCCGGGGGAAAGGCGAACCGGCCCAGGGCGACCAGGGCGTTCTCGCGCGTCGGCAGGTCGTGGGCGTCGGCGGCGCCGATCCAGTCGCTGGACGGATCAGCCGCCACCGGTTCGTCCAGCGGCGGAAACGGCGACACCGGCGGATGCGCCTGTGTCGGGAAGGGATCGATCGGGTCCGTGGGATCGCTCATCGTCGGATCAACGCCTCAGAACTGGAAATAGATGAAGGGCGCCACGCCCTCGGGTCGCATCGCCTCGACCAGCAGTATGGCCGCCCCGATCAGCACCCCGAGCGTCGGCGACGGCGCCGTCTTCAGCCGTTCCGCCAGCCCCTCGACCGCGCGCGGCGGCAGTCCGTGCATCGCCAACCCGCCGACGATCAGAACCAGCACGAAGGGCGTCACCAGGCTGAAAGCCTCGAACCGCCCCAGGCCGGCCAGCATCTGCATCGCCAAGTCAAAGGTCTCGGCCCGGAACAGGACCCATCCCAGACAGACGACGTGGAAGGTGATCAGGACGCCCAGCCAAGTGGGGATGACCTTGCGGTCCTTGACCAACGCGCGCCCTAAACGCTCGACGACCTGCGCGCCGCCGTGCAGCGCGCCCCAGGCCACGAAGGTCCAGGCCGCCCCGTGCCACAGCCCGCCCAGCAGCATGGTGATCATCACATTGAGGCACGACGACCACAGCCCCTTCCGCCCCCCGCCCAGCGGCACATAAAGATAGTCGCGCAGCCAGCTGGACAGG
Organism: Brevundimonas sp. GW821-FHT10E09; assembly: GCF_058809375.1. Taxonomy (NCBI): domain Bacteria; kingdom Pseudomonadati; phylum Pseudomonadota; class Alphaproteobacteria; order Caulobacterales; family Caulobacteraceae; genus Brevundimonas; species Brevundimonas sp. GW821-FHT10E09. The sequence goes on along the minus strand of NZ_JBXASO010000015.1, from coordinate 43,905 downwards.
CTGATATGCCACCGCCGCCAGAAGGCCTGCATCGAGGCCGCCCGATACGGCTGGTCGAAGTTGCGCGGGAAGGAATAGCCCAGCAGGGCCGCGATCCCGATGGCCATGTCCGAATAGGCCGAGAAGTCGCAATAGATCTGGACCGCATAGCCGTACACCGCCGCCATGATGTCCAACGTCCCATAGGCCGACGGATCGAAGAAGACCGGATCCACCAGCCGCGTCGCCAGCTCGGACGCGATCACCGTCTTCTTGAACAGGCCCCAGACGATCAGCAGCAGCCCATGGGTCGCCATCTCGCGCGTCAGCCTGGGCACACGCGCGAACTGGGGCAATAGGTCCGACGCCCGCACGATGGGCCCCGCCACCAGGTGCGGGAAGAAGCTCATCAGCAGCATGACGTCCAGCAGGCTCTCGGCCGGCGCCGTCTTGCCGCGATAGACGTCGACCACATAGCTGACGCCCTGGAAGGTGAAGAAGCTGATCCCGACCGGCAGCACTACCTGCAACAGCGGCAGGTCCCGCTCCCAACCGAATTGCGCCAGCAGATCAATGGCCTGCTCGACGAAAAAGCCGTAATACTTGAAGAAGCCCAGGATGGTCAGATTGGCCGCCACGCCCAGGCCGACCCACAGTTTGCGCCGCCCCGCCCGGTCGCTGCGCACGATCAGCGCCGCCACGCCCCAGTTCAGCACGGCCGAGGCGATCAGCAGGCCGACGAACCGCCAGTCCCACTGGGCGTAGAAGAACCAGCTGGCCAGCAGCAGGAACAGTTTGCGCCGCCCGTTCTCCCGATCCAGGCTCCAGCTGACCAGATAGACGAACAGGAAGAAGACCGCGAAGGCCAGGGTCGGAAACAGCATCAGTCCGCCTCCCCCTTTGCCGCCTTCCAGCGGTCATAGGCCCCAATCAGATCCTCGCTCAGGACCCCGCCGATCCATTCCGCCCCGATGGAGGTGAAATGCACCCGGTCGGGCCGCATATAGGGTTCGGGCAGGGTCGCCAGCCGCTCCGCCGAACAGTCGCCCCCCATACGTCCGTACCAGTCCCAGAAGGCGACGCCCGTCTCGCCCGCGACTCGCCGCTGCACATCCCGGACCACCGCCAGAGCCTCCGGCGCTGATCGCCCGCCGCACGGTCCGCCGGTTCCGGGCTTCAATCCCTCGGGCGCGCCGAGGATCAATACAGGCGCATCCATGGATCGGACTACCATCAGGGCCTGTCTGAGCCAGAGTTCATATTCGCGGGGGTCGAGGTTCGGTGCGAACCCCTCGTTCACTCCAAAGGCCAAGATGATCAGATCCGGCATCCAAGCCGCGAGTTCTAGCCAGGCGATACTGCTGTCGCGCAAGGCGAGGTCCTGCATCGTCGCACCCACGACGCCCAGGTTCGACACCTGTACGCCCGCAGCCCGTCGCGTCAGTCGCAGGTCGTAGAGCTTCAGACGCCCTGTCGGCCGGATATCGATTTGCGTCTGCGGCTTGTCGAATGTCGCCGTCTGGCATTCAGGTTGCCACACCTCGTCTTCGCGGACCGCGAAACCCATCGTCTGCGTTTCGGCGCCAGCGGTAAGGGTCAGTTCGCCGTCCGCCTGCCATGCCTCGCCGCAGATCTGGACCTGATCAAAAGCTCCGTTCGACTCGGCGGTGATCGTCATTGTTGCGCCGTCTCTGACATCGGCTTCGCCGCCGCTCAGGCCGACGCCTATCGGCATGACTCCTCTGGCCAGCACATCCGTCCGCATCGGCCAGTCGCGCGCCGTCACCTCGACCTGCATCGGTCCATAGCCGGCATAGGGCACGCCCGGCGGCAACACCCCGCGCCCACCCGCCCCGAATCGGGCTTGCATCCGCGCGCGCAGGGCGCCCGTGATCCGGTCCCCTGCCGTATGGCTGTCGCCGATTTGCAGGATATGGACGGGCCGGTCCCGCGTCCCCGCCTCGGTCGCCGCCAAGGCCGCGAACACCCCCTCCAGCGCCTCGACCCCGCAAATCCCATCGGCACAGACCGGCGCCCCCGGCGCCGGCGCGGGCATGGGCGCATAGGGGACCTCGGTCCCGTTCTGCATCCCCAGCATCAGCACCGCCGCCCCCACGGCCCCCAGTCTCATGGTCAGCCGGTCGTCTGCGGCCGGGCCGCCGCCGCATCCAGACCCGCGTCGCGCTTCAGCCGCTCCGCCACCGGCTCGCCCAGGCGGCGATAGCCGGCCATGGTCATGTGGATCCCGTCATTGGCCCGCATCAGTTGCGGCCGCCCGCTCGCGCCGGGCAGATAGGCCGCATATTCGCCCGCCGCGTCGGCGGTGACGCCGGTCGTGTCGATCAGGGGCACGCCCAGGGCCGTCATCCGTTCACGCACCACGGCGTTGATCACCGCCATCTTCGCGTCGAACCCGGCCCGTTTCATCTTCGGCAGCCCGACCCAGTAGACGGCCACGTCATTGGCCCGCAGCAGGCCGACCAGATCGTCGATCCGCTTCCCATAGGCCGCCTTCCAGCCGGGCGTGCCGAAATCATGGATCACCCCGTCCAGGCTGATGCCCTGGGCGTCATTGGTCCCGAACATCACCACCGCCGCATCGACCGGCGTCTCGCTCAACTGCCGCGCCGTCTTGGCCTGGATGTCCACATAGTCATAGCGGGACAGGCCGGTGGAGACCGCGCTGAACTGGGTCACAGTGACCCCCTTCTCGCCATGCAGATCACGGTACAGGGCGGCCCAGAGGCCGTCCGCCATCGAATCGCCGAACACGCCGATCCTCAGTTCGCCCTGCGCGAGCCGCGCCTTCAACGGCGTCACTGCGGCCTTCGCGACTGGCGCCGGCGCCGGGCTCTCGACCGGACTGGCGACCGCCGGCGGACTGGCCGAGGCGTTGGCGGTTCCGCCCAGCATCAGGGTCGGATGGCGCAGCCAACCGCGCCCGTCCGGCGTCAGCATCAGGCCGATCACGACCCCGACGACCAGGGCCGCCGTCAATCCGTTGATGCCTGCGCGCAAGACCGCCCCCGTCGAAAACAGGGTTAGCTATAGCTTAACGACCCCGCCCTGCGCCATGCCGGTCCCGTGTCAGGCGAAACGACAGCGACCTCAGCCGAACCGCCCCTCGGCCCAGCGCGCGGCGAAATAGCCGCCGGTGGCCGAGATCGTGGTCAGAACCGTCCCCCAGATCAGGTCGATCACCGTCAGCTTGGTCTGCCAGATCTCCAGCGTCGCCTGATTGGTCAGGTCATAGGTGGCGTAGGCGACGAAACCCAGCGCCGCCCCGTTGATCGCCGCCCGCGTCCAGCTTCCGTCCTTCAGGGCCGGGGCGATGGCCAGGAAGACCGTCCCGGCGATGGAGATCAGATAGAACAGCACCGCCGCCCTCATGTCCGGCTTGTCCGCCAGAATCGGCCCCAGCACCGGCTTGTAGAACCGGTCGGTCATGGTGGTCAGCCAGACGGCGTCGATCACCGCAAAGGTGATCCCGGCGCCCAGATAGGCGAAGACATATTTGATCACGACAAACTCCTCAGGCGGGTTTCAGGCGATAGTGGCTGACCGCCCAGGTGCGGCCCCCGTCGTTGCCGAACAGACCGGCGGTCGCCAGGTAGAAGCGACGCCAGCGCCGGGTCCACAGCTTGGCGTCGTCGCCATAGGTCTCGCGCATCAGCACAGCGATCCGCGCGGCGTTGCGATCCATATTGGACAGCCAGTCGTTGGCGGTGCGGGCGTAGTGGCCGCCGTTCCAGGTCCACTCCTGCTCGACCGCGAACAGGTCGGGAAACTGCCGGATCAACCCGTGGCTGGGCATGATGCCGCCGGTGAAGAAATGCTGGGCGATGAAGTCGCCGCTGTCGGTGTGATCGAACCGATAGGGGGCGTCGCGGTGGGTGAAGACGTGAATGAACATCCGCCCCTCCGGCTTCAGCCAGGACCGGGCCTTGGTCAGCAGGGCCCGCCAGTTGGCCATATGCTCGAACATCTCGACCGAGACGATCCGGTCGAACCTCTGGTCGGTGTCGAACAGGTTCATATCCTGGGTCACGACCGTCAGATTGCTCAGGCCCCGCGCTCGGGCCTGTGCCTCGATATGGCCCCTCTGGCCGTGGCTGTTCGACACCGCCGTGATCCGCGCCCGGGGATAGGTCTCGGCCATCCACAGGGACAGCGAACCCCAGCCGCAGCCCATTTCCAGAATGGCCTGACCGTCCGCCAGATCGGCATGGGTGCAGGTCTCCAGCAGGGCCGCGACCTCGGCCTGGTCCAGCGTCTCCGTCCCCGTCGGATACAGGCAGCACGAATATTTCAGCCGCTCGCCCAGGCACAGGCGGAAGAACTCGGGCGGCAGTTCGTAATGCTGCCGGTTCGCCGCATCCGCATGTTCGGCGATGACCCGCTCGGCCATCTCGCGGGCGAACGCCGCCGGGTCATGGGGACCGTCGCGATCCAGGCGCCGACGCGCCTCCGTCACCAGGCTGTCGATCGCCGGCCGGGTGACGAAATCGGGAAAGGGCGCGTCCTGCAGCTGGCGAATGGCGACATTGGTCAGGTTCATGCAGGCGCTCCCGTCAGATCACGAGGGATACGCTTTGGGGCGACATTCGGATGCGACGCGATTGCCGCCGCGACCGCTTGCCCGCAAGATCGCTTCCGGACTATGAGCGGAAGACGCCGCGATATTCATCAGACGGTGAAAAGGGAGAGCGATGGGAAAGATCTATGCTGACGTCACGTCCGCGCTGGAGGGCCTGACCTTCGACGGCATGACGGTCATGTCCGGCGGCTTCGGCCTGTGCGGCATCCCCGAGAACCTGATCGCCGCCCTGCGCGACAGCGGCGTCAAGGGGCTGACGGTCATCTCCAACAACGCCGGGGTCGACGGCTTCGGCCTGGGCCAGCTGCTCGGCACCCGCCAGATCGCCAAGATGATCTCGTCCTACGTCGGCGAGAACAAGGAGTTCGAGCGCCAGTATCTGGCCGGCGAACTGGAGCTGGAGTTCAACCCGCAAGGGACCCTGGCCGAACGCATCCGCGCCGGCGGCGCCGGCATCCCCGCCTTCTTCACCGCCACCGGCGTCGGCACCCTCGTCGCCGAGGGCAAGGAGGTCCGCAACTTCAACGGCCGCGACTACGTCATGGAGACCGGCCTGATCGCCGACCTGTCCATCGTCAAGGCCTGGAAGGCCGACGAGCGCGGCAACCTGGCGTTCCGCAAGACCGCCCGCAACTTCAACCCGATGATGGCCACCGCCGGCAAGGTCACCGTCGTCGAGGTCGAGGAGATCGTCCCCGTGGGCTCGCTCGATCCCGACCACATCCACACGCCCGGCGTCTATGTCGACCGCCTGATCCAGACCGTGTCCGAGAAGCGCATCGAACAGCGGACGGTGCGCCCACATCCTGAAGCCGCCGTAGCCCGGAGCGAAGTGTAATGGTGCCGATGTTCAGCAGCGACAACCCTACTGACGAAGCAAGCCACTGGCTGCATTTCCTAATCGGTTCCGCCAAAAACGCTATTGATCATCAATTCGGAGCGGGATTTGCGGCGAAGAATCCTGAACTTGTTGGAGCCTATATCCAGGCGGGAGCCACCCTAATGAGCGTCAAAGACACCGCAGTGGCGGTGGACGGTTTAACGGGCGCAATGAATGAGATCGGCTTTGCATTAGACCGGATCGACACCAGCCTATCCAACTTGGCGAAGGAATAGGTCATGCCCCGCACTCGCGAACAACTGGCCGAACGCGCCGCTCAGGAGCTTCAGGACGGCTTCTATGTGAACCTCGGCATCGGCATCCCGACCCTAGTCGCCAATTACATCCCCTCCGGCATGACCGTGACCCTGCAATCCGAGAACGGCATGCTGGGCATGGGCCCCTTCCCCTATGAGGGCGACGAGGACCCCGACCTGATCAACGCCGGGAAACAGACGATCACCGAGATCCCGGAATCCTCCTACTTCAGCAGCGCCGACAGCTTCGCCATGATCCGCGGCGGCCATATCAACCTGTCCATCCTCGGCGCGATGGAGGTGGCCCAGAACGGCGACATCGCCAACTGGATGATCCCCGGCAAACTGGTGAAGGGCATGGGCGGGGCCATGGACCTGGTCGCCGGCGTCAAGCGCGTGGTCGTGGTCATGGAGCACGCCAACAAGCACGGCCAGTCCAAGGTGCTGAAGGCTTGCACCCTTCCCCTGACCGGCACGGGCGTGGTCAGCCGCATCATCACCGACCTGGCAACCTTCGACGTCAAGCCGAACGGCGCTGGCCTTGAACTGATCGAACTCGCCGACGGCGTCACCCTGGACGAGGTCGCCGCCAAGACCGAGGCCGCCTACACCGTGGCTCCGAGCCTTCAGGCGGCCTGAGCCGCCCCTCCGGGGGTCGCCTAATCGAACCTTGTTGGGTGATGGCGGGCCCGCTAGTGTTGCTGACCCGAAGGTCCTGCGCGACCTCCGGGTGCGACCCTGGGGCGCCCGCTCCCCGGCATCCGACGCCCCCCCCCTGGGGCGAGAACAGGCGACCTCCGTCACATGGCGACTTCGCTCCAGGCGCGGCCCGCAGCCTCCGACGGCCCCGCCTTGCCGGAAGCGGTCGATCTCGACGCCCGTCTGATCGCGCGCCAGGCGGGCGACCGCCGCTTCGGCGCCCCGATCCACGCCTGGTATCCGGTGCGCGCCGCTCGGACCCGCATTGCCACGCGGGCTCAGCTCCACGGCGAATGGATCGACCTGCCGGCCACGATTGCACCGGACGCCGTCCAGACGACGGCCTGCGGCGGTTGGCGACTGATCAACCGCCTGGGACTGATCTGGGCCTGCCCCGCCGGCTCCGTCGCCCCGCCCGACCTGCCTCCGACGCCCGAGGCGCCCCTCGCCCTGATCGCCTATTCCAAGGCCCCTGCGCGTGCGGATTATGACCAGGCGGTCCTGGGCCTGCTGGACCCGGCCCATGTGCCGATGATCCATAACGCCTGGTGGTGGCGCAGTCAGGCGCGACGCACCAAGACCAAGAGCTACAGCCCCTCGCCCTTCGGCTTCACGGCCGTCGCGGCGGACGCCTTCGCCTCCACCCCCGCCTATGATCTGGTGTCCGAAGACCGCAGGGTCAGTATCGAGTTCCGCCTGCCATCGATCCGGCTGGAGCGCGTCACGGCCCGCGGGTTCGAGCTGATCAACCTGACCACCGTCACGCCCCAGGCGGAAGGCGACGTCGTGATCCGCAACCTGATCCTCTGCTCGGCCACCGCCTTGCGGTTCGGCAGCCCGCTGCTGTCGGCCTGGGGCCGAACCTTCCTGCGTCAGGACGTGGCCATACTGGAGCGGCTGGAAGGCCGCAGCCCGCATCTGCCGCTGGTCTTCGCCGGCGACCCGGATCGCCCGTCCGCCTTCTACTTCGCCTCCAAGGCCGCCCTGCTCCGCGCCCAGCGCGACGACGCCCCCTACAGGAACCCGGTCGAAGCCGAGTCCCTCCAGTGGGTCACCTGAGCCGGGCCCCAGCCCTCACTTCGCCGACTGTATCGTCCAGTCGGCGATCTGGGTGTTGATGTCCCGCGTCGCCGTGTCGAAGGCGGCGACGATGGCCGAGACCCGGTTCTCGCCCGCCGGCTGGGTCACAGTGAAGACCCGCTCCACCGACCGCCCCTGTTCAGGACGGATCGCCGCATCCCCGCCGGTGCGACGCTCGGGCGTCGAACGCAGTTGGGCGCGAGCGGTGATCACCACGTCCGGCGTCGCCCCCGGCGCGTTGTAGCGCGCTTCGAAGCGCGTCACCGTGACCTGCAGCACCAGCGGCGGCGTGCCGGGTTCGCGTCGGCCCAGAACGCGGATCTGGTCGGCCCGATTGGCGAAGGCCGCCTTCAGGCTGTCGTCGAACAGGGTCGCGGCGGGCGACACCCAGCGGGCCCCGCCGATATAGGCGGTTTCGGTCCCCGTGACGCCCAGGATCCGGTCGTCGCCGGTCGCTTCAGGAAACTCGATCCGGCGGATCGACACCGACAGGGGGGCGGGCGTGTCGCCCTCGGCCGAAGGGGCGTCCAGCGGCAGGCCGAACCGGTAGTTCTGCACCGGGTCCGGCGTGGACAGCAGCGAACAGCCGCCCAGCGAGACGACGACGCCGGCGACGGCGCCCAGTTGCACCAGGGAACGGATCACGGCTGCACCTCCAGCTCTTTCGATTGCGGTTTCCCGATGAAGTCGCGCGGGCTGGCGCGGACGTCGTCGATCAGGGCCTGCAGCGACCGGGTCGCCTCCTGCAGTTCCTCGATGGTTCCACTCAGTTGCGGCAGGCTGGACGTCGCGAAGTCGCCCAGCGGTCGTTCCAGCCCGGTGATCGAGCGGTTGGCCGAGGCGATGGCCGTGCGGGCCTCCGCCGTCGCCTGGTTGATGTTGGCGATGGCTTCGCGGCCGTCGGTATTGACGACGGCGCGCATGTCGGCCGCCAGCCCCTGATACTCAAGGATGGTGGCGTTGGCGTTCTTCACCGCCGCCTCCAGCTCGGCGAAGATGGCCTTGCGGGCCTCCAGCTCGGTCGTCAGGGCCTCGACGTTCTTCACGCTGGTCGAGAAACTGCGGATATTGTCGTCGGACATGACGCGGTTGATGCGGTTCAGCGCATCCACCGTCTGGGCCAGCACCGTGCCCGAGCCGCTCAGAAGCTCGGCGATCGGCGACGGCTGGCTTTGCAGCACCGGCACCACATTGTCCGGATACTGGTCCTTCAGCAGGGCGCTGTTGGGCGAGCCGGCGGTGATCTGGATATAGTTCAGGCCTGTGATGCCCTGCGGCTCCAGTTGGGCGCGCGAGGTCACGCGCACCGGCGTCGTACCGTCCACGCGAACCCGGGCGATGACCTGGTCGCCGCGCTTGGTGTCGATGTTCAGGTCGGTCACCTCGCCGACGCGGATGCCGTTGAAATGCACCTCGCCGCCTTCCGACAGGCCATTGACCGGCCCATAGAAGACGATGTCGTACAGGTCATAGTCGCTGTTGAACTGCAGTCGGGCCAGCCAGATGGTGAACACCGCCAGCGCCGCCATAAGGCAGACGGTGGCGATTCCGACGGCGGCGTAGTGTGCGTCTCGTTCCATACTCGGCTCTCCTCAGGCCGCGGTCTCGAGCGCGCAGCAGGCGAAAGTGGTCGCCGGTTTCGCCGCCCGCTGCGCGCTCATTTTGACATTTCCGGTTCCGACCGCGCCGAGGCGCGGTCGGAACCGTGGGCGGCGCGACCGCGCGGCCCCAGGAAGTATTCCTTGATCCACGGATGGTCGGAGCGTTCCAGCTCCTGCACCGTGGCCTTTTCGACGACCCGTTTGTCCGCCAGCACCGCCACCTCGTCGCAGATGGCGTACAGGCTATCGAGGTCGTGTGTGATCATGAAGACGGACAGGCCCAGATCGTCGGCCAACTGCCGGATCAATTCGTCGAAGGCCGCCGCCCCGATGGGGTCCAGGCCCGCCGTCGGTTCGTCCAGGAAGACCAGTTCGGGATCCAGCGCCAGGGCCCGCGCCAGACCGGCCCGTTTCTTCATCCCGCCCGACAGCTCCGCCGGCTTCAGATGATGATGCTCCGGTTTCAGACCGACCATGGCGATCTTCAGCTCGGCCAGTTCGTACATCACCGACTTGGGCAGTTTGGTATGTTCGACCAGGGGCGCCGCCACGTTCTCGAGAACGGTAAGGGATGAGAACAGCGCCCCCTGCTGGAACAGGATGCCGGTGCGCTTCTCGATATCCGCCGCCTGATCGTCCGTCAGGGTGGCGCGGTCGTAGCCCAGCACCTTGACCGACCCGCCCTCGGGCTCCTTCAGGCCGATGATGGTGTTCAGCAGCACGGTCTTGCCCGCGCCCGATCCCCCGACCACCCCCAGGACCTCGCCCCGTTTCAGGTCCAGGTCCAGGTTCTCGTGAATGGTCCGGTCGCCGAACTGGCTCAGCAGGCCGCGCACCTCGATCAGGTTCTCGGCCGGCTTGTCTTCCGGCGCGGCGGCCGCCGCCGTCGCGTCGGTCATATGTCCAGCTCCAGGAACATCAGGGCGAAGACCGCGTCCAGCAGGATGATGGCGAAGATCGCCTGCACCACCGCCGCCGTCACCCGCCGGCCCAGGCTCTCGACATCCCCGGCCACCGACATCCCCTGACGACAGCCGATGGCGGCGATCACCAGGGCGAAGACCGGCGCCTTCACCAGGCCGACCATCATGTGCTGGGCCATGCTCCCGTCTTCGACCAACCGCTGGAAGAAGAAGGCCGGCCCCAGGTTCAGGGAGCTCCAGCACACGATCAGACCGCCCAGCAGGCCGCCGATCATGCCCATGAAGGTCAACAACGGCAGCATCAGCACCAGGGCCGCCAAGCGCGGCACCACCAGGGCCTGGAACGGATTGACGCCCATCACCTGCATGGCGTCGACCTCCTGGTTCATCCGCATGGACCCGATCTCGGCTGCAAAGGCCGAGGCCGACCGCCCCGCCAGCAGGACCGAGGCGATCACCACCGCGAACTCGCGGAACATGGCCACGCCGATCAGCTGGACCGCGAAGACCTGGGCGCCGAAGTCGGTCAGCAGGTCCACGCCGATGAAGGCCACGACCGCGCCGATAAAGAAGTTCGTCACCATCACGATGGGGATGGCGTCCAGACCTGCCCGCTCGGCCTGACTGACCCAGGCGGGCCAGCGGATGCCGCCCGGATTTTTGGCGGCTTCGACCACGGCCTCCATCAGACGTCCCAGGAAGGCCAGGGACAGCATGGCCTCGGCCCCGAAATCATAGACGCCCCGCCCGATCTTGGCGAAGGCGCGGGTAAAGGCGTCCGGCTGCTTCGGCGGAGGCGAGCTCTTGCGCTCCAGGGCCTCGATCATCGTATAGATGCGGCCCGCCTCAGGCCGCTCCGTCCACGCCGACTTGGGCACGCCGCAATGCGACGCCTGCACCAGGGCCAGGGCGCCGGCCGTGTCGAAACGGCCCAGGTCGCGGGTGTCCACGCTTTCGATCTTGCGGCCGTCAAGATCCTTGCCGAGCCGTTGCGGCAAACGGCCCAGGGCCGTCGTCGTCCAGTCGCCGACCAGGCGCAGCTTCGCCGTCCCGTCGCCGGCGTCCGTGATTTCGTAATCGGTCTGGCTCATCGCGCCCCGGAAGTCAGAACGGGAATCAAGCGACTTCCCAACCTATGAATGGGACCGCCGAAAACCCGACACGCCTCATGGTCAAGCCCAAGAGGGAAGTCAACGCGCGATGACATTTGCACTGCGCTTTCCTTTCGCACTGTGTCGGACCTGCGTCCCCCATAGGATATTCCCCACCGCCATGCTGGCGCTACAACGGCAACGCCGCCAGACCGGATTCGTTCGTTCTTCAACCGACAAGGCGTCGCGCGGCGGTCAGATCCTCGACCAAGGTCCGCCGCGCCCCGGCCTAGGCGGCCCTGTCCGGCAGTCGCAGCAGATAGGCCGGGTGGACCGCCAGCATTCCGACTGATCCTTCGTCCAGGCCAGGGCCCGCCCCCTTTCCATGGTCACCGCCGGCTCATGCAGAATTGAACGCCTCGGGAATCAGGGAGGCTGGAGCTCGGACTATCGCAGCAGATCCAGCAGCGACGTGCTGCGCAGCGAATTGATCACCTGCGCCGAGGCCTGGATCGCCACCTGCGCCATCTGCAGGTCGGTCACGGCCTGGGCCGGGTCATAGCCCGTCTTTTTCAGCATCATCTTGTCGAGCGCGATCTTCTGGGATTCGTGCGCTTCGAGGGCGGATTCGACGTGGTTCTGCACCAGACCATTCTTGGCGTTCTGGTTGGTCACGCCCTGATTGGCCTTGTCGAGTTGGGTCATCTGGGCGTTCAGGAAGGCCGTGACGCCCGCCCCCGGCTGGCCCGTCAGGGTGCCGACGCCCGTGGGCGTATAGGTCACGCCGTCGATGATCACCGGCGTGCCGTTCTGATAGGCCTGCATGTTGCGGAACACCTCGGTCAGGGGGCCGCCGATTTCGTCCGCGAGGAAGCCGGTCTCGACCATGGTGTTCTCGTCGATGCGCGACTTCTGCTTCAGGCTGTCGTTCGCAAAGGTCGAGGCGGTCGAGGGGGCGGCGGCCAGATCGGCCATGGTCTTGGCCGTCGCCGGCGCGACGTCGCCACGCCCGCCGGAGAACAGATAGGAGCCCTGATGCTCGGCGTTCAACCCGCCCTGGACGTTCTGGTAGTGCAGACCCAGTTCGGTCATCAGATTGGTGATGCTGCCGGCGGCCAGCCCATTGGCGATGGCCTCGCGGGCGCCCGTGCCGGCTTCGTAGATCCGGCCCATGGCCAGGTCCTGGGCGCTCAGTCGCGCCGCCGCGCTCTCGCCGGCGCCGATGAACCCTTCCAGCCGGGCCTGGGTCGAGGTCAGACTGGTCAGCTGTTCCGCGCCCCGGCCATAGCCGGCCATGTCGGTCGCGATCTTTTCGCTGCCCATCCGCTCCTGCGCCAATTCGGCGCGGCTCTGGGCCGTCATCAGATTCAGAAGGGCGGACTGATAGTTTCCGGCGGTGGCGACACGCGTCATTTCAGCATCCCGATCAGGGTGTCGTACATGTCCTTGCTCGCCTGGATCAGGCGGGCAGAGGCGTTATAGGCTTGCTGGAAGGTGGTCATATTGACCAGTTCCTCGTCCATGTTGACGCCTTCGGCCGAGGCGCGACGACTGTCGGCCTCCTGCGACAGGGCCGTCGCCGTCTCGCTGCGCGTCTTGGCCGCCGAGGCCTTGCCGCCGATGTCGCCGGCGAAGTCCGCCGCATAGGACGACAGGGTCTTGCTCCCGCCGCTGTTGCCGCCGGCGGAGGCGAAATTGACGTTCTTCTTGCCCGCGTCCGCCAGCAGAAGTCCGCCGCGACCGTCGTTCTTGCTCAAGGCCGGCGTTCCGGCGGCGGCCGACAGGTTCAACTGGGCCAGCGCCAGCTTGGCCGGGTCCTGCTGGATGTCGCCGCGGACGCTGTAGGCCCCCGCCCGCGTCGCGCCCGTACCGCCCAGACCGAACAGCTGCGACATGGAAACGCCGGATGGATCCTGGGTCGTGCCGTCCTTGACTACGCTCATGCTGGTGGCGCTGGCGTCATAGGCCTTGAAACTCAATGCGCCCGAGGCGTTCAGGCTGAAGGCGCCGAACCGCCCCACGCCCGCGACCGGATCGTTCAGCGCGGACAGCAGTTCGCCCATGGTCCCGGTCCCGGCGGGGACCGCCACCGTGACGTCCCGCAGTCTCGCGCCGGACTCGCTGCCGATGCGGAAGGTCAGACTCTCGCCCGCATCGAAGCCGTGCTGCGACGTCAGACTCAGACCGGTTTCATAGAAGGTCGGCGTCTTGGTGCTGACCAGGTCGTTCAGCCCGAACCAGTGCGAGAAGCCTCGACCGCCCTTGCTGCTCGGCGTCGTCGCATCGTCGGCGATGGCGATTCCGTTTCCGGCCTGGCCCTCGATCCGCAATTGTCCATTGGAGAAGCCGACCGTCGCCGTCCCCCCCAGTTGGGCGTTGACCGTCGCCAGGAAGGTCGTCGGATCGGCGGCCACCCCGTTGACCGTCATGGTCGCGCCGGAGAAGACGATCTCGGCCGAACCCTGGATCACGCCGGCGCTGTTCACCGTTGTGATCGTGGTCTTGCCGGTAAAGCCGGTCAGGGCGTTCGTCAGCGACTGGCCGGTGTTTCGTCCGGTCAGACTGGTCGGCGCGGGCACGGCGCTGTTGGCGTTGTGGGCCCGGTTCAGTTCGTCGGCCATCTTGGCCGTCAGTTCGCCCAGACGGGCGGCGGCGGCCGGGGCGTCGATGTCGCGCAGTTCGACCAGCCCGCGGATCTCGCCCGACGAGACCCCGTCCAGCAGCGGCCAGCGCGTGCCGTTCGGTTCGGTGATCATGATGTCGGAGAAGGCCGTCGTCGCGTCCACCGTCCCCGCCGCCTTGTACGACAGGGTCGCATTCCCTTCGCCGACCAGGGTCGTGCCCGTCCCGGTCCGCAAGGTCACGCCCCCATTGGCCCGGCCCTCCACCTTGACGTCCATATATTTGGACAGTTGGTCGATCAGCGTCTGTTGTGCGTTCTGTGCGCCCGTCACGTCCTGGTTGATGACCGTTCCGGCGGCGATCGTCTTGTTGAGCTTGGCGATCTGTTCCAGCAGCGGATTGATCGTCTCGACCGCATTCTGAAGCCGCCCGTCGGCTTCCTGGCGCGCCGCCTGGATCTGGGTGGCGATGCCTGCGGCCTCATTGAACAAGGCCTGGGTCTTGTAGATCGTGTCCTGGCGCGCGGCTGAAGAGGTGGGGCTTTCGCCGAGGGTCGCATAGCTGGCGAACAGCTTGTCTATGTCCGCGAAGAAACCGCCGTCGCCGCTGGGATCGCCGAACCGGGTCTGGATCTGGTCGTACAGTTCATACCGCACAGTCTCGCGCGCCGCGTCCGCATTGGCGCTCATCCCCGCAGCCTGCAGGAACCGATCGGTCGCCAGCCGAACCCGCGCGATATCGACGCCGGCGCCATAGCCCTGGGTTACGGCCGCCGTCTGATCGACGGTCTTGCGCACATAGCCCGGCGTATGGACGTTGGCGATATTGTCCGACGTCACGCGCAACTGGGCCTGGGCCGTCTGGAGGCCCGAGGTCGCGATATTCATGATCGACGTCAGCGACATGGACCGGCTCCCCTCGCCCCACCCGGCAAGCCCTGCCCTGCCATGCGCAGATCTTGCCCGGCCACGCGCCGCCGCCACTCAACCAGAGCGTTGTTTTTAAACGACATCGCGGATCGCGCAGTCTTCATGGTCCGCCAGGTGCGCAAGCGTCGGGCCAACATGTCCGTCGCGACATGACGGAGGCCTGAGGACGTCGATTTCGATCCAGACGCGACGCCTTCCAAGCCGGGCAAAAAAGGGGCGAACGCACGGCAAGAAAGGCCCACGCCCGATGGCCGGCTTTCGGCAGGATCTGATTTTTCCCTTTTTGATCAATGAATATGCAACTGGCCCGCCCCTTGCGACGGGCTGTTGGAAGAACCAGGCGCAGCAGGCGCCGCCCAGCCCTGAAGGTCGCCTGCCTTTCATGCCGTCCGCATTCGCCATGTTCGCCTCCGCGCCTCCGGCCTCCGCCGGATCGGCCGCTGCTGCGCCGGGCGCCACGGACAGCGAGACCGCCAGCCTGTTCTCCTCGAACCTGGCCGACGCCATCCAGGGCGTAAAAGCAGACGCCGCAAAGGCCGAAGCTGCACATCGGACGCCGGGCCGCCTCTCGCTCCCGGTGATCTCCAGCCCGGAGATGGAAGCGGCCGAGACGTCCGACGCCTCTCCCACCCTGGCGGAAGCGGTGGACGTCGCACCTGACGCCTTGATCGCCGGTGAAGCGCCGACCTCAGACGCCGCCGCCGACACCGAACAGACGGATACGCCCGTCGCACCTTCCGACCTCGCGGCTGCGCCTCAACCTCCTCTCCCGCAGTCGGCTCCTGTGGCCGCCCCCATTGTTGCGCCGACCACAGCGTCCGAACCGTCGCTTGAAACAGCGGCTGCCGAGGACGCAAGCGTTGGCCAGACGACAGCGGCCCTTGAACAGGGCGCTGCGGCAGGCGTGACCGTTGAGCCCTCCGCTCAGCAGAACGCGACGGCCGCGACCGAAACCGCATTGGTCGAGGCAGGGCCTGCCCCACCGCCGATCCCGGATGTCCCCGGGCAGACCCCGATCAACGGCTCGGCAGAGACCTCCGCGCACGAACAGAGCCTCGCCCAGAATCACGAAACGGCTGCAGCGGCGCCCGTCGCCCCTGATGTCGACCAGACACTCGCCGCTCTGGCCGCGCAGCAAGTCCACGCCGCCGAGTCATCTCCGCCCGTCGCCGAAGACGCCATGACGACGAAGGCGCCTTTGCCGGAATCGGGGATGACGGAACAGGGCTCGGCTGGCGTGAAGAACGCCTCGCCCTCGGCCTCCGACAAATCGGCCGTGGCGGCCGACGCCTCTATCGTGAAGCCGGCCGAAAAGGCGGCGACAAAGCCGGTCTCAGAACCCGTTCAATCCGCCGGCGCCAGCGCCGCTTCTCCCAAAATCGAGACCGCCGCGCCGAAGATGGACGTGAAGGTCTCGATCCAGTCGGCCAACCTCGCGGCGCAGCCCGTCCAGACGGTCGCGGTAATCTCGAGCCTGGCGGTCGGCGAAGCGGTTCAGGCCATAGACGCCAAAGTCGAAGTCCCGACTGAACCGTCCGACACAGGGTCCGCGCCGGTCATCGCGACATCGCAACCGACTGAAAGCGCGCCCGCCAAGGCGGCGACGACGCCCGTGACGAACGCCGCCCAACCCAACCCGGCCTCGACCAAGGCCGCGCCCGCGCCCGCGCCCGCCGAGGCGAGCCAAGGTCAGAACGTGGCGCAACCCGCGCTCGGCGACCACATCGCCATGGCGGACGCAACGCCGCCCCCGGCCCAGAACGCCGCCTCGACCGAAGCCGCGCCGACCGGGACCGTTCCGGTCCTTGATGCGGCCATGACGTCGCTTGACCCGGCCACGCCTGTCGAAGGCGCCACGGAAGCCCGCGCGCTCGATGCGGCGACGACCACGACCCAGACGACCAGCGCCTCGTCCCTGTCGCGCGCCACCATCGAAACGACGGCCCATCTCGCCGCCCAGATCGCCCGCAAGCTTGAGGGACGCTCCACCCGCTTCGACATGGTGCTGACGCCAGAGGATCTGGGTCGGGTGGACGTAAGCCTGGAGATCGGCGCCGACGGCCGGCTCGCCGCACGCCTGGCCTTCGACAATCCGGCCGCCGCCGCCGAATTGCGCGGCCGCGCCGACGAACTGCGTCGCCAGCTTCAGGACGCCGGTTTCCAGCTCGCCAGCGACTCGCTCGACTTCACCCAACGCGACACCTCGTCCGGCGGCGGTTTCGACCGCCAGCAGCAGCAGCACCAGAGCCTGTTCGCACGCGGCGCGCGCCTGACCGCCCAGGCCGATCTTTCCATTGCGCCGCCCCAGGGCGCCTGGACCAACCATTCCCAGACGCGCGACCGCGTCGATGTGAGGGTCTGACCCCATGGCCACCGCCGTTTCCTCCGTCGACGCCTCCGGCCGCCTGAACAGCGGCACGACGATGCTGGCCTCGAACTTCGAGACCTTCCTGACCCTGCTGACCACGCAGATGAAGAACCAGGATCCGTTGTCGCCGCTCGATTCCAACGAGTTCACCGCCCAACTGACCCAGATGGCCGGTGTGGAGCAGCAACTGCTGACCAACGACCTGCTGACCAGCCTGGTCGCGGCTCAATCGGGCAATCTGAACAACGCCTCAGCCTATATCGGCAAGGAAGTGACGGCGGCCTGGTCGGCCACAACGCTGAAGGACGGCAAGGCGGCTTGGAACTACGAACTGGCGTCTGACGCCGCCGCCGCCACGCTGAAGGTCCTGGACAGCAAGGGCAAGGTCGTCTGGGAAGGTCCGGCGCCCGACAAGTCCCAAGGACTTCACTCCTTCACCTGGGACGGCAAGACGAGCGGCGGCGAAGTCCTGACGGAAGGCGTCTATACGCTGAAGGTCTCGGCGATGGACTCCAAGAACGCCAACGTCGCCAGCCAGGCTCTGACCCAGGGCCGGGTCAAGGGCGTCGAAATGTATAATGGCGAACCGTACCTGGTGGTCGGCGAGACCATACTCCCGCTCTCGACCGTGATCTCGCTGAACGAGATCGCCGACAAACCGAGCAACGACGATACGGAGAATCCGGACGTCCCGACCGAGGAGGCGGCCGCATGATGCGCTCCGCCGCCTTCCCGATGAATTCCATTCAAGGAGCGTCTTCATGAGCTTGAACAGCGCAATGCTGGCCGGCGTGTCCGGCCTGGCCGCCAACTCCGCCGCCCTGGCGGCGATCTCGCAGAACATCGCCAACGTCAACACCGTCGGCTACAAACGCTCGCAGGGCGAGTTCCAGACCCTGGTCAACAGCCAGACCCGCGCCGGCGGTTCCTATTCGGCGGGCGGCGTGATGGCCAATACCCGAGCCTTCGTCAGCCAGGAAGGCCAGCTCCAGCGCACGACCTCCAGCACGGATCTCGCCGTCAGTGGACAGGGCTTTTTCGTCACCACGACCCAGGCCGAAAACGTCGGCGCCACGGACACCCGCCTGTTCACCCGCGCCGGCGCCTTCCGCGTCGACAACCTGGGCTATCTGAAGAACAGCGCCGGCCTTTACCTGCAGGGCTGGCCGGTGGATTCCAACGGGGAGATCGCGACCGACCCGTCCGACCTGTCGCGCCTGCGCTCGGTGAATATCGGCTCGGTCGGCGGCACGGCCGAGCCGACCACCCGCGTCCAGATCAACGCCAACCTGCGCTCGACCCAGGCCGTATCCAGCCCCGCGGCTCCCACCAGCTACAACGGCGTCGAAGACGCTGCTGTTCCGCCAGTCAAGCACGACGTCACCGTCGGCTATAAACGAACCGGGGCCAATACGTTTGAAGTCACTTTGAAGTCAGGCATCACCAAGATCGTCGGCACGGCCACCTACGACGCGACCGGCGCCCTGACCGGCTTCGTTCCCAGCGCCGCTTCCAGCGCCAATGGATCGGCGACGGCGAACGCCACCACCCTGACCATCACCCCGACCAGCGGCACGCCGCCCGTCAACGGCACGCCCTATGCGATCGACTTCGCGGAAATCGGCATGGCGACGAACGGCGTCGCCCAGACCAAATACGACCCCTCCGTCAACTCCATGGCGATGTACAACGCCGACGACGACACGCCGGCGGGCGTCAAGCCGGACTTCAAGATGAACATCCCGGTGTCTGACTCCAAGGGCGGCCAGCGCAATCTTGAGATTCGTTTCCTGAAAAGCGCCGAACCGAACCAGTGGTATGCTGAAATCGTCTCGGCGCCGGCCGATGACGTCGTGACCGGCGCCCCCTACTCGAACGGCCAGATCAAGACCGGCCTGATCGCCTTCACACCCTCGGGCCGCCTCGATGTCGAGACCATGCAGAGCTGGCCCGCCGGCACGGGTCTGTTCGACGACCCGACCCAGGCGACCCTCTCCTTCCTGGAGTCAGACCCCAATAACACGATCGATCCCGCCGACCCGCTGGACAACGGCAAGGTCAAATGGGCCGACGGCCTGGGCATCGCCGCCCAGACGGTGATGCTGGACCTCAACACCTCCGCCGGCGGGCTCAGCCAGCTGAACACCGCGTCCGTGGTGCAGTCGACCGTCACCAACGGCACGGCCTTCGGCAATCTGAGCGAGATCACCATTGATGAAAGCGGCTTCGTCACCGCGATCTTCGACAACGGCGTCATGCGCCGCATCGCCCAGGTCGCCATCGCCACCTTCCCGAGCCCCGACAGCCTGAAAGAGGTGTCCGGCAACGCCTACGCCGTCAGCCTGGAGAGCGGCACCTTCAACCTGAAGGCGGCCGGAACCGGCGGCGCCGGCACGATCGCAGCCCAACAGCTGGAATCGTCCACCGTCGATCTGTCGGCCGAATTCACCGGCCTGATCACCACCCAGCGGGCCTATTCCGCCTCGTCAAAGATCATCACCACGGCGGACGAAATGCTCGCCGAACTGATCAACATCAAACGCTGATCGGCGAGTAAGTAAGCGTTAGTCTCAATGAATCGTCGTTCAAGCAAGGTTTACAAAATGGTTTGGGGAGGGACGGGTTTTATCAGTTCCTTCACCACGACCCTTAAACCGACCTTAGCGGGGGTGGCCTACATTCATGACACTACGGTGTTGGTGAAAGAGGCATAAGCCCATGTTGCAAGAGCGACGCCTGAATAGCAAAGGCGAACAATACGTGGTCGGACCGACTGGCACGCCCCTGACCCTGAACGATCTGCCGCCGTCCAATACGGATCGGTGGGTGATCCGCCGCAAGGCCGAGGTCGTCGCCGCCGTTCGCGGCGGTCTGCTGAGTCTTGACGACGCCCTGGCGAAGTACCGCCTGACGGCGGAAGAATTCCTCGCCTGGCAGAAGGCCATCGACAAATGGGGCATGCAGGGTCTGCGCACGACGCGGATCCAGAGCTACCGCTCCTAAGGGTCCCCCCCGAAGACGACGAGGGCCGCATCCGGCGACGGATGCGGCCCTTTTCGTTGGCCGGCCTCGAAATCGCGCGGGTTCCGCACTAAATGGCGGCCATGACCCTGGTCGAAGACATCTGCCCCGTTCCCGACATTCGCCGCACCGACATGGATGCGGCGGTCGAGAGCGCGCGGGCGGCGGTCGGCCTGCCGGTCGGGGCGCGCGTCGTCGCGGCCATGTCGGGCGGGGTGGACTCCACCGTCGTCGCCGCCCTGCTGCACAAGGCGGGCTATGACGTCGTCGGCGTCACGCTACAGCTTTACGACCACGGCGCGGCGCTGAAGAAGAAGGGCGCCTGCTGTGCGGGCCAGGACATTCACGACGCCCGTCTGGCCGCCGAGATGATCGGCATTCCCCACTATGTCCTGGACTACGAGAGCCGGTTCAAGGACGCTGTGATCGATCAGTTCGCCGACTCCTATCTGAAGGGCCAGACCCCGGTCCCCTGCATCCGCTGCAATCAGACGGTCAAGTTCCGCGACCTGCTGGACGTCGCCCGCGACCTGGGCGCCGAGGCCATGGCCACCGGCCACTATGTGCGCCGCGCTGCGGTCGGCAATCGCTCGCAGATGCGCAAGGCGATCGACCATTCGCGCGACCAGTCCTATTTCCTGTTCGCCACCACCCAGGACCAGCTCGACTATCTGCGCTTCCCCCTGGCCGATCTGGAAAAGCCCCAGGTGCGCGGCGTCGCCGCCGAACTGGGGCTGAAGATCGCGGCCAAGCCGGACAGCCAGGACATCTGTTTCGTCCCTTCCGGCGACTATCGCACCCTGATCGACCGTCTGCGTCCGCAGGGCCGCGAGGCCGGCGAGATCGTGCACATGGACGGCCGGGTGCTGGGAACCCACGCCGGCATCACCGACTACACCATCGGCCAGCGCCGGGGCCTGAACGTCGCCGTGGGCGAGCCCCTGTTCGTTGTCAAGCTGGAGCCCGAAACCCGCCGCGTGATCGTCGGCCCGCGCGAAGCCCTGCTGACCGCCAGCCTGACGCTGGAAGAGACCAACTGGCTGGGCGACGAAGCCACGATCCGTGAGGCCGCAGAAGCCGGCCTCCCCGTCCTGGCCCGCGTCCGCTCGACTCGCCAGCCCTCGCCCGCTCGTCTGACCCTGGTCGACGGCGACGTCCGCATCGTCTTCGATGAGGGCGAGGAAGGCGTCGCCCCCGGCCAGGCCTGCGCCCTGTACGATCCGGCCGACCCCGACCGCGTTCTGGGCGGCGGCTTCATCCGCGACACGACGGCGGTCGCGGTCTGAGCCTCAACGGGCGTCTCGCCCGCCCTCGCGCGGGCGATAGTCCAGCCGCACGCGGAACTCGCGCGTCCGCCAGGCCGTGCCGGCAGGGGGCCGGGGAAAGGGCTCTGCGGCCCTGATCTGGCTCAGGGTCGCGGCGTCCAGCGCCGCTCGACCGCTGCTCGACAAGATGCGCGCGTCGCTGACACGCCCCCGGCGATCCAGGGTGAAGGCCACCGTCACCAGGCCCGTGACGCCCCCGGGGTGCCGCTTGTGCGTCTCCACCCAGCGCAGAACCTGGGCGTAATAGTCGTCGACCTGGGCGCCCCCGTTGGCGCCGGACGTCGCCGCCGCGCCGCGCCCGGTCAGGCCCCGCCGCAGGTCCTGCGCCCCATCGGGTCCCGGTTCAGCTTCCGATCCGCCCTCCGCCTGAAACGAAACCAGCGGCTCCGAAACGGCGGACGTCAGGGCTATGGGCGTCTGAAGTGTTGGAAACAGGGTCTGCGACGGCCTGGGCGCCGGTCGGACGGGCGCGGTCTGGACCTCGGGTTCATGCGCCGCCTTGGGATGGTCGCCGCCTTTGGAGGCCGCCGCCTCTGTCGATCCATCGACACTGTCGAAGGCCGCGCGCGGCGACAGCGTCAGTTCGATCACCGGCGCGCCGCCCTGATCGGGCGTCGGCGGGTGAACAGACCCGACCGCCAGCATCGCCAACAGACCCAATTGGACGGCCGCAACGACCACCCCGGTCGCTGCCTTGGCGAGCGGAGAAACATACTCAGGCGGCATGAGGGGCGCATAAAACCGGACTGCTGAGAACGCAACTGATAATGAGTTGCAATTCAATTTGGCCAGGCGTACCCCGCCTCCGCTCAGTGGGTTTGGGGATCATCACCATGCGTATCGCACTCGTTTCATCCGCCAGCGCAGCGGCTTTGCTGCTTGCAGGCGCTGCACAGGCTCAGGCGCCGGGCCAAACGCAGAGCCGGACAGACCAGGCCGACGCCGCCATACCCACCGTCGTCGTCACGGACGAATCCCGCGCCTCCACCGCCTACAGTTACGGCGCCGCGATCAACTCCGGCGAGACCACCTTCAGCGCTGAATCGGTTCGCGACCGCGCGCCCGGCTCCGGCGACGGAAATCAGCTGCTGAAGCTGGCTCCAACGGTGCAGTTCAGCAACGACGAGGGCATGGCGACACGCGAAGGCGTCCAGGACATCCGTCCGGCGCAGATATCAATCGCTGGCGCCAGTCCCTTGGACAACCAGTTCATTCTGGACGGGATCAGCGTGAACTCGCGCCTGTATAACGCCGGCAATCCTCTGGCTATCGATGAAGTCGCCGGGGGCTCGCCTCAGGGCGCTTGGGTCGATTCCAGCCTGATCGGAAAGATCACCCTGCTCGATTCTAACATCTCAGCGGAGTATGGCGGCTTCCTCGGCGGAGTGGTCGATGTAGAGACCCGCGCGCCGGCCGCAGTCTTCGGCGTCACCGCCTATTACGGCATGACCCGGACCGACATGGCCAGCTTCCGAATGCCGGATTCGGTCCGCCGCGAACTTGGCGACGACACGCCGGAAGCGCCTGATTACGAGAAGAGCCGTTACGGCTTTACCGTCGATCTCCCCGTCAGCGAACGGCTGCGTCTGCTCGCCGCCTACAGCTATTCCGACTCCGATGTCACCTATTATCGAAACGCTAAATACGTGGACCGAACCTTCGGCCAGTCCAGCAAGGCGGAGAATTTCCTGCTGAAGGCGGAGTACGACATCGCCGACGATCTGACCTTCGACGGCCAGATCAACTGGAGCCCTTATGAAAGCACCAATGCCTCTCTCGTCGCGATCAACGCCCTGATGTATCAACAGGGTGGCGGACTGACCACCAAGGGGCGGTTGCGCGGTCGGCGCGGCGACGCCGACTGGAGCGTCCAGCTCAGCTATGCCGATCTGGACAGCGGCCGCGAAGCCCCTGATGTCCAGTACAGCCTGCCGAGCAAGGCTAAGGAGATCGATTGGTGCACCAACCCCGCCTGCACGACCGGCGGCTTGGGCGACATCGACCAAAACCAGAAGGATTACGGGCTGAAGGCGGACTGGCGTCAGCCGTTGGGCGGCGGCGAGCTGAAGCTGGGCCTGGATTTCGCCCAAACCGAGGTGATGAAGAATCGCCCGCAGACCAATCACAACTGGCAAACTGGCGTCGTATCCTCTGACATTGTCTGCGCCGATCCTAACGAGGATTCGCTGACCTGTGTGACCGGTTCGTATGTCCTGACCCGTCATCAAGTCTATCAGGCCTATCGCAGCGAAACCGCAGTGCAAACCTACGGACTATGGAGCGAGTATGCCTTCGATTGGTCGGGCTTCCAGGTCCGGGCCGGCCTGAGGTACGATTATGAAACCTATCTCGAGAACCACAACATAGCGCCGCGCTTGTCGGTCGCCCGCGACCTGCCCTGGTGGGGCATGACGGCGACAATCGGGGCGAACCGCTACTATCGCCAATCCTTCCTGGGCTATGCGGTGCGCGAGAACGGCCTGCAGACCCTGCAGTATGAACGTGAAGCCGTCGACGGCGTCTGGGGCGACACATGGTTTCAGACTGGCGACACCACAGCGACCCGCTTTTCCCAATATGATCTCGCCACCCCGTATTCCGACGAACTGACTGCAGCCATCCAGGGCGATCTTCTGGGAGGTCGCTATCGGATCAAGGGCATACTCCGCGACGGCAAGGATCAGTTCTCCACGACGGCCGTCCGTGAGAACTATGTCAACGAACTGGGCCAAACCCGCTCACGGTTGGTGACCACGCCGAACAATGACGGGCACTCCGACTATCGCGGCCTTTCGCTAGAATGGAACCGAGACTTCGGACGTCATAGCCTTGCGTTGAACACCAACTTCTCGCGCGCCCAATCGACCAACCTGACTTTCTTCGAAGAAAGCGACGATCTCGAAGGCGCTGAGCTGGTCTATTACAACGGCCGGATCGTCTCCTTGTTCGAAGCCTTGTCCGACAACCAGCGCGAGGATTTCGCCTCGCCGATCGTCATCAATGCAGACTGGGGTTCGTCCTGGATGGGCGGGCGGGTCCAGACCAATCTCAATGCCCGCTTCCGCGACGAGTTTTCCCGCGTCGAGGCGACCGGCGAGACCATGACCGTCGATGGCGCCCGCTACGCCGTCTATGGCCCGATCACTTACGACGCCTCCATCGACGCCAATCTGTCGCTCCAGGCCGAGATCGCCCGCACCCAGTTCGGCACGACGACCCTGGACCTGCGGGTCAACAACCTCTTCGACACGATCCGGAACAACACCTCGACCTCGACCAGCCAGCCCTACCAGCTGGGCCGCAACCTCTGGGTCTCGCTGAAATACAAGTACTGAAGACCTTGAAACCCGCCCGCGACATCACCGCCCTCGTCGTCGCCGTCGTCGCGCTCCATCTGGGCGTGGGGGCGGCGGTCTCGCGCGTCCAGACGCCGTCCAGCGACGCCGAGCTTCGCCTCGCCTACGCCGGCGGCCCCGAGACCTGGCCTCGCCCGCTCCTGCAAGAGGGCGCGACCTTCGCCGAGTTCGCCCCCCTGCCCCCGGCGCCCGAGCCGGCCGACAATCCGACCACCCCGGAAAAGGCCGCCCTGGGCCAGCGCCTGTTCGACGATCCGAAACTGTCCGCCTCGGGCCAGATCGCCTGCGCCTCCTGCCATGCGCGGGAACTGGGCTTCGCCGACGGCGTGCGCACCTCCTTCGGTCATGACCGCCAGAGGGGACGGCGCAACGCTCCCTCGGTCGCCGCCGCCGCCTGGGCGACCAGCCTGTTCTGGGACGGCCGGGTCAGGACCCTGGAGGAGCAGAGCCTGCACCCCATCGTCGACGCCAGGGAGATGGCCGCCGACCTGCCGGCGGTCACGGCCCGCATCGCCGCCGACCCGACCTACGCCGCCCCCTTCGCCCAGGCCTTCGGCTCGCCCGAGGTCACGACCGACCGGATCGCCAAGGCCCTGGCCGCCTTCCAGCGCACCCTGAAGCCCCGCCCCAGCCCCTACGCCCGCTTCCTGGCCGGCCGGAGCGACGCCCTGAACGATCAACAGCTGCGCGGCCTGCACCTGTTCCGCACCAAGGCCGGCTGCGCCAACTGCCACTCCGGCCCCCTGCTCAGCGACCAGAAGTTCCACAATCTGGGCCTCAGCTTCTACGGCCGCGCCCGCCAGGATCTGGGCCGCTACGAGGTCACCCGCGACCCCGCCGACGTCGGCGCCTTCCGGACCCCGTCCCTGTTGAACGTGAACCGCACCGGCCCCTGGATGCACAACGGCCTGTTCCCGACGCTGGAGGGCGTGGTCGCCTTCTATGACGCCGGCGGGGCCCGCCCCCGTCCCGCCCTGGACCAGAAGGATGATCCCCTATTCCCGACCACCGATCCCTTACTGTTCAAACGGAACCTGGCGCCACAGGAGCGCGCCGACCTCGTCGCCTTCCTGGAAGCGCTTTAGCCTCAGACGGCGTAGACCCTCAGCCGGTTTCCGTCCGGGTCGCGCGCCACGAAGCCGCGCCCGGCATCCATCTCCATCGGCGGAATCAGGATGCGTGCGCCCCGGTCCCAGCAGTCGATATGGGCCTGTTCGACGGCGGCAGGGTCGTCGAGCGGGAACTCCAGCTCGCGCCCCTCGCCCGCATCGGCAGGGGCCCGCCGCATCAGACCCAGCGCCCGGCCCGAGCGCATCATGAACAGGGCGCGGTCCGGCCCCGCCATCAGGGGCCGGCGCCCCAGAAGGCCCGAATAGAAGCGGGCGCTGGCCTCGGGGTCGGCCACCGCCAGAAGAATGTCGTCGATGTCAGTCATGTTCGCCCTCCGCCTTCTACGAGAACAAACCTAGACCGGACTACTGCCAGTTCCTGTCAGCATGATGCAGAGCGATCGCGGCTTTCCTGCGCCTCGCGCCAGGTCTTCAGCAGGGCCTGACGGCGGGCCGGATAGCGCGCCTCCATAACCTCGGCCTCGACGATCCGGTCGATGCGGAAACTGCGGAAATCCTGCCGCAGTTCGCACCAGGCCAGCAGCAGCCGCACCCGGTCGAAGAAGACCAGGGCGAAGGGCCAGACCACCCGTTCCGACGCCACCCCCGCCTCGTCGCGATAACACAGCCTTAGCCGCCGCTCGGTGCGGATCGCCTTCCTCAGCAGGGCGGGATCGACCAAATCGACCGGGAACGGCGCCCCCGGCACGACCAGCAGGGCCGAGGTCTCCATCTCGTCCCTCAGGTCCGGCGGCACCACCGCCGCGATCCGCGCCAGCGCGCCCAGCGCCGCCTCGCGCATCCGCGCATCGGCCCGGTCGGCCACCCAGCGCGAGCCCAGCACCAGGGCCTCCACCTCCTCCGGCGTGAACATCAGCGGCGGCAGCAGAAAGCCCGGCTTCAGCACATAGCCGACCCCCGGCTCCCCCTCGATCGTCGCCCCCTGGGCCTGCAGGCTGGCGATGTCGCGATACAGGGTGCGCAGACTGACCCCCGTCTCCTCGGCCAGCGCACGCCCGCTGACCGGCCGGCGACGCCGCCGCAGGGCGTTCAGAAGATCGAGCAGGCGTTCGGACCGGGACACGTCGCGATCCTAGCAGACCTGCTGCCAGAAAGCGGCAGCATCCATCTCTCTCAACCTCGTCGGGGGCGCCGACCACAACCCCTCCACCCGGGTCGAACGCCGCTTCACCGTCGCCGACTGGACCCGCGACGGCGAGATCATCACCATCCGCCACACACTCCCCGCCTCGTCCACGCCCCGCTACATCCGCGTGCGCGGCACCAACGGCGCCGAGCTTGAGCCCACGCCCGACCCCGCCGGCGAAGACCCCTGGAGCGACCTGTGGTTCTACGCCAACCCGGTGTTCCTCACGCCGCAAGGGTGAGGGGGATCGGTCCCTTGTGACCGTTCCTCGCGCCCGGCGGGTTGTGCACACGAACTTCGGAGTGTAAGAGCCCAGCCCCGAAGACGAGAGACCCATGTTCACCCACTACGTCCCCATGAATGCGCCCAAGGGCTTGGACCGACTGCCGGTCCAGGGCGAATGCGCATGCGTGAGGGGTAGGTAGGGAACGACCGGTCATCGACTTCGGTTTTCCAGCAACCCCTCCCGCCACCGGCCGGAGGGGTTTCTTGTATCCGCAAGCGACGTCTCTCCGTCCGGTCCGGGAGGATCACAGACAGAGAAGGAGACGTCGGCCATGTCAGGCTATGACGTGATCGAAGGCTCGGGCGCGCCAATCAAGGCGTGGACCCGAGGGGTGCCCATCGAGGATGCGGCGCTGAAACAGCTGAAGAACGTGGCCTTGCTGCCGTTCATTCACAAACACGTCGCGGTCATGCCGGACGTGCACTGGGGCATGGGCGCGACGGTGGGGTCGGTGATCCCGACCGTGGGGGCCATCATCCCGGCCGCCGTGGGCGTGGACATCGGCTGCGGCATGATGGCGGTGCGGACCTCGATCCGCGCCGAACACCTGCCCGACGACCTGTCGGCGATCCGCTCCGCCATCGAGGCCGCCGTTCCGCACGGTCGGACAGACAATGGCGGGCGCAACGACAAGGGCGCCTGGGCCGCCGAACCGCCGGCCTCGGCCGTGACGCGCTGGGTCGATCTGAAGGCGGGCTATGACGCCGTGGTGGAGAAACACCCCAAGGCGGCGCACCCGCGCGGCTTCGGCCACCTGGGCACGCTGGGCACGGGCAACCACTTCATCGAGCTGTGCCTCGACGAAGCGGGCGACGTGTGGGTGATGCTGCACTCCGGGTCGCGCGGCGTGGGCAACCGGTTCGGGACCTATTTCATCGAACGGGCCAAGCACGAGATGCGTCGCTGGCACATCAACCTGCCCGACCAGGACCTGGCCTATTTCCCGGAAGGGACGGACGGCTTCGTCGACTATGTGCGGGCGGTGTCGTGGGCGCAGAAGTACGCGCGCGCCAACCGCGAGGTGATGATGGACAGCGTGCTCGGGGTGCTGAAGGCCTTCTGGCCGGATCTGGAGACGACGCAGGAAGCGGTGAACTGTCACCACAACTACGTCTCGAAGGAGAAGCATTTCGGCAAGGACGTCTTCCTGACCCGCAAGGGGGCCGTATCGGCCAAGGACGGCGAACTGGGCATCATCCCCGGCTCTATGGGGGCGAAGTCCTTCATCGTGCGCGGCAAGGGCAATGCGGACTCGTTCTGCACCTGCTCGCACGGCGCCGGTCGGGCCATGAGCCGGACCGAAGCCAAGCGCCGCTTCACGATCGAGGACCACGTCCGTGCCACCGAGGGCGTGGAATGCCGCAAGGACGCCGAGGTGATCGACGAAACCCCGATGGCCTATAAGGACATCGACGCGGTCATCGCGGCCCAGACCGACCTGATCGAGGTCGTGCACACTCTACGTCAGGTGGTGTGCGTCAAGGGATGACGGGAGCCGGTTCCGCCGCAGGGTGGGGCCGGCTTTCGTCGTTCTGAGTTTAGTGAACCGCGGTCAACGGCTCCGCTTTGGTCTCCCAACGCCGTCCTCCTGGGTGCATCAAAGCCGTATGTGTCGAAAGGGGCTCGCCCGTCAGATCCAGAAGCGAAGCTATGCGCGTGGTCTCGGCCTTCAGCATGGCCTCCAGACTGTCCCATTCGGCCGCAATGTCGTGGGCGTCCGCGTGATGCGTCAATCGAATCCGTCCCACGTCGTCGATGATAAAAACTCCGCGTGAGGACCAGCCGACCGCTCCGCCGATAACCATCTGCCCCTCATCCATTCCGGCAGGTCTTCCGATGAGATTTCCGTAGTCGATGCTTATAGGCTGTCCCGCGCCAGGCCCTACCGACCGATCCATACTGTGGATCACGCCGTAGAGATTGAGGCCCACAAATCTAAGACCGTTGGCGGCGGTCTCCAGGAAGCGTGTGTAGTCATTGCGAGAACAGTTCGCTCCGGACAACCAGCCGTTCAGATCGCCGGCGGCCAATGGGTCGTAAAGTCGCGTCATATAGGCGAACGGTCCGACATGAGGCTGCGGCCTCAAGAGATCACCCCCCGCGACCCGCCGAGGCGGTTCGCCGAGAAGATCAGCAAACCAGTTCAGAAGCGCAGGCCGGTGCAAGCGAGCCCCCCTAAGCCGCCTCGTCCTTCGGCATCACATCCCCCACCGTCGGACGGTTCTCCGCGCGCGTCAGCAGGATCTCCCTCGGCTTGACGATCTCGCCGCAGCAGCCGCAGGCGATGCGCGGCGTCAGGGTCTGGCCGCAGGTCGAATGGACCATTTCGATGCCGCAGTCGGTCTCGCCATAGACGTGTTTGGCGCCCCAGCCGTGCAGGGTCACCAGCACCCCGTACAGATCCTTGCCCTTGGCCGTCAGCACATATTCATTGCGCGGCGGACGCTCGGAATAGGGGCGCGGTTCCAGCACCCCATGCTGGACTAGGCTTTTCAGACGCGCGGCCAGGACGTTGCGCGCCACGCCCAGATTGTCCTGCCACTGTTCGAACCGGCGCACCCCGTTGAAGGCGTCGCGGATGACCAGCAGGGTCCACGGATCACCGATCACCTCCAGCGTGGCGGCGATGGAGCAGCTTTGGCGGCTGTAGTCTGCGGTGCGTCCCATGCGACAAAAGTGACCCCGCGTCAGCCGCTTGGCAAGAGGGTTGCCAAACCGAACCCGCTAAGTCAGTCTTGTTTGGCAACGGACTGACGGACCTCCCGGTTCGCCGACCTTGTTCCTTTGACTGGCGGAGGGCTCTGCGCTCAAGTCGCGAAGCGTAGCGCAACTTGAGAACTAGCCTTCCGCCTCTTCTTCGCCTGACGCAGGATCGCGCCCATGGCCCATATGACGACTCCCATCTCCCTCGACGCCGCCCTGGCCTTCCACACCCTGGACGACGGCGGCCTGTCGGCGCCCGTGCCCGGTCATTTCTCCAACGGCCCTTCCGGCATGGCGCCGGAGAAGGGCTTCCCCTTCGGCGGCCTGCTGGCGGCCCTGTGCGCCCAGTCAATGCGTCGGGGCCTGTCCCTGACCGCGCCGCTGCGCACCCTGTCGGTCCAGTATCTGTCGGCGGCCCGGTTCGGTGAACAGGTCGCCTTTCGTCCGCGCCTGCTGCGCGGCGGCCGCAATGTCATCTATGCGGCGGTCGAGGCGGAACAGGACGGCCGCATGACCCATCACGCCACCGGGACCTATGGACTGGACGGCGACACCACGCCCCTGACCCCGCTTCATCTGCCGCCGCCCCCGCTGGACAGCCTGAACCCCGCCGCCACCATCCAGGGGCCGATGTCGCCACACTTCGCCCAGCACGTCGAGTACCGGTTCGACGGCGGCCCCAACATCCTGGGCGGCAATAGGGGCAAGCCGGTGATCGAGCGCACTTGGATGCGGATGGCCGACCGACGGCCGCTGGACGAGGTCGGGCTCTGCTATCTGCTGGACGCCCTCTATCCCCCGGCCTGGACCGCCTCCTCCACGCCCGCGCCCATGACCACCGTCGATCTGCGCATCGACATCCTGACCGACCCGACGCCTGAAACAGCGCCCGAGGGCTGGGCCTTCTTCGAGTTCCGGATGCTGGACCTCGGCCTGGGCTGGACAGTGGACGAGGCGACCGCCTGGGGCGCGGACGGAACCCCGCTGGCCATCGCGCGACAGCGGCGCAAACTGCTCCCCCAACGCACGGCCTGACCCGGCGACGGTCAGGCCCTGTTCACCATTCGGCTGTAGGCTCCACATATCACGAGAGACTCCTCCGATGACCGACCGCCGCCCCCTGCGCGCCGCCGCACTCCCCGTCCTGCTGGGGGCAGCCCTGCTACTCCAGGGCTGCGTCGTCGGCGCCGTGGTCGGCGGAACCGCCGCCGTCGTGGGCGGCACGGCCAAGGCCACCGGCGCAGTCGTCGGCGCCGGCTTCGACGCCGTCACCACCTCCGACGAGGAAACCCGCGAACGCGAACAGCGCGAGTACGAGCGCGACCAACGTCGCTGCGAACAACGGCAGCGTCAGGGCAAGAGCTGCTGACAGGCTGAGGCAAGCCGCCTTCCCTTCAGTGGGCGAGAGAAAGCCGTGCTAATGTCGGGGCATGACCCCGACCGTCCTGATCCCCGGCCTCGTCTGCACGGCCGAACTGTTCGCGCCGCAGATTCCTGCCCTGTGGTCGCACGGCCCGGTCACCATCGCCTCGACGCTGGAGGGCGACACCATCGCCGGGATGGCCGCCGCCATCCTTCGCGACGCCCCGCCCCGCTTCGCCCTCGGCGGCCTGTCGATGGGCGGCTATGTGGCGCTGGAGATTCTGCGCCAGGCGCCGGAGCGGGTCGTGAAACTCGCCCTGCTCGACACCGCCGCCCGCCCCGACACGCCCGAACAGTCGACTCAGCGCCGCGCCCTGATCGCCCGCGTCGAGGCCGGCGAGCTGGAAGCCGTGCTGCACCAGATCGCGCCCAACCTGCTGCACCCCGATCATCGCATGGACCAGCGCCTGATCGAGCTCCAGGTCCGCATGGGCCTGGCCCTCGGCGCCGCCGGCTTCGTGCGACAGCAGATCGCCATCATCGGCCGCATCGACTCGCGCCCGCGCCTGGCCGACATCAAGGTTCCGACCCTGGTCCTGGTCGGCGACAAGGACGCCCTGACCCCGCCGGATCGTTCCGAAGAAATGGCCGCCGCCATCCCTGACGCCCGACTGGTCGTCGTGCCCAACTGCGGCCACGCCTCGACGCTGGAACAGCCCGAGACGGTCAATGCGGCGCTGGCGGAGTGGCTGAACGTCTAAAGACTCAGCACGCACCGCTCATTGATCGTCGGCCGCGCCACCTGCACCCGGCACAGCCCCGGCCAGTCCGGCTTCAGCGTCTTGACGAACCACAGGCACAGATTCTCCAGGCTGGGCAGCTCCAGCCCCTCGTGCTCGTTCAGCATGCCGTGGTCCAGCTGTTCCGCCGCCGCCTTCAGCGCCCGGTCCAACGCCCCCAGGTCGGCGACCCAGTTGTGTTCGGCGTCCAGAGTCTCGGAGCGGATCGTGGCCTCGACCGTGAAGGAATGGCCGTGGACGCGGCGATAGATGCTGCCCTCGGGTTCGTTGGGGAAATGGTGGGCGGCGTCGAAGGTCGCCTGTTTGGTGATTTCGAAAACGGGCATTAGCGGACGCCGATATACTTGTGGGTCTGGACGCTCAGGCGCCACTGGGGATGGGTCAGGCAGTATTCGATGGCGGCGGCGGTGTTCTCCGCCTGGTCGGGGCCGTCCATGGGCTGCAGCCAGAACCGCTCGAACGCGAGGTGTTCGAACCGGTCCGGCAGGGCCTTGGCCTGCGGATAGACCAGCTTCAGCTCCTGGCCCTTGACCTGGATCAGATCGGCGTCCGCCTTGGGACTGACGCAGATCCAGTCGATCCCGTCCGGCGCCGCCAGGGTGCCGTTGCTCTCGATGGCGATCTCAAAGTCCCGCGCGTGCAGGGCCGCGATCAGCGGCGGGTCCAGCTGCAACAGGGGCTCGCCGCCGGTGCAAACCACCAGTTTCGGGTCCCCCGCCCGCCCCCGCCACATCGCCGCGACATGGTCGGCCAGCAGGTCCGCCGTGGCGAACTTGCCGCCCCCGTCGCCGTCCGTCCCGACGAAATCCGTGTCACAGAAGCTGCAGACGGCGCTCGCCCGATCCTGCTCGCGCCCGCTCCACAGATTGCAGCCGGCGAAGCGCAGGAAGACGGCCGGCCGGCCCGCCTGTCCGCCCTCGCCCTGCACCGTCAGAAAGACTTCCTTGGCTGAATAGGTCACGTCTCGACGCCCTGGGACGCGACCCAGTCTTCATACCCCGCCGCGCGCAGTTCGCAGGCCGGGCATTCGCCGCAGCCATAGCCCCAGGCGTGCCGATGCGTCCGGTCGCCCTGATAGCAGGTATGGCTGTCCTCGATGATCAGTTCGACCAGAGCCTCGCCGCCGATCCGCTCGGCCAGCGCCCAGGTCTGCCCCTTGGTCAGCCACATCAGCGGGGTGTCGATCACCACCGGCTTGTCCAGCCCCAGAGACAGGGCGCGCGCCATGGCCTCCATCGTCTCGTGGCGACAGTCGGGATAGCCGGAATAGTCCGTCTCGCACATGCCGCCGACCAGCACCTCCAGCCCGCGCCGATCCGCCAGGGCCGCAGCAGCCACCAGGAAGATCAGATTGCGCCCCGGCACGAAGGTCGTCGGCAGGCCGCGCGCGTCCATCTCGATCTTGCGGTCGGCGGTCAGGGCGCTCTCGGCGATCCGGCCATAGCCGGTCAGATCCACCACATGGTCGTCGCCCAGCCGGTCGGCGTACTGCGGCAGGGCCGCCCCCATGCCGGCGCGCACGGCCTGGCGCGCCTCCATCTCGACCAGATGACGCTGGCCATAGTCGAAGCCGACCGTCTCGACCCGGTCGAACCGCTCCAGCGCCCAGGCCAGACAGGTCGCGCTGTCCTGCCCGCCGGAGAACAGGACCAGGGCCGATGTGAGGGGCTTTTCCAGGATGACGCTCATGACGAATCTGCGGTCGGCCGGTCGGCCGCGCGCATGCACAAAGGGATGGGGACCCATATGGGTCGGGGCGGCCTTCTACACCAGAGCGGCCAGCGGCGCAAAATCCGGTTCGCCGGTCCGAAGATGACACCGCATGTCATCCGCGAAACTTTTTGATCCAGCTTAACTAATCCGCAAGCGCTACCGGTCCAGATTGTCACCGAGTAAGGAGTTCCAGGCAGTATGCCGACCATTGAGACCCTTTCAGAGCGGCCCGAGCCCATCGCCCCGTCCACGCTCGGCTGCGAAGTGCTTGCGCGTTTCGAGCGCGAGCCTGACACTCTGGTCATCCCGGTTGTCGAAAATGACCGTCCCGTGGGTCTGGTCGAACGCACCGCCTTCCTTCAGAAAATCGCCGGCCGCTTCGGCCACGCCCTTTACGACACCCGCCCCATCAGTTTCGCCATGGACGCCGAACCTGCGGTCGTCGAAGGCGGCACCCGGATCGACGCCTTCTCCGACATCATGTCGCGGGGCGGTCCCGCCGCCCTTCTGCGCGGCTTCATCGTCACCAGGAACGGCCGCTATCACGGGGTGGGCACAGCGGCGACCCTGCTCAAGGCGGCCACCGACCGCCAGCGCGAATACGACGCCAAGATGGCCGATCAGGCCGCCATCCTCAACGACACCCGCGCCCAGGCCATCGCCTCCGCCCGCGCCAAGAGCCAGTTCCTGGCCATCATGAGCCATGAGCTGCGCACCCCGATGAACGGCGTGCTGGCCGTGGCCGAACTGCTGCGCCGCCAACCCCTGAACGAGGCGGCCCAGGCCCACGTCCAGACCATCGTCGATTCCTCCGAAAGCCTGCTGCGAATCCTTCAGGACGCGGTCGATCTGTCCAAGGCCGAGGCGGGCGAGCTTGAGCTGAACCCCGTCCCCACCCCCCTTCGCGCCGTGATGGACGACGTCCAGTCCCTGTGGGAGCCGCGCGCGTCCCAGGACGGGGTGACCCTGATGGTCGGCTATGAAGGCGACACCGAACTGGCGGCCGTCATCGACGGCGTGCGGTTGAAACAGGTGTTCAACAACCTGATCGGCAACGCCCTGAAATTCGCGCGCAACGGCATGGTCGAGGCCAGGCTCAAGGCCTGGGTCGACGGCGATCAGATCCGCATGCAGGCCCGCGTCCGCGACGACGGCCCCGGCGTGGACGCAGACCGCGTCGATTCCATCTTCGAGCCCTTTGTTCACGGCTCGGGTCCTGACGGCGCCGGCCTGGGCCTGTCGATCTGTCGGCAGGTGGTCGACCGTATGGGCGGGCGCATCTGGGCCGAGAACAACCAGGGGCGCGGCGCCACCTTCGCCTTCGACATGACCGCGCGCCGCGCCTTGGTCGAGGTCGAGACCCCGTCGAACGTGTCGGACCTGTCGGAGCTGAACCTACAGTCCACCCCGCACATCCTGATCGTCGACGACAACGCCACCAATCGCGTCGTGGCCCAGGCCCTGTGCGAAATGTTCGGCTGCAGTTCCGAACTGGCCGAGGACGGGCTCGAAGCCGTGCAGGCCGTGCAGGACAACCGGTACGACCTGATCCTGATGGACATCAAGATGCCGCGCATGGACGGCGTCCAGGCCACCCAGGCCATTCGCGCCCTGACCGGCCCCGTCAGCCGCATTCCCATCGTCGCCCTGACCGCCAACGCCGATCCGGAAGACGCCAAACACTATCTGTCCATCGGCATGGCCGCCGTGGTCGAGAAGCCGATCAAGCCCGAACGCTTGCGCATGGCGATGAACGCCGCCCTGTCGACGGTGCAGGCCGCCGCTGCCGATGATGATGACGACGGCGCCGACACCCGCGCTCCGAAGCGCCGCGCCGCCCGCCGCGCCTGACGGATTTCAGGTCCGGCTTCAATCGGGCCGGACCTCCAGCGCCTCCTCATCTTCCTCGTCATAGCCGACGAGACGCAGCGCCCGCGCCTTCTGGCCGTTCAGCTCGGCCCATCGCAGCAGACCCTCCTCGCGGCCGTGGGTGATCCAGACCTCTTCGGGCTTCAGCTCCTCGAAGGTGGCGACCAGTTCGCCCCAGTCGGCGTGGTCCGACACCACCAGCGGCAGCTCCACGCCGCGCTGTCGCGCCCGCGCCCGCACCCCCATCCAGCCCGAGGCGAAAACCGTCACCGGATCGGCGAAACTGCGCGACCACCGGTCCTGGATCGCCGACGGCGGCGCGATCACCACCTCCCCGCCCAGCGCCCCCTTGGGCAGGCCGCGCGCCGGCAGGATCGACCCCAGTTCGACCCCCTCGCGCTCATACAGGGCGTTCAGCCGCTCCATCGCGCCATGCACATAGATGGGGCGGTCCCATCCCGCCTCTCGCAAGGACACGATGATCCGCTGCGCCTTGCCCAGGGCGTAGGCGCCGACCAGATGGGCGCGCTCCGGAAACTGACCCAGCGATCGGACCAGCCGTCCGATCTCCTCCTCGGCCGGCGGATGACGAAACACCGGCAGGCCGAAGGTCGCCTCCGAGATAAAGACATGACAGGGAACGGGTTCGAAGGCCGGGCAGGTCGGGTCGCGCCGCCGCTTGTAATCGCCCGACACCACCATGGTCAGGCCCTTCCACTTCACCTCGACCTGGGCCGAGCCCAGCACATGGCCCGCCGGGACCAGACGCAGATCGACGCCGTTGATCGCGGAGGCCTCGCCGTATTCGACCGCCTGCTCCCGCCCCGCGAAATCGGCGCCGTAGCGTTCGGCCATGATGGCCAGGGTCTGGCATGTGGCCAGCACCACGCCATGCCCGGCCCGCGCGTGGTCAGAATGGCCGTGGGTGATCACCGCCCGATCCACCGGCCGCACCGGGTCGATGTAGAAGTCGCCGGGCGGGCAATACAGGCCGGCGGGCGTGGGGTGCAGCAGGTCTTCGGGGCGGATCATGGCCATCGTAACGCTCTCGACGCCGTCGGGGCTCCGCTCCATACAGGAGACGATCATCGGCTTCACGGGCGTCCGTTCGCATGCACGACAGTTTCGTCGACACCATCCTGCCCCAGCTGGCGGCGGGATCCGCCCACACCGGGGCGCTGGGCTTCGTCTTCGACGGCCTGCATGACGGCGATCCGCGCATCCGCGTGCCCTGGCGGGCCGATCTGGTCGGCGATCCCGACACGGGCGTCCTGGCCGGCGGCCTCGTGACCACCCTGCTGGACCATATCGGCGGCCTGGCGGTCTGGACGGCTATGGCCGAGTTTCAGCCC
This sequence comes from Brevundimonas sp. GW821-FHT10E09, assembly GCF_058809375.1. Lineage (NCBI taxonomy): Bacteria > Pseudomonadati > Pseudomonadota > Alphaproteobacteria > Caulobacterales > Caulobacteraceae > Brevundimonas > Brevundimonas sp. GW821-FHT10E09. Next base: position 6,836 of record NZ_JBXASO010000015.1, on the reverse strand, counting down.
ATCGCCACCCTGGACCTGCGGGTGGACTATATGCGCGCCGCCCACCCGCGCGTGGACCTGTTGGCCCAGGCGAAATGCTTCCGACTGACGCCGACCATCGCCTTCGTCCGGGCCTGGGCCTTTGAGGAAGACCCGTCCGACCCGGTCGCGGCGGCCCAATCCGCCTATGTGCTGAACCGCGCGCGCCCCGTCCGGGAAGAGGCGGCCCCCGGCCGGGAGGCCAACGCATGAGCGACCTTCTCGAACGCATCCCCTACGCCCGCTTCCTGAACCTTCAGACCCTGGTCAGCGGAGACGAGATCACCGTCATCCTGCCCTTCGCCGACCGGCTGATCGGCAATCCCATGCTGCCGGCCCTGCACGGAGGCTCGACCGCGGCCCTGCTGGAAATGACGGCCATGGCCCAGGTGGCGCTGGCCTTCCCCAGCCCGCGCCTGCCGCGGCCGATCAATGTCACGTTGGCCTATTTGCGCACCGGCCGGCCCGTCGATGTCTTCGCCCGCGCCAGCATCAGCCGCGCCGGCCGCCGCGTCGCCCACGTCCAGGCCGAAGCTTGGCAGGAGGCGCGCAACCAGCCCATCGCCTCCCTGACCGCCCATTTCCTGCTGGACAATCCCTAGGCCTTTCAGCGGCTTCGGGCGGGCAAAAACAGAAATGACATCCTGTTCGTCGAACAATCGGCGCTGAAGACGCGCACGATCATCACGGTTAACAAGACTCTACCAAGCAAGGTTAATCCATGTTAAGCTTACATCTCTTGTAAACCTTGTTTTAGGGGCTTTCTATGGAACGGACCGAAGTCATCGCCAGCGTCGCCGGCGATCTCCACGCGACCGAACACGCGATTGACGCCGCCATCACCCAGGCGACGACGCTGGTTCAATCCTTCATCGGCGCTCGCGCCGCCCTGTCCCTTTCGCCCGTCGCCGCCACGGCGTCGCAGGCCAAGGCCATGGAAACCATCGCCGCCCTCGCCGCCGCTCGCGAGTCCATCGTCGCCTGCCACGCGGAACTCCAGAAGGACCATCGTCGTCTAGGCTTCGGCACCTACGCTATCGGTCCTGTCGCCAAGCCTGACGACTGGCTTGACCCGAAGCCGGTCGTCAGGCCGACCGGCCACCTTCGTTCGGTCGGGTGAATTCTTGGTAAGCTTAGCGGACTGACATTTCCGCTTAACTAGAATTGGGTCATGATCGTCCCCGTGCACACAGCGCGGGGGCGATTTGCTATGCTCAACATCGTTTATGCGATCGTGGGCGCGATCTTCATGGTCGGGATGGCCGTTTTCGCCTTCATCAAGGGCGGGACCCGGGAAAAGATCGGCGCGGGATACTTAATTTTCGCGTGGTTCGGATCACTGCTGGTTCAGCAGAATGACGGCTTTCGCGGCTTGCCGATCGGGATGTTTCTCATCGATGCGATATCGCTCATGGTCTTTGCCGCTTTAGCCTGGCGGGCGCCCCAATCCTGGCCCGTGTGGGTGGCCGGCCTGCAGCTGATTACCGTCATGGCTCACATCATGATCCTGACGACGAAGACGATCCCCATAGCGTCTCTCTACACAGTGATGAACTTGATCGGTTACCTCATCATCATCTGCATCGGCGTCGGCACCTTCTGGGCCTGGCAAGAGCGCAAGGCTGAGGCCGAGTTTGCGCTAGGTAGAAATTCCTAAATCTATCCCCTAAACTTCCTCCGACTCAGTCGCGGGAAGCCCATGCCCCTGTCACACGCAAAGCTTTGGAAGGCCGTGGACGCCCTGGCGCGGCGCGAGGGCTTGTCGCCGTCGGGGCTGGCGCGCCGGGCGGGCTTGGATGCGACCAGTTTCAATCCGTCCAAACGGTTCGGCGCCGGCGATCCGCCGCGTCCGCGTTGGCCCTCGACCGAGAGCATGACCCTGATCCTTCAGGCGACCGGCGTCTCCCTGGCAGAGTTCGCGGCCCTGGCGGACGACGCGGCGCCGACCCAGGCGACCGTGCCCCTTCTGGGCCTGGCCCGCGCCGGTCTGGACGGTTTCTTCGACGATGCAGGCCTGCCGGTCGGCGACGGCTGGGATCAGACCGAACTGCCCCAGGTCAACGCCACCACCTTCAGCCTGCGGATCAGCGGGGATTCCATGTCGCCCCTGTACCGCGAGGGCGACCGGGTGATCGTGGATCGCGGCGACCCCGCCGTGCGGCGCGGCGACCGGGTCGTGGTCCGCCTGACCTCGGGCGAGGTGGTGGCCAAGGAGCTGACCGGCCTGACCGCCCGCGCCGCCACCCTGTCCTCGATCAACCCCGACTATCCGCCCCGGATCGTGCCCCGGCGCGAGATCGAATGGATGGTCCGCATCCTGTGGGTCAGCCAATAGAAAGCCCCGCCCGGCGAACCGGACGGGGCCAGGCTCAAACGGCGAACCGTGAGCCTTCGACTGTCCCGGCGGCGGAACCGGACGGGGCGTAAGCAGCCCGCCGCCGAAAACAGTCTTTCCGCAAGCGACCCTTAGCGGGTCACGTAATTCGCATTGACCCAACCGCCGCCGGCGATCTGGATCCAGTCGCCTTGCGAGGCGACGGCCGTGAACTGTTGGCCGGCCGACAGGCTGCCCGCCTGGCGGAAGCCGGTGCCGGGGCCGCTGCGGATGCGCAGGTTCGTGCCGGCGCGATAGGTGTTGGCGTTGGCCTGGGCCGCGGCGCGGGTGCGCTGCTGGTTGCAGCCGATATAGGAGCCGGCCGCCGCGCCGGCGCCGGCGCCGACCACGGTCCCGGCCGTGCGCTCGTTGCGCGCCAGGTTCGAGCCGACCACGCCGCCGACGACCGCGCCGATCAGGGCGCCCACGCGTTGACGGCCGCCGGGGGCGTCGCAGTTGGTCACGCCATTGGCCTGGGCCTGGGCGGCCATGGGGGCGACGGTCACCAGGGCGGCCAGCGCCGCAGCCGTGGCCAGACCCGTCTTCAGAAACTTGCTCGACATAACTCTATCTCCTGTCATCGGGCTTGCCGATGAGGAGACAATGCCCGGCCGAACCTGAAGGCTCCCGGAGCTTCGCCGTTATTTTCCGTTCATCTTCATCGACGCCGCCCCCCCCCCCCCGAGAGCGGCTCGCGCCAAGGCCGATCTGGTTAGTCCGCCAGACGCCCGTTCGCCCCCGCCTCGATCAGGGCGATGGTCTGCGGCAGGCCGTAGATGGCCGCGAACGAGCCGAAGCGAGGCCCCTGGCTTGCGCCCAGCAGCACCTCGTACAGCGCCCCGAACCAGGCCCTCAGCGGCTCGAACTCATGCGCCTTGCCCACCGCATAGACCTCGTTCTGGATCAGCTCGCCATCGGTCGTATCCGCCGGCAGGGCCTTCAGCCGTTCCGCCAGGTCCAGCAGCGCCGCCTTCTCCTTGTCGTCCGGCAGGCGATACGCCTTCGAGGGCTTCACGAAGTCCTCGTAATAGTTCAGCGCCCGGTCCATCAGTTGGTCCAGCAGCGGCTCGTTCTGCGGCGTCGCGTCGGGCAGATATTTGGCGAAATAGGCCCACAGCTGGTCCTTGGTCGAGGCGTTGGCCACCCCCACCAGGTTCAGCAGCAGGGCGAACGACACCGGCGACGTGTGGGTCGGCGGGTTCCCCGCATGGATCGACCAGACCGCGTTGTCGATCCGCTTGGCCGGCTCCTGGGTCTTGTAGCTTTCGATGAAGGCCAGATAGTCGTCGATGGCGCGCGGAATGACGTTGAAGTGCAGGCTCTTGGCCGACTTCGGGGACTGGAACATGTACCAGCTCAGGCTCTCCGGCGTGCCGTAGCGCAGCCACTCGTCCATCGTCAGGCCGTTGCCCTTGGACTTGGAGATCTTCTTGCCTTCGATATCCAGGAACAGTTCATAGTTGAACCCTTCCGGCGGCGTGCCGCCCAGGGCGCGACAGATCTTGCCGCTCTCGCGCACGCTCTCGATCAGGTCCTTTCCCGACATCTCGTAATCGACGTCCAGCGCGACCCAGCGCATGGCCCAGTCCGGCTTCCATTGCAGCTTCACATGGCCGCCCGTGACCGGCAGTTCGGTGCGTCCGCCCGCCGGGTCGTCAAAGACGATAGTCCCCTTCTCGACGTTCCGCTCCAGCGTCGGCACCTGCAGCACATGGCCCGAGATCGGGCTGACCGGCAGGAAGGGCGAATAGGTCGCCCGCCGCTCTTCGCCCAGGGTCGGCAGCATGATGGCCATGACCGCGTCGAACCGCTCCAGCAGGGTCAGCAGCGTCGCGTCGAACACGCCGGACTTGTAGGTCTCGGTCGAACTCATGAACTCATAGTCGAAGCCGAACCCGTCCAGGAACGCCCGCAGCCGCGCATTATTGTGCGCCCCGAAACTGTCGTGCGTCCCGAACGGATCCCGCACCCGGGTCAGCGACAGGTTCAGGTCCTCGCGCAGCATCTCCGGGTTCGGCACGCCTTCCGGCACCTTCCTGAGGCCGTCCATGTCGTCGCTGAAGGCGATCAGTCGCGTGCGCCAGTGGTCGCCGGTCAGGGCCCGGAAGGCGTTGCGCACCATGGTGGTCCGCGCCACTTCGCCGAAGGTGCCCATGTGCGGCAGGCCCGACGGCCCGTATCCCGTCTCCAGCACCACAGGCCGGCGCAGGGCCTCGAACTTGGCCAGGGCCTCGTCGGCCTTGCCCGCATCGATCAGCGCCCGCGCCTCGGCCCGCTCGCTCTCGCCCAGCCGCTTTTTCAGAACATGGGCCAGCAGATTGCGGGCTTGTTCGAACGGCCAGGACTTGGCCTCACGGGCGAGGATTTCGAGGTTCTGAAGCATGGCGGCGGTTTGCAGTCTGCAAACCGCCGGGTCAACCGCCTATCCTTCCACCCGCTCCGTCACCCTCGGGCTTGTCCCGAGGGCCCACCTGTCCGCGAAATTCGAACGATGACGGTTGGCAGGTCGTTAGTGCGGTCGCGTTCCAGCCCGTGTCCGCCGTGGGCCCTCGGGACAAGCCCGAGGGTGACGGGTTCAGGGTCATTGCCGTCCCACCGCCCAACTCACCACCGCCGCCCCGGCCGCCACGATGATCGCATCCTCGATCAGCCCGCTCTTCGTCTGCCCGATCCGCTTCATCGCCGTCTTGCGTCCCCGCAGCGTCAGATAGGCCAGGGGCACGGCCGTCCCCACCGCAAGCGCCGCCCCCAGCTTCTCGCGCCCGCGCGGCGCCAGGGCCGAGCCCGCGATCCCCGCGCTCATCACCCGCGCCAGCAGGCCCAGGAACACCGTCCGGTCCGGCGCCGACTTCATCTTGTCGCCGAACAGCTCGCCCACGCCCATGGCCAGACCGCCGAACTTGAACAGCGGATGATCCAGCAGCACCAGCCGCCCCGGCGTCTCCCGGTGCGCCAGCCGCGCCCCTGCAAGGGCCGCCATGGGCGTCATGGACCGGGCGCTGGCGACGGCGCCGATGAGGACGGAGGGAAGGAGGGCGAGGGCTTTCATACCCCATCAACCCCGCAGGCGCGCGGAGGTTCACCGGCCGCCGCACTTGACCCCCCGCGCCCGGCATGGCCTTTGCCCCGCCGATGAAGACCGCCGATTTCGACTTCGACCTGCCCGAGGACCGCATCGCCCTGCGCCCCGCCGATCCGCGCGATTCCGCCCGGCTGCTGGTGGTCAAGGACGGCGCCCTGGACGACCGCATCATCCGCGACCTGCCCGACTTCCTGAGGCCCGGCGACGCCCTGGTGTTCAACGACACCCGCGTCATCCCCGCCCGTCTGTCGGGCGTCCGCATCCGCCCCAACCCCAGTCCCGGGCCGGACGGCGACACCCTAACCGTCGCGGTCGAGGCCACCCTGCACCACCGCGACGCCCCCGACGTCTGGTCCGCCTTCATGAAGCCCGGCAAACGCATCAAGCCCGGCGACCGCATCCGCTTCGGACAGGAAGCCGACGCCGCCTGCGATCTGGGCCGCCTCGACGCCACCGTCGCCGACAAGGGCGAAGACGGCCTGATCACCCTGAAGTTCGACCTGTCCGGCCCGGCCCTGGACGACGCCATCCGCGCCGTCGGGGTCATGCCCCTGCCTCCCTATATCGCCGCCAAACGGCCTGAGGACGACCGCGACCGATCGGACTATCAGACCGTCTTCGCCGAGCACGACGGCTCGGTCGCCGCCCCCACGGCGGGCCTGCACTTCACCCCCGCCCTGCTCGAGGCGATCCGGGCCAGGGGCGTCTCGACCCACGCCGTCACCCTGCACGTCGGCGCCGGCACCTTCCTGCCGGTCAAGGCCGACGACCTAGCCGACCACAGGATGCACAGCGAATGGGGCGAGGTCTCGCCCGAGACCGCCGCCGCCCTGAACGCCGTCCACGCCGCCGGCGGCCGCATCATCTGCGTCGGCACCACCTCGCTGCGCCTGCTGGAATCCGCCACGACCGAGGCCGGCGAGATCCGCCCCTTCCACGGCGACACCGCCATCTTCATCACCCCCGGCTACCGTTTCCGCGCCGTGGACGTGCTGATGACCAATTTCCACCTGCCCAAATCCACCCTCTTCATGCTGGTCAGCGCCTTCGCCGGCCGGGCTGCGATGAAGACCGCCTACGCCCACGCCATCGCCGACGGGTACCGGTTCTACTCCTACGGCGACGGCTCCTTGCTGTTCCGGGGGGCCGAAAACCACGCCTGACCGCCAAGCTCACCTCCCCGTTCGCGCAGGCGAACGGGGAGGACAGGCGATCGCGTCAGCGAGCGCCAGGAGGGGGCGACTCGGTGTCAGAAGCCAGCAGGGTCATCACCATCGTCAGAAGCGCCCCCTCCGTCACGGCGCTCTGCGCCGCGCCACCTCCCCCAAGGGGGGAGGATCTCCGTCATCCCATTCCTCCCCC